>NZ_JAKRFB010000014.1:0-80879 GCF_022348315.1 Alteromonas sp. MmMcT2-5 | reverse complement strand
CCACGGCGAGAACGCAGCTTCCCCCGAACAGTTAAGAAGAGACCACAGCGATACAGCAGAAAGAAAAATGCCGCTCACCTTAAGTGAACGGCATTACCATGCTAAGGGCTCTTTTTACATCTCGTATTTACGAGTGACGTGCGTTTGTTTGAACGTCACATTTCTACAAGTTAAACGATTGTAATAACGTCTTCTTTCGCTAGGCGTGCTTTTGGAAGGCCGTGATTCCAATCATTCTCAGTATCAGGGTACCCCATGGCAAGTGCCACTTCGCAAACGTGGCCGTCTAGCTCATCTTTAAACTGTTCGCCAAGCAATTCGGCGTCAACACCTTCCATCGGCGTAGACGCTATGCCTAAACGCGCCAGCGTGTGAAGAACATTGCCTAATGCTAGATAAACTTGCGCTTTGGTCCAAGCCGCGTTGTTACCGTTTTCATCGGTGTTCGCTTCCGCAAATGCGTAAGCGCCCATGAAGTTTTCACGCATATCTTCGGGTAGATGACCAGACGCTACTTCTGCATCGACACGCTTTACAAATTTCTCTTTTGTAAATTTAGGATCATAGGCAAACAGAATGGTATGCGATGCTTCTTTAGCGTGATGCTGATTGAACTGATGCTTATTGGCAAAGCTATCGTGTAAACGCTGCTTGGCTTCATCACTTTCAACAACCACAAATTTCCATGGCTGAGAGTTGATTGAAGACGCAGATAGTCTCAACGCCTCAAGAATTGTCGCCAGATCATCAGCTGAAATGCGTTTACTCGCATCGTACTGTTTAACCGTGTAACGCTTATTTAAATCTTCAATAATTGGATGAGACACAACTAACTCCTCAATACGTCTGCTATTTGTTGTTCACGCATGAATGCTGCGAACAGAAAATTAAAGTACTCAATGAATATGGCGTGTATGGTATAGATTCGGCTTTTCAATGATAAGCCCTATAAAAAACGAATCAGTTTCAAATATTTTTTGATAATAAAAATTCGATAATAGCTAGTGTCGCCAGCAGCGTGCATTTCACAATTCATGGGATAGGCGCTATGCTGATTAATAGAATTACAAAAAACCATTTAAAAACATTAGGCTTACCTTATGATTAGGCATTTGCTCCTCCCTCTTTTTCTCGCATCTTCTCCCGTATTCGCAGACAGTGGATCTCGCTTAATTGCATCCGGTGGTATTACGAGTTTCGAGGGCACTGCGGGTGGCGGCATTACGCCTTGGGCATTTATTGGCGGATACGCGAGTAAAGAAGAGGTCAGTTATTCGGCAAATATTCAATACTTAAGCCTAAGCGATTATTCCCTTACAACAGCAGGAGCAAGTGTTAGTTTATTTGACCGTGTAGAGCTTAGCGTGCAGCGACAACGCCTCGATATTGCTTCAGGGTTGACAAGTAACGTTTTCGCCTTACTCACAGAAGGTGCTATCACAAACGCCAACAGTACCACCATTGAGCAAGATATAATCGGTGCAAAAGTTAAGGTTCTTGGTGATGGCGTCTTTACTCAAAACTCATGGATACCCCAAGTATCCATCGGTGCACAATACAAGAAAAACAGAGACTACGACAACTCTCTTTCGCTACCCGACGGTACGACCCCCTTGCCCGGCGTAGGCGTCCCAATGCTGCTAGGTGCGACAGACGACAGTGGTACCGACGTTTACCTTTCAGCCACGAAACTGTGGCTAGGCACCCCCTCAGGTTATAATTTACTTACCAATCTTACCGCACGGTATACAAAAGCGAATGTGTTTGGCTTACTTGGATTTGGTTCTGAAAACAACGATAGCGCTAAGCTCGAATGGGAGGGCTCTGTAGCGATATTAATTAGCCCTACCACAGCAATTGGCACAGAGTTTAGAACGCAAACCAATCGGTTAGGAGGCTTAGCTGAAGAAGACACCGTTGTTGATGCCTTTATTGCCTACTTCCCAAATAAATCTATTTCAATTACCGCTGCCTATGTGGATCTGGGCAATTTACCTTTGCAAGAAAGTTCTTCAGGATTTTATCTAACGGTAAACGGCACTTTTTGATAGGGGAACGAGATGATCAGACACCGCTTCCGGTTAATGGTAATTGCTGCGTTAAGCGTATTAATAGCCGCATGCGCTAGCGCTCCTGAACAAACCCTTTATGAAGAAATTGGCGGCCATAAAACGCTCAATACCATATACGGTGTAGCGATTACGCGAATTTACACTGACCCCGTAATTGGTCATTACTTCAAAGGTGTTCCCAAAAAACATTTAAGAGATCAACTTGTATTGCAAACATGCGAGCTTATTGGCGGGCCTTGCGAATATGATGGAAAAACAATGTTGGAGTCTCATACCGGTCTCAATATTAAGGAGCGTGAATTTTACATATTGGTGGAGTATGTCCAAGGCGCGATGCGCGATGTGGGGCTAACCTATCAGCAAGAAAACCGTATTCTTAGGCTGCTAGCGCCAATCAAGTACGAAACGGTATACCTGTAATGAAGCGTGTATTTATTAGCCCAGTGAATCGACTAGAACTCTCTAGACACTTAACTACTTTATAATTATGTAGTACTAAGTAAAAATGTTGCCATGACTATCACTTTACTGAGTTTTTCTATAAATATTGTATTATATAAAAACTAAGCTTGTAATTATTGAAAGTATCTAGAAAAGTCTCACCCCATGATTAATTAATTTGTAACCTGAAAGATTCCACAGTCTTTCCAACTACTGACATTTCTTGATTGTTTATGACAATTAACTTCTTATCCTTAAATTTACAAATAAAAATTTTTGGTTCATCGGTCATACATCCTGTAACAATTACGAGTCGATAGTTTTTCTTTCTTTCCTTAAAATACTTATATTCGTTCGGAGTCAATGTTATGTCTGGAGATTGTTGGCCTCTACCTTTTACTTCTACACATAGTTTACCTTTACCCTTACCTATCTCTAGATCATAACCGCAGTTTTCGCTTTCTACGGATTTGATATACTCATAACCGAACTCCTCATAATGCGTTATCGTTAATGCTACAGCTTTCCGCTCAACTTCAATACGCTGTAAATAAGGTGTATTTTTTCTACCAGACTTTCTGGGAGAGTTTTTTTCTATGGAACCTTTTGAAAAAGAGATATTTTTAACGACGTTAATATATTTCTTTGGAGTAAAACACCATTGCGATTGGGTCGTGGGCGAAAACTTAGTAGTCCGATCAACTTGTTTTAATAATACGACATCTTCAGCTTTCGCTTTAAATCGATAGTACTTTAGTTGATTTTTTTCGTGCGTTACCATATCTACTGGTAGTCGCTGCGATTTTCGATACACTATTGCTTTTTTGTAGTATCCAATTAAACGGTTTTCATTTATTCCTTTAAATTGTTTACCGCCAAAAAAGAATATTGGAATATCAGTAATAAAATCATCCTCATCATTAGCACCTAACCTATTTATGGACAATTCAACTTTGTGACCGGGTAAATTATCTCTCTTAACTCCAACATTACCGTAAACGTATCCGTCAGTATGAGTCAGAAAGTTACACACCTCCACACCGCGGCCAGTCTCTTCTGGGTTTTTACCACCGCCAATAATATAGTCACTTTGCGTAATTCCCTTATACTCTTTCATCCAACCAACTCTAATGGCTAAAAAATTCATAATTTCTCTCTATTAAAAACTGTCGGCTAATTATTAACACTGACCTTTCTCCTTAACAACTTCAAACGTAGATACGTATGCAACTTGTACTAGGTAAACATAGGCAAGACTTTGACGAAATAAGGAGGCTATGCCTAATCTGTCATGGGTTAGTTTATACGACTAGTAACTGTTCTGAAGATGGGAAAGGGTTACGTTTTTCTAATAGTTGTTCTGGTGCTGTCGAAAGCCTTACATAGAGTAACCTTCTTAGCCTTGCGATTGCATTGAGCGTAAACATATATCAAAAGGTCATCAAATTTCCAATCTACGAGCTTGGTAAGTCATAAAGTCTATACTATGACAACGAGCTTGTAGAAAGACCAGTGACGTTGCAACAAGTAATTGACAAAATTATACACGCTGACGAAGTATTAAAGCCTATCGTGCCCAACTCATTTAGGAATAAAACTTTAAAAATCGCAATCCAGTTCAAAGGAACTGAATTTGGTAGAAAGAAATGGACAATGAATGTCATTTTAGAAAGGTTTGCAGAAGAGATTTTATTGTTGCTTGATGAACAAGGAGTAATTAGTTGTTATGAAACTAACGTCAGCTAAAAAGCTTATTTATTTCCAAAGTTTTTTAGAAGCCCAAAATTTCGGGCTTCTATTATATTTTAAACAACTTAATTACTGTGAACACTTAGTTAGGCGTAATCGCGTTGTGGTAAACGTCTTGCACGTCATCACAGTCGTTAAGCATGTCCATGAATTTTTCAAACATCGGCATGTCTTCTTCGCTTATCTCAGTTTCGGTCTGAGGCATCCAGCTCATTTCTTCTGCAATAAAGCTAATGTCTGGGTAGGCTTCAGTTAGCGCTGTTTTTACTTGATAGAATTCAGTGTGTGGCGCGTAAACTGTAACTTTACCGTCTTCAACTTCAACATCAGTTACGTCTACGTCGGCTTCCATTAGCACTTCTAGGATAGCGTCTTCGTCGTCACCTTCAAACTGGAATACCGCCTGGTGATCGAACATATGCGATACCGCACCCTGTGCACCAAGTTTCGCGTTGGTTTTAGTAAAGCAGTTACGTACTTCAGTGATGGTGCGGTTTGCATTGTCAGACAAGCAGTCAACAATGACCATGCAGTTACCTGGGCCAAAACCTTCATAACGCATAGGCTGGAAGTCTTCGCCAGCACCACCAGCGGCTTTATCAATCGCTTTTTCAATAACGTGGCTTGGTACTTGGTCTTTCTTCGCCTTTTCCATTAGGCGGCGAAGTGAAAGGTTGGTGTCTGGATCGGCACCACCATTTTTCGCACATACGTAAATTTCTTTACCGTATTTAGAATAAACTTTAGTTTTTTGGCCGGCAGTTTTTGCCATGGCGTTTTTACGAACTTCGAATGCTCTTCCCATCTTAAAAGTCTCTTTCTCGCAATTTGAAATGCTGCGTTGGGTTTTATCGGGCTACCTGTTGCCTGACCGTTCATCAGGCGCATCGCTCTGCCTTACTTGGTAGCATTGTCGAACTCGACGTTTCAATAAATGGCCGAACGCGACGGTGCTAAAAATTGCCAAGCGAAACACTGCCCAAAATAACGGTAGGCTAAGCGACACAAAAAATTTGGGCGAAATTCTACCTTAATTTTCGTGTAATACCAATGTGAACGCCCCTAGAAAGGGTGTAGGTTGGTAGCTTTCACATTTTTAATGAGGTCAATATGTACTTTGACTCCATATTTATGCTTACGGCAAATGCTCGGTTGCCAGGTAGTCGTGTGACTGCATTTCCTTTAAGCGGCTAAGACAACGCCTGAATTCAAAGTTAAGTAGCCCCTCGGTATACAAGCTTTCCAACGCGACTTCTGCAGATATGATCAGCTTTACATTTCGCTCGTAAAATTCGTCCACCATCGCAATAAAGCGGCGTGCCACATCGTCATTATGCTGGCCCATTTCCCTAACATTGGCTAAAAGCACTGAGTGATAACAACGGCTTAACTCAATGTAGTCGCTCTGGCTGCGGGGCCCGCCACACAAGGCTTTAAAATCAATCATCAATACCCCGTCAGCGTTTCTAAGCGTCGGTATTTTTCGGTTGTTCACCTCAATATCTTCGCCTTTAGAGCCTTCTTCCGGAGCTAATTGAGAAAAGTAGCTATGCAAGTTTTCGGTGGCTTCGCCATCAAGTGGGTAGTGATAAATTTCGGCTTGCTCTAACGTTCTAAGACGATAATCAATACCGCTATCAACATTTACCACGCGGGTATTCTGATTGAGTAGATCGATAGCAGGTAAGAACCGCGCACGCTGCAATCCGTTTTTATACAAATCGTCAGGGACTATGTTCGACGTCGCCACCAGCACAATACCGTGACCAAACAGCTCTTCCATTAACGTGCCTAAAATCATGGCATCGGTTATATCAGACACGAAAAACTCGTCAAAGCATATTACCCGCGCTTCTTTTGCTAACTTAGCCGCTACCAGCTTTAGCGGGTCTTGTGCGTTTTTAAGCTGCTTTAGTTCATCATGCACACGGTACATAAAGCGGTGAAAATGCACGCGCATTTTCTTTTCGAAAGGCAAACAGTCGTAGAATGTATCTACTAAATAGGTTTTGCCTCGCCCTACCCCACCGTAAAAGTAAATGCCCTGGATACCAGGCTTCGCATGGCCTTTCCCAAACGCTGCTTTTAACTTTACCCGCCACGTCGTTTTCTTTTCAGGCTGGGTAAGTTCATCAAACAAACGCTGAAGTTCTTTTACTGCATTTTCTTGCGCCGCGTCGTAATGAAAGTCAGACGACTGAAGATCTAGCTGATATTTTTCCCATGGCGTCATCGCCGAAACCACTCCGTACAAAAGTCAATAGCGGCGCTTGCTGCACCGACCTGCTTGAATTTCTCAATTATGACCTTAATTTTAATGGAAATCACGGTAGAATCTCACATTGAAATTCGACATACACCGAATAAATGTCACGATGTATGCGCTTTTCGGGTTCGACCTTGCTATATTCAGCGTATGGTCGAAAGCAGCTTTTAGATCGTAGAAGTAAAGGTCGGCTGCAAGATGTAGATTGATTCGGAGAATATAATGGAATTGTTAGTATCTCTTGCTTTGTTAGTAGTTGGGTTAATTATTGGCTTTTTCGCAGGTCGCTTTTTTCAACAAAAGCAGGGCGCAGGCAATACTGCACAGACTGAGAAGCAAGTTAAAGAGATCCTCGCACAGCAGGCGCAACACCACATTCATCAAACTCGTCAAAGCTTAGAGAGCATTGAAAGCCAGTGCGAAACCTTAAAGCAACAAATTGAAGAGTATGAATTGCTGCTTGAGCAAGGCAGCGATGATGACAGCAAAGTTCCTTTTTATGGGGAACAAGCAACTACGTATTTACGTAACAACCTAAAAGGGTCTGACAAATCGAGAGTTCAGCGTGTATCTGACACACAGCCAAGAGACTTCGCTAACTCGGGTTCTGGGCTGTTCGTCGGCGGATCTGATAAGAATACCGCAGAAAAACAGTAACATCGGGAACTTTATCACGACCTCGGACTCTTTTAGTGAAACCATGCTATGTCGCATATAACATGAAGGAGTGTAAGCGAACATGAAAATGTCTTTCCGCCATTGTTTATTGGCGTCTGCCGTTGTTGTAAGTTCATTGGGCTTTACTGCTAGCACACAGGCGGCGTTACCGTTCTTTTCTGATAAGAAAGATGAAGTTCCCTCTTTAGCCCCTATGCTAGAAGAAGCTACCCCAGCGGTAGTGAGCATTGCGGTAGAAGGAACACAAACCTCTACGCAGCGTGTACCCGAGATGTTTCGCTACTTCTTCGGCGCCCCGCAAGAACAGGTTCAAGAGCGCCCTTTCCGAGGTCTTGGTTCTGGTGTCATCATAGATGCCGATAAAGGTTATGTCGTTACCAACAACCACGTTGTTGATAATGCAGATGAAATCACTGTTAAGTTAACTGACGGTCGCGAGTTTAAGGCGAAAAAGCTAGGTTCAGATGAGCAAAGCGATATCGCGCTACTTAAAATAGAACCTGATGATTTAAAAGCGTTACCGCTTGCCGATTCTGACGCGCTGCGCGTAGGCGACTTTGTAGTAGCTATTGGTAATCCGTTTGGTCTTTCTCAAACGGTTACCTCTGGTATTGTAAGTGCTCTGGGCCGCTCTGGCTTGAACATTGGTGGTTATGAAGACTTTATTCAAACCGACGCAGCAATTAACCGCGGTAACTCAGGCGGTGCGTTAGTTAACCTTCACGGTGAACTGGTTGGTATCAACACCGCTATTTTTGGTCCTAACGGCGGTAACGTCGGTATTGGTTTTGCTATTCCTGCCAATATGATGAAAAGCCTAATTGATCAAATTGCAGAATTTGGTGAAGTTCGCCGTGGCCTTCTAGGCATTTTAGGTAGCGATATTGACGCGGGCCTTGCAGAAGCCATGAATGCGGAAGTGAACATTGGTGCGTTCGTGAGCGAAGTGCAGCCAGACTCTGCCGCTGAAAAAGGTGGTCTGCAAGCCGGTGATATTATTACTGCCATTAATGGTCGTAAACTTCATAGCTTCCAAGAACTGCGCGCAAAAATTGCGAGTATGGGCGCGGGCGCTGAAGTTGAGCTCACGGTAATGCGCAAAGGTAAGAAAATGAATGTAGACGTTGTATTAGATGACGCTACAGATACGACAGTGACTGCTGCTCAAATTCACCCAGCCCTAGAAGGAGCAACCCTGTCTAACGGCACTGACGATGCTGGGAATGCTGGTGTAGTGGTTTCTGATATCGAGCGTGGTGCGCCTGCGGCGCGAATTGGTCTTCAATCTGATGATGTGATAATCGGCGTTAACCGAGTACGTACGTCTACGGTTGCAGAGTTCAGAAATGCACTAGACGAAGCCAAAGGCGTTATCGCACTCAATGTAAAACGTGGAAACTCTACGCTTTATTTGGTAATCAGACAGTAGCAATTTAGCACTTCAATTACATCCTCAGCTCAGACGCGTTGGTGTCCAAGCTGAGGGTTAGCATAAAAACGGCGCTTTATAAGCGCCGTTTTTGTTTTCAAATGATAACCGTTGAAAACAATGTGCTCCTAGCTTCCTAAAGGGGCTTCTTTACGGGCTCCTCTGATAAGCCGCATTCTCGAGCTACACCTATGTCCACGTAAATAACGCTGTATGAACAGCATGAAAGGTTTTGAAGTACATGCTAGTGCAAATTGAGTTGCACAAAATTTGCGTTTCATTACGGTAGTTTATTAAATAAAGTGATATCCTTTGCCGTAAGATGATAATTTAAGAATGTTGCGCTTTAAGATTGTGAAGTAGTGCTAAGTTAACGGCACGTATTAATTAAGTGCGACAGATAACAAAAAGTGTGATTTGTGACTGGCCGCTCAATTTTTAACTTCTTACTAAAATCTGTATTTCTTGGCGTAGCTGTTGCTGCACTACTCTTAGTTTTCCTACCCGATCTACGTCAAGGCAAAGGCCTTGCTCAAGGATTCTTTAACTCTCCATCAGTAAGCGCTAGTCGCGAAAGCTATTTTACTGCCCTGAGCCGCTCTGCGCCTGCAGTAGTCAATATCTACAGCGTCAGTATTGAGAACGGTTCAGGCCTATTCAGAAATCAATCTCGTGGGCGCACCAATTTGGGTTCTGGCGTTATCATGACAGAAAATGGCTATTTGCTTACCTGTCACCACGTAGTTGCAGATGCCGATAGCATTTACGTAGCGGTTCAAGATGGACGTATTTTGGAAGCGCAAATTGTGGGCACCGACCCACTGACCGACCTTGCCGTGTTAAAAGTCACCGCTGATAACCTGCATATTATTCCTCAGGTATCGGAACCTGACACCCATGTGGGTGATGTGGTGATGGCGATTGGTAATCCTTTCGATCTGGGACAAACCATTACTCAAGGCATAGTAAGCAGAGCCGGACGAAATGGTCTATCTAATTATGTTGATTTCATTCAAACCGACGCAGTTTTGAACCAAGGTAACTCTGGTGGCGCGCTGGTAGATAGCAATGGTATTTTGCTGGGTATCACTAACGCCAACTTCCAAGTGCTAGATTCAAATAATCGCGCTCGCAATGTAGACGGCATTAACTTTGCCGTGCCTTACGAATTAGCTAAGCGAGTCATGGATGAAATTATCAGCAATGGACGTGTTGTTCGCGGGCAGCTTGGTTTTGTTGGCGGTGAAAACCGCAACCGACCAGGCATAGACGTTTCAGCAGTAGCTAAAGGCAGCCCTGCCGACATCGCGGGTATCCGCCCTGGCGACATCATAGTAGCCATAGACGGCGTACGTTTAGAAAGCGCATCAAAAACGTTGGATATGATTGCCGAAACCGAGCCCGGTACAGAACTTGAAATTGAGCTCAGCCGCGACGGGCGTTCAATTACTCTTACGGCAACGGTTGCAGAGCTTCGCGCTGGTCAATAAGTATTGTTGGAGCTGGCAGATTAATTCGACTTCCCAAGTTTAGAACGTGAAGATTTAATACCAGCCCGCATAGATAATAGACACAAAAAAAGCGCCAGATAGATATGCTATCTGGCGCTTTTTCGTAGAAGTGCAAAACCTTGAGTTATTCTTTCACTCTTTCAATGATGGCACCCAAGCCACCCAGCTTCTCTTCAATGGCTTCATAACCACGGTCTAAGTGATAAATGCGATTCACGTGAGTCTCACCTTCTGCGATGAGCCCAGCTATCACCAAGCTTGCCGACGCGCGCAGGTCAGTGGCCATTACCGGAGCTCCTTTAAGGCTTGAGCTGCCTTTAGACACTGCTGAGTTCGCTTCTAATGCTATTTCTGCGCCCATACGTTGTAACTCTGGCACGTGCATGAAGCGGTTTTCAAAAATGGTTTCTGTAATTACGCCCGTGCCTTCGGCAACACAGTTAAGGGTAACAAACTGCGCCTGCATATCCGTAGGGAATGCTGGGTGTGGTGCGGTTTTAACTCGCACAGCCTGCGGTTTGCGCCCTTCCATGTCTAGCTCTATCCAGTCATCACCAGTGGTGATTTTAGCTCCGGCCTGCTCTAGCTTATCTAGCACCGCATCTAATGTATCTGGCGCCGCATGAGTACAGCGTATTTTCCCACCTGTCACAGCGGCCGCTACCAAGAAAGTACCGGTTTCTATACGGTCAGGCAGCACTGCATAATCACAACCGTTTAAGGTTTCCACGCCCTCAATGGTTATTTTATCGCTTCCTGCACCGCTAATTTTCGCGCCCATCTGAATAAGACAGTTTGCTAAATCAACGATTTCGGGCTCGCGTGCCGCGTTTTCAAGAATGGTTGTTCCGTCAGCCAGCGCCGCTGCCATCAATAGGTTTTCAGTGGCACCCACGCTTACCATATCCATGAAAATACGCGCACCTTTCAGACGCCCATCGACTTCGGCTCGAATATAGCCTTCGTCTACTTCAATCTTCGCGCCCATCTTTTCAAGGCCAGTTAAATGAAGATTTACTGGACGCGCACCTATAGCACAGCCACCTGGCAAAGAGACATTCGCTTTACCTTGCTTAGCTAGCAATGGGCCAAGTACTAAGATAGACGCACGCATAGTACGTACTAACTCATAGGACGCTGTAACGCTTTGTAGCGTACTCGCATCGATAACGATATCGTTAGGTGCGGGTAGTGCGACTTCAACACCTAATTCACGCAAAAGTGCCGTCGTAGTATTGATGTCACGAAGACGAGGAACGTTGGTGTAACGACAAGGAGAGTCAGTCAGCAAGCTTGTCATCAACAATGGCAAGGCCGCGTTTTTAGCGCCAGAGATGCGCACGGTACCGTTGAGCGCAGGGCCCTTTTTAATTACGAGTTTATCCACGTGCTACGCCTATTATTGAGGAATATTAAACTGGCGCTCACGCTCCCAGTCTTTTACTGAAAACGTCTTGATGGTAATTGCATGCATGCTGCCGTCTGCAATTTTATCAGCCAAAGGCGCATATACCGCTTGCTGGCGCTTCACACGGCTCATTTCATTAAAAGCATCGCTTACCGCAATAATATTAAAATGCGAACCTTCGCCCTTTACATGGACTTCGTGAAGGTCTAACGCATCTTTCAAGATTTTTTCAATTTCAGACAATTCCATAACTTACTTCTTAATTCGCTAACGGGTGTTTATTCTACGGGTAAAAAGCTATCTGCGTCGCTTATTTTAGCAAGCTTACGTAGCTTCTCTGGCATTTTATATAGGCTCATGCTAACACCATTTTGCTTTGCATCCCTAACGGCATTAATAAGCCAAGCCAAACCTGCACTGTCTGCGCGCTCAACGTCACTTAAATCAACAAGACATCTTTTATTGTTAATCAAGGTACTACGCTCATTTCCGCTCAAACTATCCCAGAAATTCTTCGACAGCGTTTCACGGTCAAGATGACCGTGAACCACTACATTGCCTTTGTCGTTTACCTCGAATAGGCTCACTCAGCCTCTCCTTCGATTTCGATTGGCTCGCCTTGCTTAAGCTCAACTGGCTTACCAATTTTGTCGCGCATTAGTGCGATAACTGCATCGATACCGTCTTGACGAAGGATTGATTCAAATTCGCTACGCTTGCTGTTTAGCATGCTGATGCCTTCAGCAACCATATCGTAGGCTTTCCACTCGTTCGTTTTACTATCTTTACGAACTTTAAAAGCAATTTTGATTTCAGGGCGGTTTGGATCTTGAACCACTGCACGCACTGTTACTGATTTTTTATCATCAAAAGATGATTCAGGCTCAAAGATGACTTCTTGGTTGTCGTAGTAGCCCATTGCCACAGCGTAGGTTGTTACCAAATATTGACGAAATACGCTGATGTACTCGCCCATCTTCTCTTGAGGTACTGACTTAAAGTGTTTACCTAGTACCATAAAAGCAGCGAATTTGTAGTCGATATGAGGTACTAATTCTTCTTCCATAATAGTGCGTAGCATTTCAGGATCAGCTTTAATCGCTGCTTGGTTCGCTTTGATGCGCTCAAACGTGCGGTTTGCTACGTCTTGAACCAATTCATACGGGTTTTGTTCATTAACTTCTTGTGCATTCGCTATGCCCGCTACAGACATCATGAAGATGCCAAGTGCTACCATAAACTTTTTCAAAATTACTCTCCTAACTTAAAACTCTATTTAGCAGACCTGATGGCAATCCAATAAGTTTCATCACGCCGCTGGA
Organism: Alteromonas sp. MmMcT2-5; assembly: GCF_022348315.1. Taxonomy (NCBI): domain Bacteria; kingdom Pseudomonadati; phylum Pseudomonadota; class Gammaproteobacteria; order Alteromonadales; family Alteromonadaceae; genus Alteromonas; species Alteromonas sp. MmMcT2-5. The sequence continues at coordinate 68,003 of NZ_JAKRFB010000014.1, read as the reverse complement.
ATAATTTAACGACCTGATAATATACGTCTGGCCGTAATACTGCGATTAGTCTTCGTCGCTTCCGCGATTAAATAAGAACTGACCAATGAGATCTTCAAGAACCAAAGCTGACTTAGTATCCTGAAGGTAATCGCCATTCTGTAAATTAGCGACACCGTCGAAAGAGAAGCCAGGTTGGAAGCCAACATACTGTTCGCCTAGCAAACCCGAGGTCAAAATAGACACAGAGCTGGTTTCTGGAAAGCCGTTGTATTCATTTAAAATTGACAGCTCAACCACTGGCGTAAAATCTTCTTGGTCTAGCGTAATCGATGACACACGGCCAACCGTTACCCCACCAACCTTTACTGCCGATCTCGGCTTTAAGCCGCCAATATTGTCGAATTTTGCGTATAACGTGTAGGTATCGCCTTCGGTGGCTACCGTTTGGTTTGCTACTTTCAGTGCCAATAACAACAACGCACCGATTGTAAGCATGACAAACACACCAACCATTACTTCCGTTTTATACTTACTCATTCCAATCCCCTACTCGATACCAAACATAAGGGCGGTTAGCACGAAGTCCAGCCCTAATACTGCTAATGATGAATAGACCACCGTTTCGGTAGTCGCTTTGCTGATCCCTTCCGATGTTGGAATAGAATCGTAACCTTTAAATATGGCAATCCACGTCACAACCAAGGCAAACACGAGGCTTTTTATTACGCCGTTTATGACATCCTGGTTCCAATCTACTGTCGATTGCATAATTGACCAGTAGCTGCCTGCATCAACGCCTAACCAATCAACACCCACTAAGTGGCCGCCTAAAATACCAATGGCACTGAAAATAATGGCAAGCATAGGCATCGCTAACATTCCCGCCCAAAAACGCGGAGCGACGATACGTCGTAGCGGGTCTACCGCCATCATCTCTAAACTACTCAGCTGCTCCGTGGCTTTCATTAAGCCTATTTCAGCTGTTAAGGCTGAGCCAGCTCGCCCAGCAAAAAGCAATGCGGTCACAACCGGACCAAGCTCCCTTAACAATGAAAGTGCGACCATGGGGCCTAAGCTACCTTCTGCGCCATAATCAACCAAAATGGTGTAGCCTTGTAGCGCCATTACCATGCCGATGAATAACCCCGACACCATAATAATGAGTAGCGACTGAACGCCCACTACATACAATTGCTTAATCACCAGCGGTACATTTTTAAGCCGAGGAACAGCGATTAACGCACCGAATAACATAAGAGCTGCTCGACCAACCGCAGTGACCTTCCCTATCGTTTTAGCGCCTATTGATTGGAAGAACTTCATTTATCTGCCCCCAAGAAGCTTGCTTTCAAATCAGGTGCAGGATAATGAAATGGTACCGGACCATCTGCTTTTCCTTTCAAGAACTGTTGGACTAATTCAGAGTCACTTTCTTTGATTTGCTGCGCCGTTCCTTCACCGATAACCCGCTTGTCAGCTAAGATATAAATATAATCGGCAATGGTCAGTACTTCAGTGACATCGTGAGTCACCACAATACTGGTTAGATTAAGTGCGTCGTTTAATTCACGAATAAGCTTAACCAGCACACCCATTGATATAGGATCTTGTCCGGCAAAGGGTTCGTCGTACATGATCAAATCTGGATCTAGTGCAATCGCCCTAGCCAAAGCAGCCCTGCGCGCCATACCACCAGACAATTCACTAGGCATTAATTGAGCTGCACCGCGCAATCCTACTGCCTGTAGCTTTAAAGCGACAATTGTCGCAATAACGTCTTCAGAAAGTTTTGTATGTTCGCGAAGTGGAAACGCCACGTTATCGAACACACTCATATCGGTAAAAAGCGCACCACTTTGAAAAAGCATGCTCATTCTACGACGTGTCTCATATAGCGTTTTTCTCGACATAGAAACAATCGAATCGCCGTCGAATCTAACGTCACCTTCATCTGGCGTTAACTGCCCGCCAATAAGGCGCAGCAGCGTGGTTTTACCTATACCACTTGGCCCCATTACCGCAGTAATTTTGCCTTTGGGTACCTTTAGCGATATCCCATCATAAATGATGCGATCAGCGCGCTTAAAGGTAAGGTTATCTACTTCAACTAAATGATCCATAGTTACTTAAATGTCGACCCCTGACGTTGGATTGAGACCTTATAAAATAACGCGTTCAATCCACTTAGAAAATTTTAAAATTATAAGAGTAAGTGAGTATTCAATTTCTGTGCCTTCACTTGATCCACTCTTAAGGTTTACTGCACAGTTTACTTTATGAGCGCATAAAATCAAAAAAGTTTACTCTCCAGTGTACTTTTTTGAATTTCTATCGCCAGACACGGTATAGAACACCTTGTCTGGGCGGTGTAATTTAAGGGCATTGTACGCTTTTTCAAGCCCCTCGCCAAAGTCAAAAAGTTACAAGTTATGTTCGATTAAGACGAATATATACCAGTCCGTATAGATTATTACCCACGCAGCGAGAGTTAAAATGTTCGTAATCGCGGCGTGTTACCGCAGGTATAGTGGTTCTACATCAAGGTGACACAACAAAGAGTACGGACATTTTAAACTCGGCCTTCGGGAAGGTCTGGCAAACTTCCTAGCTTCATTCTGGGAATTTGAAAGGGAACAGCCATTCCTGCATTCCCACGCTTCGCTAGGAAACTTGCCAGCGCCTTCTGAGTGGGCAATTATCTATGCGGACTGGTATTCGGTATCTCACGCCCAAGTGCCCATCTAGTATCCTACAAGCCTCCCAAATCAATCCTAATACCATCCTATTTTGTTGTTTCTTAACTGAAACTGAATATGAAGTCTTGTGTGTGTAAGTGCGACCTAATTTGCGTATCCAGCGGAAATTTACGTCAATTGACAGTATTTGGCGAAAATAAAACGCTGCGAGCATAGGCAAATGGCACTCTTTTTGCGACAATCTAGCGAAATACTTTCTATTACAGGTTGTTGTGCTTTTAAACATTGTCATTTTTCTTGTTGGGCTGATTGTACTGAGTTGGAGCGCTGACCGGTTTGTATATGGCGCCTCAGCATTAGCAAAAAACATCGGCATTTCTCCAATGATGATCGGACTAACGATTGTCGCTATGGGATCTTCGGCACCTGAAATTGTGGTTTCCGCCATAGCCTCCGCAAATGGCAATATGAACACCGCCGTGGGTAACGCGCTAGGTTCTAACATCACGAACATCGCGCTAGTTTTAGGTATAACCGCGCTAGTGAAACCATTGCTTGTTTCATCAACAACATTAAAGCGCGAGCTTCCAGCACTCCTTATCATCTCATTGATTGCCATTGGCTTTATGTTTGACGGTGAACTTAAGTCTTATGAAGGCATTATCCTACTAGGCCTGTTCATTTTCGTACTGGCAATGATGGCGTGGTTGTCGCTACAGGTAGATAAAGAAGACCCTCTGGTTGCGGAAACCGCAGATGAAATCCCCAAAGGCGTTTCAAATACGTCAGCCCTCATTTGGATTGGTGTAGGCCTTGTAATACTACCATTAAGTGCTCACTTTTTGGTGAACTCAGCAGTAGAAATTGCCAGATACATGGGCATTTCGGATTTGGTTATCGGACTAACGATTATTGCGTTTGGTACAAGTCTACCTGAACTAGCAGCAAGTGTTGCGGGTGTACTAAAAGGGGAAGACGATTTAGCACTGGGTAATATCATCGGCTCAAATATCTTCAACCTGCTTGCCGTACTTGGCATGCCCGGGTTAATCGCGCCTGGTATCCTGGACCCTGACGTTTACAGCCGAGATATGTACGTAATGCTTGGTTTAACATTATTATTGTTCTTGTTCAGCTTCGATTTAATCGGCAAACGTACAATATCAAGAACAAATGGATTCATACTTCTGGCTTGCTTTATCGGCTATCAATTCTGGCTATTCGGATAATCATGAATACACAAACTCAGATGAACTATATCGACTCAGCGAAGCGCGTTATTGAAATTGAAACTCAAGCTATTGCTAATCTGGCAGAGCGCTTAAACAATGAATTTATCGCTGCCTGTAATATTCTCTTTGCCTGCAAGGGTAAAGTTGTCGTGAGTGGTATGGGAAAGTCTGGGCATATCGGAAATAAAATTGCCGCTACGCTTGCCAGTACAGGTACTCCTGCATTTTTCATGCACCCTGGTGAAGCCAACCATGGCGACTTGGGCATGCTAAGCAAAGGCGATGTCTTACTCGCCATCTCTAATTCTGGCGAGACTAACGAACTCGTTAACTTATTGCCCGTAGTTAAACGCTTAGGCATACAGGTGGTCGCCATGACCAACAGTGCTTCCAGTTCATTAGGGCAACACGCAGATGTCGTGCTTGATATCAGCGTTGAAAAAGAAGCGTGTTCGCTAGGTCTTGCTCCTACGTCAAGCACAACCGCCACACTGGTTATGGGTGATGCGCTTGCGGTAGCACTGCTCGACCAAAAAGGTTTCACCTCAGATGACTTTGCGCTTTCGCACCCAGGCGGCAGTTTAGGCAGAAAACTTCTGCTTAAAGTTAGCGATATCATGCAAAGCGGCAGTGATATCCCCCTTGTCCATGCCAGTGCTTCTGTTGCTGACGCACTGCTGGAAATATCTAAAAAGGGGTTGGGTATGACAGGCGTGATAGCGGCAGACGGTACGCTGACAGGCGTCTTTACGGATGGCGACCTACGACGAATTCTCGATGCCCGCGTAGACGTACACAGTGCGACAGTAGAAGAAGTAATGACTAAAGGCGGCAAGACTACCACCGCAGGTCAGCTGGCTGTAGAAGCCCTGAATTTGATGGAAACCCATAAAATTAGTGCGTTAATGGTTACTGACGATAAGCGCAAACCTGTTGGGGCTTTTAACATGCATATGCTACTAAAAGCAGGAGTGCTTTAAATGACAACCACCTTGTACACGGAAATAAATGACTCGCTTTTCGCAAAACTAGCCAAGATAAAGTTGCTGGTATGCGACGTTGATGGTGTGTTCTCAGATGGTCGAATTTACTTAGGTAACGACGGTGAAGAACTTAAAGCATTCCATACCCGTGATGGATATGGTGTAAAAGCGCTAGTGAGCAATGGAGTGAATGTTGCGGTTATTACTGGACGTCGCTCTGCCATTGTTGAAAATAGAATGAAGGCACTGAATGTTGCACATATAATTCAAGGCGAAGAGAATAAAGCAGACGCGCTTAGCGACCTGATGAAACGCCTTGAGTTAAACACTGACGAAGTGGCTGCGGTAGGTGATGACATGCCAGATACGGGTATGTACAAGCACGTTGCGGTTAAAATTGCGGTTGCCGATGCCCATCCTTACGTAGCAAAACAAGCTAACTGGATTACGACCCTTCCCGGTGGGTTTGGCGCGGTCCGAGAAATATCGGATACCATTTTGCAGGCCAAAGGGGTAGCAAATGAGATTTTTGGAGCTAGTGTATGAGCCTGTTTGGCTTTAATCGCTTAGGATTAAGTATATCGGCGCTATTTATTCTGGCGATGCTGATGTACATCCCTACGTGGATGGAAGAGCAGCCTGAAACGCAGGGGAATCGTGAAAACGATGCGCTAAAGCCCGCCTACAAAGCAAAAAATCTAACAACTACGCTGTACAATCAAGACGGTGAGTTAAATCACAAAGTATTTGCAGAGTCGATGGAGCATTACGACCAGCTTGGCTTTGTATTGTTTCAGCAACCTAAATACACCCTTTATACAGAAAACGCGTCATCACCATGGGTGGTAACCGCTGATGAAGGTACACTATACAATAACGAGCTAATCCAGCTGGAAAACCAAGTTAATATTGAGAACCAAACTGGCGATGACTTTGTCAGAAGTATATCGACCGAGTACATTCAAATTAATTTAGAAACCAAGCAAATGACATCTGACCAACCCGTTGAAATACTGGGCACCCAATATGTCATTTTAAGTAATGGGTTTAACGCGAATTTACGCACACAAGAATACGAGCTTTTAGATCATGTACAAACCACTTATTCCCCTAGCAACTAGTTTATTGCTTGCCATCGCTAGCGGTGCGGTACACGCCAGTGAAGATGATTTTTCGCAGCCCATAAAAATAGGCTCGAACACCCAGTTTATCGACGGTAAAAATAAAACCGCGTTGTACAAAGACGACGTACTCATAACTCAAGGCTCTTTGGTTATTGAAGCTGACGAAGTGGAAGTAATTGCCACTGACGGTGGTGGTCGTGAAATATTTATTGCTAGAGGAAAGCCTGCAAGCTATTCCCAGCAATTGGAAGACGGCACGCCAGTTTCGGCAAAAGCTAATGAAATACGCTATGAAGTGGTGAACCGAACGATTTCTCTTGCCGGAAACGCAGAGTTGAAACAAGACACCAGTAAAGTACAGGGTGACAACATCACGTTCGATATGATTACCGAGCAATTGCTAGCGACTGGCGGCGCAGGTAAGGATGGTGAGGGTCGAGTGACCACAGTATTCACACCTGAGACCATTCGCAAAACTTCGTCTAAGAAAGACAAAAAAGACAACGAGGGCAATGAATAGCAATGGCAACTTTGAGCGCTAAAAATCTTGCTAAGGCTTACAAGTCACGACAGGTTGTACGAGATGTAAGCCTGTCTGTCTCAACGGGTCAAATTGTTGGTCTTCTTGGCCCAAATGGCGCTGGTAAGACCACCACATTCTACATGATTGTTGGTTTAGTGAATCTGGATAAAGGCAAGATTGAAATCGACGACAATGAGCTAACTCATCAGCCCATGCACGAGCGCGCACGCCGCGGAATTGGCTACCTACCGCAGGAAGCCTCTATTTTCAGAAAGCTCACAGTGCATGAAAATATCATGGCCATTTTGCAAACCCGTAAAGATTTAAATTCACAACAGCAAGAAGAAGAAGCAGATGCGCTACTTGATGAATTTAATATTAACCATATACGTAATAGTACGGGGATGAGTTTGTCAGGGGGCGAACGCCGTCGCGTTGAGATTGCCCGCGCTCTGGCAGCAAAACCGCAATTTATTTTGTTAGACGAACCATTTGCTGGTGTTGATCCAATATCAGTTAATGATATAAAGAAGATAATACAACATCTTCGCGATAGGGGTATTGGAATCCTTATCACGGACCATAACGTACGAGAGACATTGGATGTTTGTGAAAAGGCGTACATTGTGAGTCATGGCGAGCTTATTGCGCAAGGAACGGCGGAACAGGTTTTAAGTAATCAAAAAGTAAGGGATGTATACCTAGGCGAACAATTCAGGCTATAGTTAATGTAACCGAATTGTCATTTTTCAGTTTCGCTCTGGTATATTCAATTTAGAGCATTTAAATAAGACGTAGATGAAACCATCTTTACAGCTAAAATTTAGCCAACAACTTACCATGACACCACAGCTTCAGCAGGCCATTAAACTGCTGCAGCTTTCTACACTTGATCTTCAACAAGAGATCCAAGAAGCGCTCGATTCTAATCCGCTATTAGAAGTTGAAGAAGGTAACGACGAGCCGCAACTAGAAAAGAACAATATCGACAACGATGACAGCGGCTCTGAGGCCACTGCTTCTGCATCTAGTGACACACTAGAAGCCGGCGATGCACTTGAGAAAAACGATCTTCCCGATGAGCTGCCAATCGACAGCACATGGGACGAATACTACTCTGCTTCATCTTCGCCTGCTCCGGGTCCATCCAATGACGACGAGCAAATCTTCCAAGGTGAGACTACTGAAGATATTCAAGAGCACCTTCTTTGGCAAATGCGCCTTACCCATTTCTCGGATACCGATCGCGCAATCGCTACAGCAATCATCGACTCTATTGACGAGTCAGGTTATTTAACCGTTACCCTTGATGATATTTTAGAAGCGGTTAACGATGATGATATGGAAGAGCCGATTGAAATGGACGAAATAGAATGTGTGCTAAAGCGCATTCAGATGTTCGACCCTATTGGTTCTGGCTCACGCTCTCCACAAGAATGTTTGATGGTGCAATTGCGCCAGTTTTCAGAAGACACACCGTGGCTTGCTGAAGCAAAGCAACTGATTGAAGAGTACTCTGACTTACTGAGCAGCAAAGACTATCGTACGCTTATGCGTAAAAGCCGATTGAAAGAAGATCAGCTACGCGAGGCAATGCGTTTACTGCAAACCTTGAATCCTCGCCCAGGTAGTGCTTTAGTTACTAAAGAGCCTGAGTACGTTATTCCTGATGTCTCAGTAACCAAGAAAAATGGCCGTTGGGTGGTTGAGCTGAACCCCGACAGTCTGCCTAAGTTAAGCGTAAATCAACAATACGCTGCAATGAGTCGCCGTGCCAAGAATAGTAGCGATTCACAATTCATCCGCTCACACATGCAAGAGGCTAAGTGGTTCATAAAGAGCCTTGAATCTCGTAACGAAACCTTAATGAAGGTTGCAAACTGCATTGTGCAGCAGCAAATGGGCTTTTTTGAGCACGGCCCGGAAATGATGAAACCAATGGTGCTAAATGATGTCGCAGAAATGGTAGATATGCACGAATCCACTATTTCGCGAGTGACAACGCAAAAGTACATGCATACGCCACGTGGAATCTTCGAATTGAAGTATTTTTTCTCAAGCCACGTTGCAACAGAGTCTGGTGGTGAATGTTCATCTACAGCGATTCGTGCATTGATCAAGAAATTAGTGGCCGCTGAAAAGCCTAGCAAGCCGCTAAGTGATAGCAAGATTGCTTCATTGTTGGCCGAACAAGGCATTAAAGTTGCCCGGCGAACAATAGCAAAGTACCGGGAATCGTTGTCGATCCCGCCGTCGAACCAACGCAAAAGCCTTATTTAATCGGGCTTAATAATATAAGGAAGACGAAATATGCAAATCAACCTTACTGGTCATCATGTCGAAATCACCGACTCTTTGCGTAATTATGTCGATACGAAGTTCAGCAAACTTGAACGTCACTTTGATCACATTTCTAATGTGCATGTCATCCTGAACGTTGAAAAATTAAATCAAAAAGCCGAAGCGACCGTTCATTTAAGTGGCGCTGAAGTATTCGCATCCTCAGAAAATACCGACATGTATGCGGCGATTGACAGCATGGTTGATAAACTCGACCGGCAGGTAATCAAGCATAAGGAAAAACTGAAAAAACATTAGTAGTTAATTAAGCATGGATATACAAGCCATCGTAAGTCTGGACCGCACCGAGTGTGCGGTTCAGTGTAATAGTAAAAAGCGAATTCTTGAGATCATCGCTGATATCGCTGCCAAGCAAAACGAGAACATTGATCAGGCAACGGTACTCAACAGTTTGATGGCTCGAGAGCGTATGGGTAGTACAGGCATTGGCAATGGTATCGCCCTGCCCCACGGACGCCTGCCGGGCCTTGAGAAAGTGATTGCCATTGTTGTAACCAGCACGCCAGCAATCGACTTTGACGCCCTTGACGAGAAACCCGTAGACATCTTTTTTGCGCTACTCGTTCCCGAGGAACAGACCGAAGGACACCTTCAAACGCTGGCCACCGTGGCTGGTAAACTAAGCGACAAAGAAACGATTAAAGCAATACGTCGCGCAACGACAAGCGACGATATTCTATCTGCATTAAGTTAAACATTAAGCGCCTATTAACCGTTTAGTAGGCGCCTAATTCAACAACGCGTATGTGATAAAACCAGAGTATTAGGGAGAAAGTAGGTGAAGCTGATAATAATCAGTGGTCGTTCGGGGTCTGGTAAGTCTGTCGCACTTCGCGCATTGGAAGATTTAGGTTATTACTGTGTTGATAATATCCCGGTAAACTTACTTCCCACCTTAACCCATACAGTTGTTGACGAGTACGATCAGGTTGCGGTAAGTATCGATGTGAGAAACTTACCTAAAAATCCTGACGATTTGGTAGAAATTCTAGACTACCTGCCTTCTTCGTGGTCGATGACCATTGTTTACATTGACGCGAGCGATGATGTACTGGTTAAGCGTTTTAGCGAAACACGTCGTCTTCACCCTCTCGCCAAGCTTAATAAATCGCTTTCAGAAGCCATTAAAGCCGAGTCTGCCCTACTTGCTCCTATTGCTGAGCGCGCAGATTTATATCTAGATACAGATAAGCTTACCATTCACCAACTGGCAGAGTTAATTCGAGAGCGTATCCTGGGTAAGAAAAGCTCACGCCTTGTGCTTGTGTTTGAGTCGTTTGGCTTTAAGCACGGCATTCCTAAAGATGCGGATTACGTTTTTGATGCCCGCTTTTTACCTAACCCCCACTGGGAGCCCGACCTTAAACATCTGACCGGATTAGACGCACCAGTAGAAGTATTTTTGGGGTCGCAGCCTGTAGTGACCAAGTTCATTTGGCAAATTCAGAATTTAATAACGACATGGCTGCCTCATTTAGAACGCAATAACAGAAGTTACGTAACCGTAGCCATTGGCTGTACTGGCGGGCAACACCGTTCGGTTTATATCGCACAGACCCTGTCGAAAACCTTCAGTGAAATACACCCTGATGTTCAAATTCGCCATAGAGAGCTGAATCAGTAATGACTATTCAAAAAACGCTAACTATCGTCAATAAGTTAGGGTTGCATGCGAGAGCGGCGACCCAACTGGTTAAACTGGCTAATCAATTCGACGCTAAAATCATCTTAAAAAAAGGCGATAAAGAAGCAGACGCAAGCAGTGTATTGGGATTAATGATGCTTGAAAGCCATCAAGGTGAACAGGTAGATGTGATTGTGGACGGCAGTGATGCTGTTGATGCACTTGCAGCTATTGAAGAGCTTATTGAGGGCAGATTTAACGAAGACGAATAGTCTTACTTACCCAATCCATTGACCAATTAATCAACACTTAGCGCAGTTATCTTAAAATCCTGCGCAAAACCTACGCAATTATCATGACAGACTCATCATAATTGCGATATTCTACGCCCACTTAGGCTCTATGGCCTGCATTGTTCATCTTTTAGCTTGTAGGAATAACGCCTTATGGCAGAAGCGCTTGTTTCTAAATACGTACAAACTCAGTTACGCGCACTCAACGCTGCGTTGACCAACGGTCAATTCGTATCTGTACGTAAGCTTCTGCTTGAATTACCGCCTTCAGACGTCGCCCACATTCTTGAATCTAGCCCTAGCAGAACCCGTGACGAATTATGGGAGCTCATTGATGGTGACTTTCACGGCGACATTTTAGAAGAACTGTCTGACGATGTTCGAAACGGTATCATTACAAAAATGCTTCCCGCTAATGTGGTTGACGCACTTGAAGAGATGGATACCGATGACTTAGCAGAGACGCTAAGCAGCCTTCCCGAGCCAGTATTGGCCGATATTCTAGATTCGATGGATGCACAAGATCGCGTGCGCGCAGAGCAAGCGCTGTCTTACGGTGAGGAAACCGCTGGTTTCATCATGAACACCGACACCATCACTTTACGTCCAGATGTGACCATTGACGTGGTTCTGCGCTATATTCGCTTAAAAGGCGAGCTACCTGAGAATACGGATACGTTTTACGTGGTAAACCGAACTGACAACCTTGTTGGTATTGTTCCGGTTACCCGTTTACTCACCGCAGATACCGACGATAAAGTGTCTGACGTTATGGACGAGGAATCTGAAGCGATTCCTGTGAATATGCCAGACGATGAAGTCGCAAGCCTGTTCGAGCGATACAATTGGCTTTCAGCACCTGTTGTAGATGAAAACCATCGCTTAGTGGGCCGAATTACCATTGATGACGTGGTTGATATTATTCGTGAGGACGCCGAGCACTCGATGATGAGTATGGCGGGTCTTGATGACGACGAAGATACCTTTGCACCCGTTATGCAAAGTACCAAACGACGCTCGGTGTGGCTGGCGGTAAACTTAGTGACGGCGCTAATGGCTGCGATGGTGAGTGATCTATTTGAAGCAACGCTCAGCCAACTGGCTGTGTTAGCTATATTAAATACCATTGTCCCCAGTATGGGCGGTGTAGCGGGTAATCAGACGCTAACGCTAGTTATTCGCGGTATGGCACTAGGCCATGTTAACGCGAGTAACTCACGATGGCTTATCAGTAAAGAAATATCCATCGGCTTTTTAAACGGTGCTATTTGGGCGGTGCTTATTGCCTCTGTCATCGCGTTATGGAAACAAGATTACATGCTGGGCGTAATTATTGCCTTTGCCATGATGGTAAACATGATTGCGGCTGCTTTAGCGGGTGCAACCTTACCTATGATCATGAAGCGTCTTAAGATAGACCCTGCCCTAGCTGGCAGTGTTATCTTAACTACGATAACCGATGTAGTGGGTATTTTTGCTTTCTTAGGTACTGCGACGCTGTTTCTAATTTAAGTTAATTTTGAACTCTCATGCCTGATAGGGCATGGGTGAGCTAAACAACACTCATGCAATAAGCGCTTTCGCTATATATCCATTGACGTTCAGCTTGTAACCCACACCCCAGACGGTTTCTACTAGCTGTCCACCATTTTCAATACTGTTGATTTTATCAAGCTTAGTGCGTAAACGATTTATATGGGTATTCACCGTGTGCTCGTAGCCTTCGTGGTTATAGCCCCACACCTCACTGAGCAATTGATTGCGAGAAAAAACTTGGTTTGGATGACGACAAAAATAATCCAGTAGCGCAAACTCCCTAGCCGTTAACGTCAGCACTTGGCCGTTTAGGGTTACGCTATGAAAACGCTGGTCGATTTTAAGGGGTCCTATTTCGATGCGCTCTTCACTACCTTGAGATGGTCTTAAATGTGCTTGGCTAGGCATACTTCTGCGCATATGGGAGCGAATACGGGCAGTAAACATGCGTGCATCAAATGGCCCTGATAGATAATCATCTACGCCTACTTCATAGTAGTTTGCTTCATCTACCTCTTCGTCGGCCACATCGTCTGTCATCGCGTCACTTTCCACTGCCATCACCCAACTTTCTGGGTTCGTATCAACAAGGCCTTTTATACGATTAAGACAGATAATATTTCCATGCGACTCAACAATAACGAGCGAATAATGCTGCGCCTTAAGCAACGACTCTGCGGATTGAAAATTAGAGACTGCGTCGTAAAGAAAGCTATGCTTACTTAAGCATTGCGATATGTTCTGTTGAAACTTATTTCCACTGTAGATGATAAGGATCATATCTCGCTCCTAATTCGCCAATAAAAAACAAGACCAGTGCGTTCGTGGTTTTCTTTCACAGTGATTACAATTTTTTTATAAAAAATATAAATTCAGAATTTATAACAGCACTGTTATTTATTGAGACGAATCTGTGTGCGTTTTGTGAAAGTTCTGTGATGAATTGGACATTTTACTGCCCTAAATTTTTATGCGATTTAAGCCATAAATAAGGACAATAAAATGAAATTCACTAAACTTGCTAGCGCAACGCTTTTGTCGCTAGCAGCAGTATCAGTAAGCCAAGCTGTCACTTTAGACATTGAAATTACCAACCTGACTCAGGCGCAGAGTTTTACGCCGCGCTTAGTCATAGCTCACGATGACACCGTCGATGCCTTTGAAGTTGGGCAACCTGCGTCATCAGCTCTAGCGTGGTTAGCTGAAGCTGGTGTTATTGACGACGAACAAAATGCTGATTCAAGCGGCGCAAACTTTGAAGCGTTACTCGGCCCTGTTGATACCGACAATGGTTCAAATACGTGGCACCGTTTTGGCGGACTTCTCGCGCCGAAAGCTACGTTAAGCTATCCCTTCGATACTATGGACAAGCCATATCTTTCGCTACTTTCCATGCTAATACCTACTAACGACGCTTTTGTTGGTATGGACAGTATTGAAATTCCAACCGAGCCGGGTACCTACACTTATTACCTTAATGCATACGATGCCGGTACTGAGCTTAACGATGAACTAAATAGTGCCCGTACAGATGTTGTTGAAGCTGGGACCGGAAATGCGCTGGGTGGATATGGCGTACCGGGTGTTGCCGGTGGCGGCGCTCCAACTCGTATTGTTGATTTGGGTACAGGTGGCACGGGTGTGGGTGCACAAATCGTTAATGGCGAAATTGAAGATGGTGAAGATGGCCCAGTACACATCCACCGCAATGCGCTTGGTGATACTGATAGCGCCGCTGGTGCCAGTGATCTGGACTCTACCGTACACCGTTGGTTGAACCCAGTAGCACGTGTAGTTATTACTGTTCCTGCATCTTAAGGAGCCAATACGATGAATAATCCAATAATTAAACTCAGTACATTATTGATGCTTTCAGCACTTCTTGCTGCCTGCGGCGACGATGGTGATACAGGCCCTCAAGGACCAGCGGGTCCGCAGGGGGAAGCAGGTACTGACGGACAAGATGGTACGGATGGTCAAGACGGTTCGGACGGACAAGACGGTATTAACGGTAATTCAGCGGTTTATACCGTACAAATTACCAACTTAACCTACTCTCAGCCCTTTGCACCTGCCGCCGTCATATTGCATGAGTCAGGCTTCCATTCATTTAATGAAGGCGAGCCAGCCAGCATGGGCATTGAAATAATGGCTGAAGGCGGTGACCCGTCTATGGTCATTACTGAAGCCATGGACTCCACGGACTTTTTGGATGCGCAAAACTCTGGGGGCATATTGGGTCCTCGCTCAATGGGCGCAGAACTAACTCTTGTGGTTCCTGAACTCGATGCTGATGACCTGCGCCTTACGTTGACGACCATGCTGGTCAACACCAACGACGCATTCACCGGCTTAAACGCTGCGAATGTAAGCAACATGGCGGTTGGTGATAAAAAAACGTTCATGACAGTGACTTGGGATGCGGGTACAGAAGCAAACACAGAAACCGCGGCAACTATGCCAGGCCCTGCCGCTAGTGCAGCGGGTGGCGGCGGAGAAGCTGCGGGCTATGATGTGGTGAGGGATGATCTTGCCGATGCAGTAAGACTTCACCAAGGTGTAGTCACTAGTGCAAACGCTGACGACCCAAGCCGTGAGGGCCTGTCTACATCGGTACTAACCGAAGCCCATCGCTTTGATTTCCCAACGAGCCGCGTGGTGATAACCCGAACCCGTTAAATGGTCAAACGCAGTACCACGTGAAAGCGCCCTATTACGCAGGTAATGGGGTGTTTTTACTTTTGTGCGAAGGGGGAACCGGAGATAAAATTTAACGGGAATAAGAAAGATAAGCGCTGGCTTTGCTGAGTAGATAAACTTCACAAAACCAGGCTAATACGTTATTTGATAAGCTATTTAATAAGTTACTTAATAACTTTGAGGGTAGGCTTACCCTTCTTAGGTGGAACAGGTGCGTCTTTCACGTCGCTTGCATCAGCATCTTCCAGCGACGTCGGGCCGCTAGGTTGAGAAACATCTTCAGATGTTTCTGGACGCTCTTGCTGCGCACGAGCCACATCTTCTTCAGTGGCGAATACTGTACCTGCACCATTTTCCCTTGCGTAAATAGCCATTACCGCTTCACAAGGCATACTTAATCTTCTAGGTTGCCCAGAGAAGCGCGCTTGAAACGATAAGCCATCTAAATCAAGAGAAAAGTTAACACACGCACTAGGCGATACGTTTAAAACGATCTGACCGTCTTTAACGAATTCCTGCGGCACTTCAACTAACTCGTTGGTTGCATCTACCACAATGTACGGCGTTAAGTCGTTATCAACAATCCACTCATAAAAAGCCCTAAGCAAATAGGGCTGGTTTGACGTCATAGATGTCATAGCGGGTTGTGGATCTCACGCTCTTGGTCAGTCAAAGACGCTTTAAATGAGCTACGAGAGAAAATACGGTTCATGTAAGCGTTAATTTCTTTGCTGCCAGCACCGTTTAGTTCAATACCTAGTGCAGGTAAACGCCATAATAGCGGAGCAAGGTAGCAATCAACTAAGCTGAACTCTTCGCTCATAAAGTAAGGCATTTCACCAAATACAGGCGCAAGAGATAGCAAAGCCTCACGCAGCTCATTACGTGCTGCTTCTACATCACCTTCGCCACGGAAAATACGGGCAGCAAGCGAGTACCAGTCTTGCTCGATGCGGTGCATCATAAGGCGGCTCTGACCACGTGATACTGGGTAAACCGGCATAAGTGGTGGATGAGGGAAACGCTCATCAAGGTATTCCATGATGATGTGCGACTTGTAAAGTACAAGCTCGCGATCAACTAGAGTTGGAACAGTACCGTAAGGGTTAAGCTCCAACAGATCTTCAGACAAGTTGCTAGGATCTGTGTAGCTGATTTCAACACCCACACCTTTTTCTGCCAACACAATACGCACCTGGTGGCTATAAATATCAATTGTGTCAGAGAACAACGTCATAATAGAACGTTTATTCGCGGCTACGGCCATTCAATTTCCTCCGTCGAGAAACAAGTTTACGCTTACAAACGGTAAGCTTATTACGTTAACTCGTGCTACCTGAAGACCCTATTTATTAGGATTTTCAGATAGCACGAGTAAATACCAAAAAAGGGGGCGAGAAGCCCCCTTTTCATATTATACATAAATCTGTGCGATTAGTGCACTTCTCGCCAGTATTCTTTCTTCAGTAAGTAAACAAATACAAACAATACTGCGATAAAGATAAGTACCCACTTACCGATTTTGTGAGATTCAAGTTTAGAAGGCTCACCTGTGTACTCTAGGAAGTTCACGATATCGGCAACAGCTTGGTCGTACTCGTCAGGAGACATTGCGCCAGTACCATCTGACTTAATGCCTACATAACGCTTAACCATTTCGCCATCAACCATTTGCTCTTCATAAGTACGTGTTGGCGTACCTTGAAGTGGTTGAAGTACGTGTGGCATACCTACTTCAGGGAATACTGTGTTGTTCACACCAAATGGGCGGCTTTCGTCAACATAGAAAGAGCGCAGGTAAGTGTAAATCCAGTCTTCGCCACGAACACGAGCCACTAGCGTTAGGTCTGGTGGAGCAGCACCGAACCAGCCAGCAGCGGCTTCTTCTGGCATTGCACGAGTAATGTAGTCAGACACTTTTTCACCCGTGAACTGCAGGTATTCTTGACCTAGTTCGTCAGGAATACCCAAGTCTTGGAATGAACGCTGATAGCGCTGATACTTCATTGAGTGACAGCCTAAGCAGTAGTTCATGAACAATTGTGCACCGCGTTGTAAAGACGCCTTATCGGTTAAATCGATAGGCGCTTTATCTAGGTGTACGTTCCCGCCTGCCGCAAGCGCTACGCCAGGTAGGAAGAAGGCTAAAAAGCACATCATTTTTTTCATTTAGAAATCCTCTCTGGCACAGGTTTAGTGTTTTCGTTTTTGCTGTACAAGAACAGTGCTACGAAGAAACCGAAGTACATTACCGTTGCAACTTGCGACGCAATGATTTTCCAGTTTTCTTGCGGTGTACCACCTAGGTAACCTAGGAAGATAAACACAATTGCAAACACGATAAGGTTTACTTTGTGTAGGCCACAACGATAGCGCCATGACTTAACACGACCACGGTCTAACCAAGGCAGAGCAAATAGCGCAGCAATTGCACCGAACATTGCTAATACACCGAATAGCTTATCAGGTACCGCTTTTAGTACCGCGTAGAACGGTGTGAAGTACCAAACAGGGAAGATATGCTCTGGTGTTTTAAGTGGGTTAGCAATTTCAAAGTTAGGGTGCTCTAGGAATTTACCGCCCATTTCAGGGGCAAAGAACAGCACGTAAGTGAACAATGCTAAGAATACACAGAACGCCACAAGGTCTTTAAGTACGATGTGTGGGAAGAACGGCAATACGTCATCAGCAATGTCGTACTTGCTTGTGTAGTATTCATGAATTTCATACTTCGTCTTTTCAGACTCAGGTAGTGAACCTTTCTTGTGCTTGATAGCGATACCATCAGGGTTGTTAGAACCCACTTCGTGAAGTGCAATAATGTGAAGGAACACAAGAATAACGATAACCAACGGCAACGCAATAACGTGTAATGCGAAGAAGCGGTTTAGTGTTGCGCCAGAGATAACGTAGTCACCTTGTAGCCAGATAACAAGGTCAGGACCAACAACAGGAATAGCACCAAATAGTGATACGATTACCTGCGCACCCCAGTAAGACATTTGTCCCCAAGGTAGAACGTAACCCATGAAAGCTTCTGCCATAAGCGCTAGGTAAATAAACATACCAAACACCCATAGAAGCTCACGAGGCTTCTGGTAAGAGCCGTAAATCATGCCACGGAACATGTGTAGATATACCACAATAAAGAACGCTGATGCGCCAGTACTGTGCATGTAACGAATGATCCAACCGTAGTCGATCTCACGCATGATGTATTCAACAGAAGCAAATGCGCCTTCTGAAGATGGAACGAAGTTCATGGTCAACCAAATACCAGTAACAATCTGGTTTACCAAAACAATAGTTGCTAGAAAACCGAACACATACCAGAAGTTCATGTTCTTTGGAGCAGGATATTGAAGAGCGTGCATATTCGCAACGCGCATCATTGGGATGCGTTCTTCAATCCAACCTAGGAAAGCATTCATATTACACGGCCTCCGCTTCTGAACCGATGATGATGTTATTGTCATCAACGAATTGATATGGCGGTACAACCAGGTTCAACGGTGCAGGAACGTTTTGGAATACACGTCCAGCCATGTCGAATTTCGAACCGTGGCACGGGCAGAAGAATCCATCTGGAACGCCTTCAACCACTTCTTCAAATGCACCGTCTTTAAGATGCTGTGGAGAACAACCCAGGTGAGTACAGATACCAACAAGGATAAGGTACTCTTCCTTCATTGAACGGAAACGGTTTTGAGCAAACGCAGGCTGCTGCTCAGCTTCAGAGTTAGGATCTTTCAGCTTATCTTCGTGCGCGCCTAGTTCTTCAAGAATTTCAGGCGTACGACGTACAATCCACACAGGCTTGCTTCGCCACATCACACGTACTAACTGTCCAGGCTCAATCCCGCTGATATCTACTTCAACGTCAGCACCGGCGGCTTTCGCTTTGGCGCTTGGATTCCAGGACGCAATAAAAGGCACAGCAGCACCAACGACACCTACACCACCAACTACCGACGTGGCAACGGTCAAGAACCGACGACGAGTGTTGTTTTCTGGCTGGTTTTCATTGTGTGCAGACTCTGTTGCATCTACAGATACATTGCTCATCCACATTTCTCCAGGTTTGGATAATTATGATGTGTAACCCAAGCTTATACTGGTTTTATCACGCTTGCGTCATGCATCATATGGCTTGTCATGACAGCGACGTAACAGTAAAAATTTACTGGTTTACGAGGTCACGAAAGTTTTCAAAATTTTCGACCGCAAATGATAAAAGAAAAGCCCTTATAAACACAAGGTTTTACTGATATTTAAGCGATAATTTAATTCAAAAGGTGTGTTTAGGTTTAGTGAGGGAAAGGCCTAAAATCAAGGTTTTGAAGAATATTTGGTTAGATAACACCAGCAAATTAAACCTTTGTTATGAATTGTAGAGGCTTGAAGACTTTACTGAATGTGGGACGCAGGCAACTTGTAATAGAAAAAAAGCAATAAAAAACCCGGCATAAGCCGGGTTTTTGAAAATACAAAAAACGTAAAAATTAACGCTTTGAGAATTGTGGACGCTTACGCGCTTTGTGTAGACCAACTTTCTTACGTTCAACGCGACGTGCGTCACGAGTAACGAAGCCAGCTTTACGAAGTGCTGGACGTAGTGCTTCATCATACTCCATAAGAGCACGAGTAAGACCGTGACGGATTGCACCCGCTTGACCGTTAGAACCACCACCTTTAACAGTGATGTATACGTCAAACTTTTCAGTCATTTCAACAAGTTCAAGTGGCTGACGAACAACCATGCACTCTGTTTCACGACCAAAGTACTCGTCAAGAGCGCGTTGGTTTACTTTAATGCTACCTGTGCCTGGACGTAGGAACACACGAGCAGTAGAACTTTTGCGGCGGCCTGTGCCGTAGTATTGAGTATCTGCCATGTTAATAGCTCCTTAAATGTCCAAAACTTGTGGTTGCTGTGCGGTGTGCTTGTGCTCTGCACCTGCGTAAACTTTCATTTTACGGAACATTGCGCGACCTAGAGGGCCTTTTGGCAACATGCCTTTAACTGCTTTTTCAATAACCATTTCTGGCTTGTGAGCAATTAGTTTTTCAAAGTTTGTCTCTTTAAGACCACCTGGGTAACCAGAGTGCGCATAGTACATTTTGTCTTGCGCTTTACGGCCTGTTACCGCAACTTTTTCAGCATTGATTACTACGATGTAATCACCAGTGTCCACGTGAGGTGTGTACTCTGGCTTGTGCTTACCACGAAGGCGTAGTGCGATTTCAGAAGCCAAACGGCCTAGAGTTTTGTCTGTGGCGTCTACCACATACCAGTCACGTTGTACCGTTTCTGGCTTAGCAACAAAAGTTTTCATTTTCAAATTCACCCGAATAATATCGTCGTTACTGATTTCTGAACACCAGAAATCACCTTAAAATCAACACAATGACCCCTTCGAGCCGGCTGATTCTTCCACCTTCCCAAAGGTGGGCGTAACTGGGCAGGGCGCGAATTATACAGGAATTGAAGGAAATGCGAACCCCTAAGAACAAAAAATATGGATAAAATTCCATCATCTGCCGATGACATAGAAACCGATTTGAGGTAACGTCAAAACGTTATATTTGGAACCGTTATAAAAACAAAATGAAAATGTCTCGCTTCGTAGCTTCAATGATGATGCTACACACGCTACTTATGGCCAGTGTTAATGCTGAGGAGTTAGTATATACACGTGCGTTTGCCGATGATGATTATGGAAGTTATCACGTAGCTGTACTCAGTGCAGTTATCGCAGCAACACCAGAATACGGTGATGTTGCTTTAACCCCTCACCCCCATCCTATGAGTCAGAGTCGTCAGCTTGTTACTTTGCTAAAAGGCGATGCGGATGTAATGTGGAGTGTCACCAACAGTAACCGAGAGCAGCGTCTTCTGCCCATTAAGTTACCACTGCTGAAAGGTTATTCAGGTTATCGCGTATTGGTGATTAACCCTTCTGAGCAGTCCAGTTTCGCCCAACAAACCGGCGAAGCATTAAAGCAATCAACCATGGTTCAAGGCGCAGACTGGCCAGATTTAAGTGTACTTAAAGCAAATGGCTATAACGTAAGTGGTGAAGATTGGAGCCTTTGGTTCCATTCTATGTACTCGATGGTAGATAGGGGGCTAGTTGACGCTTTCCCCAGAAATATCATTGAAGTACACCGCGATTTAGAACGCCACAAAGATAAGCATGTCTCTTTAGAGCAGTTCCACCTATTAAAATACCCCAACTATGAGTACTTTTTTGTTAGCCCAGATAACCCTGCCCTCGCGAATAGATTGAGATTAGGTCTTGTCAGGATTCTAGATGATGGAGAACTCGAACGTATCTTCGATAGCTTCGAAGGGCACAGAAAAGCAGAAATGCTTGCCGATGCTGAAAGTAGAAAAATTCACGAGCTCGGCAACCCAACAATACCTTACAAACTAGATTATGCGCGGTGGGACAAATACAAAGATTTAGCAATACGCGCGCTCGAAAAAGAGATGTCAGAGTAAAACACTAAGCACTTAAGGTTTTCTTAAGGTCTCTCGTTTAGTGTTTTGATTTGTTTTTTTATCAATGAGTTTTTTATGCGTGTACTGCTTGTAGAGGACGATAGGCCGTTGTCTGACGCCCTCGCCCTTTCACTAAAGAATGCCAACTTCACGGTAGACTGTGTTTATTCAGGCGCAGATGCTCTTGCAACACTTAGAGCGGGCCAAAGTGACATTGTCATTCTTGACTTGGGTTTACCCGACACTGATGGCCTCGACGTACTAAAATCTATTCGAAAGAAAAACGCAACGCTTCCTGTGTTGATATTAACTGCACGGGATAAAACACTAGACAAAATCTCTGGCTTAGATGCAGGCGCCGACGACTACTTACCTAAACCATTTGAAATAGAAGAACTGTTAGCTAGGATTAGAGTACTTGAGCGTCGTCTGAGCACAGCATCTCACACCATTGTTAGTGTTAAGAATGTCAGCCTTGATACTGCCCATCATACGCTTACTATCGACAATCAAAACGTTCACTTACCTCGACGTGAACTCATGCTACTAAAAGCGCTTATTGAAAACGCAGGGCGCATACTGAGTAAAGATCAGCTGGAAAATAAACTTTATGAGTGGGGAGAGGAAGTGTCAAGCAACACAATAGAAGTACACGTGAGTAATTTGCGTAAGAAAATGCCTCCTGAGTTTATTAAGACTATTCGAGGCGTCGGTTATTGCATTTCAAAATCGGGGGAGTGAATTGTCTTCAATTCGCCGCTTTCTAATTCTTACACTGATCAGCGCGCTTGTTTTAGTGATATTTAGTGCAGCACTTAAAGGCTACCGCGCAACGCTGGGTATATCGAATACCTTGTTAGATAACGAGTTAGTTGAGCTATCCCGCGCAATCTCATATGTAGATAGCGGCACCCGCACACAGCAACAGACACTTTTCTTCCAAGTATGGAGACAAGGTAAGCTGGCCAGCTCATCTACTGATGCGTTAAGCACGCCATTAACCAGCTTCTCCGAGGGCTTTTCTGAAGTAAACGCACTGGGTACACGCTGGCGGGTACATACCCGGTTTAACCCGAATAATGATAGCTGGTATATGGTGGCTCAACCCGTAAGTAGTCGCTTTACTTTAACTGACTCGCTAACTGTAGCCGCCATCACCCCTTTTATAATTAGTGTGCCTATTCTTGCACTCATTCTCTTTTTTGGCATTACTTGGGGACTATCGCCGTTAAAACACCTATCAAAACTCCTTGCCAGCCGACAGGGTAATGATTTTTCTACCATTGCGTTATCCCGTGAGCCCAGTGAACTTAGCCCTGTTGTTAGTACGTTAAACACTATGTTCACGCGACTAAATTCAGCGTTCGAACGAGAGCAGCAATTCGCATCAAACGCAGCGCATGAGCTTAGAACTCCGCTCAGCGTGATGAAAATAAACATTCACAATATAGCGAACGAGTTAGGTGAAAAAGGCCACGTGTTAGCTCCGCTCAAAGCAGACACTGACAGAATGATCCACGCGGTAAATCAATTCCTTTTGCTTACTCGCACCAGCCCAGAAACGTTTGCAGAACAGCGAGAACCTGTAAATGTGCACGTGGTCGCGCAAGAGGTAATTAGTGACCTATACGGCGCTATTGAAAATAAAAACCAAGAGATAGCACTGGAAGGAGAAGAGGCCTGGTTGCTAAGTTCTCAATTTGTCCTTTACACCTTGCTTCAGAACTTAGTGAGCAATGCGAGTAAATACTCGCCTAGCGGTGCACAAATAATAATTAGGATTGAACGACGGAAAGACGAGCTTATTTTAAGCGTATGCGATTCTGGGCCAGGCATCCCTGCTGACCAGCGCGCTGTCGTGCTAAACCGGTTCAAAAGAGCATCTAACAGCTCCCCTCACTCGGGAAGCGGCTTGGGGCTAGCCATTGTAGAACAAATCGTTGTATTACACGGGGCTGAGCTCTCTTTAGATGAAAGTTCGCTCGGGGGATTAGAAGTTAGGGTGGCATTTTCCAATGACTACATACTCTAAGATTTCTTTATTCTGCTTTTCAGCCCTTTGTGCATTTTATACGCCCCTTGCGTTCGCCTTACCTGAAGTGGTGGTGGAAATTAAAGAGCACTTATTCTTTCCTCAGGAAGTGATTGTGCCTGCAGGGCAAAAAGTAAAGCTAACCTTTGTCAATTTCGATGATACTCCCGAAGAAATAGATAGCTTTTCGTTGAACAGAGAAAAAGTGATATTTGCGAAAAGCCGAGGGACCATCTTTATTGGCCCATTAAAAGCCGGTGAGTATCCTTTTTTTGGCGAGTTTCATCCTAATAGCGCCGTAGGAAAGGTAATAGTTAAAAACAAAGAGGACATGCTGGATGCTAATTAATACTGTCGTTCTCTTCTTGCGTGACACCTTGCCCATATTCCTGCTCATTAGTGTATTGCTGGCGCTGCCGCGTGTGTCTACGCTTGCCGTTGCGTGGCGGGTGTTGCTGCTGGTATTGCTCGCTGTATTTACCTACCCCAAGCTAGGACTGGTATCGCAGCTATCAGAAGGTGCCGGATTTGAGTATCTCAAATCAATACTGTTTTTTATTGCGTGGTTGGGTATGTGCCTTGTTGTACTTTTGCCGTCACGTATCTCAAATAGGTTCAGTCTAGGCCTCACCCTGCTAGTAATAGGTATTGGCTTACCCAATTCGCTGCACTTTTTAGTTTATTTTGTTTCCGAGTTATCACGTAATAGTGATAGTACGTTATTGCTCTTGGGCACTATTATTGGTCTGGGTATAAGTATTAGCATCGCGATTCTACTTAATATTTTGCTCACCCATTTTGTTAGCAAGCGAGCAA
Organism: Alteromonas sp. MmMcT2-5; assembly: GCF_022348315.1. Lineage (NCBI taxonomy): Bacteria > Pseudomonadati > Pseudomonadota > Gammaproteobacteria > Alteromonadales > Alteromonadaceae > Alteromonas > Alteromonas sp. MmMcT2-5. Next base: position 43,596 of record NZ_JAKRFB010000014.1, on the reverse strand, counting down.
CATACTTTTTTGCAACCACATTTGTGGCAGCTCAAACCGCTAATATCGCATTACTATTGGAACAAACTGACACCTTCCCATCGCCAAGGCAGCTATGGGATAGCAGCACAATAATTAGCGACAATAGCGAATATGGTCATCTTCTGAATTCTCTCGTTGGCTATGAGGCTACGCCCTCGACGAGCTATTTATTGGTGTTTTTCTTCGCACTTATCGTGCCTAATTTAATTGCTTTCTTTTCTTCAAAAAAGAGATTCTCTGATGAAATTCAGGAGGTCGCACAGTGAGACGTTTTCTCCTTACTGCTATCGCATTATGCGCCGTGTTTTCAAGTAACGGTTATGCAGATAATTTTACCGTAGATAAGGTTTATCACCCTTATGTATTACCCTTTGAACGTGAGTTTGAGTGGCGACTTACCTCAAGACAAAATGACGATGGCAATGTTTTAATGCAACGCTTCTCATTCGGCCATGCACTTTCAGAATTTATGATCCTCGAGACATACCTTGTCGGTGCGCGGGATGAAAATGAAGATTTTGGCTTAGAAAGCTACGAAGTAGAGTTACGCTGGATGATGACTGAACAAGGGCGATACTGGGCTGATTGGGCAACGCTGTTTGAGCTGGAAAAGCAGCACAATACCGATGACTGGGAAGTTAAAGCGGGGATATTAACAGAAAAAGAATTTGGCCAATTCAGTTTAACAACTAACGTTAGCTTGGTGTACGAGTGGGGTCAAACTGTTGAGAATGAATGGGAAAGCGAATTTAAAGCCAAGTTTAGGTATCGCTGGATCCCTGAAGTACAACCTGGATTGGAAGTGTATGTAGCAGAGGACTTTATCGGGGTTGGTCCAGCATTCATGGGTATAAAACGCTTTGACCGACAGAAGCAGTTAAAATGGGAACTGGGCTTTATTGCTGGACTAAATGGTGACAGTAAAGATCACACACTTCGCATGTCCTTGGAATACGAATTTTAATGCAAGTTTGTACTTTAGCGCCTAACTTAAGCTTTCCTTAAGGTTCAACATTTAAAGTGCACGTCATTCGATGATTTACCAAATATTCTTATGCACCAGTTTGACGTCAGTGTTGTTTTACCTGCTAAAAATGAAGCCAAAAACCTTTCTGCTTTGTTACGAGAAATTGCAGAAGTGGTTCCAAGTACAACGACAGAAATTATTGTTGTTGATGACGGTAGCAGCGACGACTCCCTAGCCTTGCTGCATAACCTTTCAAGCACCTTGCCGGTAAGTTGTCGTGTCATCGTCCACCCTATGAGCTGCGGTCAAAGCACTTCGGTTTTTCACGGCGTTTTACAGGCAAAAGGAAAGTGGATCATCACCCTTGATGCTGATGGGCAAAACGATCCTGCTGATATACCGCGACTTATTCGCGCAGCTAAAGACACTAATACAGTGCACTTCTGCGTTATCGGACATCGTAAAAAGCGAAAAGATACCCCGTGGAAGCGATTTCAGTCTAAAGTTGCCAATCGTGTTCGCCAGTGGATCCTGCAGGACGACACACCAGACACGGGCTGTGGCTTGAAACTCCTCCCAAGAAGTACCTTTTTACTTTTGCCCTACTTCGACCATATGCACCGATATATTCCCGCTTTAACTAAAAGGCTTGGGGGAGAAGTGGTATGTGTATCGGTTAATCATCGCGCGCGCTTAGAAGGTAAATCAAATTACACAGCGTGGAATCGTGGCTGGGCAGGGATCATCGATATGCTTGGCGTCAGATGGCTAATGTACAGAAACAAACTTAATCACATTGCCAGCGGAATTGGTCATGAAGACTAATCTTCGCCGCCTCAAAAGCTTCATACAGTTTTTCATCGGGGCAGCAAGCATCGCGCTTATCTGCTATGTGTCGCTTGAGGTCACTGGTGAAGTATGGAAGCACGGTGATGATACAGATTGGTTGAATGCCTATATTTCAAATTTAAATTGGCAATCGCTGTGCATGATACTGAGTGGTTGTGTTGTACTTTTAACCATGGGTTTTCCCCGTCAGGCTGTCAGTTTTTTTTGCGGAGTGGGCTTTGGCGCATTGCAGGGAGGATTAATTGCCTTGTTGCTAACGGTATTGTCAGCATGTATAGCCTATGCATTAGCAAATGGCCCTCTGCGCTCACTTGCCGTCCGTCTTTTAGGTACAAAATTAAAGCCTGTTGAAAACAAACTGGCCAAACGCAGTTTTCGCAATGTGCTAATTGTTCGTTTATTCCCTGTTGGCTCCAACCTAATCACAAACGCCGTCGCAGGTGTGCTAAGCGTTCCGTTTGTCCCGTTTATTGCTGCAAGTGCAATCGGCTTTGCGCCTCAAACTTTTTTATTTACCTTGCTTGGAAGCGGTTCTCGATTTGTCAGTTCCCTCGAACAGCCTTTACAAATTGGTGGCTTAATCATTAGCCTTCTTCTACTTCTATCCTTATCAGGCATTGCTCGTAGGAGTGAGCCGTCGTGAGGCTTATGCTTAATTCAAATAGCCATGCCTCTACCCTGTTCTTTTTTGCCTGTGCTCTGATATTTGTTGGTCTGGGTTTCAGAGATGCTTGGCCCCCCGATGAGCCTCGATTCGCATTGGTCGCAAAAGAGATGGTGAACAGCGGACAGTGGCTTGTGCCCATGCGCGGTGGCGAAATTTATCCAGACAAGCCCCCTGTGTTTATGTGGTGTATTGCCTTCTTTTACCTTATTACGGGTAGCCTAAAGGTGGCTATGCTCCTGCCTAACGCTATCGCAAGCCTTGTCACTTTGGGGTTAACCTACAAGCTATCGCTAAGACTTGCCAATGAAAAAGCGGCAATGTTGAGTATGCTCGTACTTCTACTGAGCCCTCAGTTTCTTATTCAAGCCAAATTCGCTCAAATAGATGCCCTTGTCGCCTGCTTTATTTGGATTGGCGTCTACGGACTCATTCAGCACTTTTATGTGCATGTTAATTGGCGGTGGTACTTTGCAGCATGGTTCTTTATGGGGCTTGGGATCATAACCAAAGGCGTTGGCTTTTTACCTGTTCTTTTATTTATCCCCATTGCATTTTTCGCATTTACCAGCGGCTCACATCGCGGCAAGTGGTCATTGGGCATGTTGTTTGGCCCCTTAATCATGCTATCAGTTGTGGCGATGTGGCTTGCACCTCTGCTTTATCTTGGTTTGATAAAACAAGAGCCTCAAATACAACAATACTTGTCGAACATTTTGTTTAAACAAACGGCTGAGCGATATGCCAATGCCTGGCACCACATAGAGCCCTGGTATTACTATATTGTTGAAGTTATTCCTGTATTTTGGATAACTCCAATTGCCATACTTGTATCAAAAGCTAAGTCGTTAAAAAATGTACTTACTCACAACCCCGCTTACTCATCCTTGTTGATATGGGTAATATTGGTTGTCATTTTCTTTAGTATCAGCCCAGGTAAACGTGGTGTTTATGTGCTACCGGCACTGCCTGCGTTGAGTATGCTTGCAGGTCTGGTACTTGCGAATTCGACTGTATCAAGAGGATTGATGCTTTTTGCGCGCGCAGTTACTTCGTTAATCTCTGCCGTTTTATTGATTGCTGGCTTAGCACTGCTTTTTCACGAGCCCACCGCTGTTAAGCTTATGACGCGCTTTGACAGCGACAGCGAAACCCTTGTTCGTTTAAGCATTGTATTACTTGTACTCGGTTTCGCTGGGCTTTGTACTCATATTGTCTACTATGTTTACAATAAAAAGCGCAACGCAGGGGATGGAGAATTACTCGCCCGCCAATTACTGGCATGGCTTTTCATTTTAACTGTAATTCCTTCCACATTCGGTGCATGGCTGCTAAACGACTACCGTACTCCCCGTATAGTCCTTCAAAATGCAGAAAGCCAAATAAGTAATATGTTGACGAAGGATTCAACTGCCTTCGAGGTAGGGATAGTCAGCTTTAAAGAACAGTATTTGCTTTATTCACCCTTTGAAATGGCTCATTTTGGTTACCATACTCCGAAAGAAGTAGAAAACGGTACAGCGTGGGCTTGGTTGACCGATACTTCCGAGCCTTCCCGCGAGCAGACAAAGATTTCAGGCCAGCGGGTTAGACCTCCAATACGTCAACGCTTTCTGTTAGTTCCAAGTGACTACAAATTTCAGTGTGTAGACTTATCACAAGCCACTTCACTGGGCGTAGCCCACCGTGACGAATGGTTATTGCTTCCTGCCACTGCTGCGAACGCTACCTGTGATTTACCGGCTAACGGCCCAGTTTTTAATAGCTATGACGGCTCAAGCGATTAATTAGCTTGGGCGTTCTTAACATTTTGGACTGACATTTGTAAAAGTTTTTCCCACTTAAGGTTCTCTTAAGGTCTCGCGTAAATACTCATAACATCGCAAAACCAATGAGCATGTTTATGAGTCACGTTTTAGCTTCAGTTCCAACCCAGGTTGCGAGTCAGCAACCTGCGATTGTCTCAAAGGAAAAGCCCGCTTTAACCTTTATCGCGGCAAAACATGGACATAATGCCCGCCGCCGTATTGAAGCGTTTATAGCGAGTGGTTTTAAAGCTCGCTACAACGCACGAGTGACTTCCTTTATGCCTATGCTGTTTGCTCTTGACGCTAAGGGAGTTAAAGCCGCCGCAGGCGCAAGATTTGCCGCCTATGATGGTCAGAATAATTCTCTTTTTATAGAGCAATACCTTAACACTTCGGTAGAAACTGCCCTCACCTTACAAGGGATAACCGTAAACAGAGCGCATATTGCTGAAGTTGGTAACCTTTTTAGCAGTGCATCGCGCTATACCCTCCCCTTGTTATTTGCCCTGTTCTTCGTTTTAAAACGATGTGGTAGCAAATATCTGGTTTTCAGTGCGACCTCACAGCTCACCTCTTTACTCATGGGCGCGGGTATTCAACTCCTCCCCCTTGTTAAAGCCGATGCGTCAAAACTTAAAGGGAATAGCGATGACTGGGGCACCTATTATGACACCGCTCCTCAGGTTACTGCCCTGTCGCTACATCACGTAACGCAACACATAATTGGCTGCCCTGAACTTAATGCTCATTACCAACGTGCAATTGAGCTTATTTCCGCAAATGTGGATGCGTTAACGCAAAATATCTGCACAAAAAAGGAAACAGCGTATGTTGCTTAATCAGTATATAAACGGGCACGACGATGACGTTGCGCTGAAATGCAAAGACGGTTCAATGACTTACCGCGCCCTTTTGAGCGCCGTCGAGAGCCTCGCAAGCTGGGTAACAAACCACAATGCCGAGAGGGTGGGCATTGCCTTTGAAAATAGCTTTGCATGGGTGATTGCTGATTTAGCCTGCCAACAGGCTAACGTCTGCTGTGTCCCCGTTCCGCTATTTTTTACCGCTTCCCAACAAGAACATGTATTAAATGAGAGCCAGTGTCACTTTTTATTGACCAATCGCGGTGGTGAACTAAGTGAATGGAGTGAGTCACCGACTGTTATTGATAATGAACACGACATTGTCGCTCATCCACTCAAACATGACTCTCGTGTATACACACCTGTAGGTACTAATAAAATAACCTTTACTTCTGGCTCTACGGGCTCACCGAAAGGCGTGTGCCTGTCAACTGAATCTCAATGGAAAGTTGCCCATTCTATTGAGCGCGCTGTTCAACCAGAAATAGTGAACCACCTGTGTTTACTGCCATTGCCTACCCTACTTGAAAATATTGCAGGAGTTTACGCCCCTCTGTACCACGGCGGCACGGTTTATTTAGCCACAGCATCTGAGCGCGGATTTCAAGGAAGCAAACTCGTCAATCCAAACGCACTGCTGTCACTGATAGACCGCGTTCAACCATCGTCTGTGATTTTGGTGCCCGACTTGCTAATGGTGCTAGTACAGGCATGTAATCAGGGCTGGACACCACCTTCATCACTAATATTCATTGCTGTAGGCGGTGCACATGTAGCGCCCACTTTGCTGGCGCAAGCTCAAGCGAAGGGACTACCAGTATTTGAAGGTTATGGCTTATCTGAAGCGGTATCAGTATCAACATTGAACACGCCCAATTGCAATACGATGGGCAGTGCCGGAAAAACGCTTGGTCATAATCAACTGCACATCGAAGAGGGTGAAATTGTAGTTACAGGCAACCACTTTCTGGGCTATCTGAATCAACCTTCCTCATTTTATCCGACCCAGGTCAGAACCGGCGATTTAGGCTTTTTTTCTGACAACACACTTACGCTGAATGGGCGTATAAAAAACATAATGGTGAACAGCTTTGGCAGAAATGTATCGCCAGAGTGGATTGAATCTTTACTACTGGGAACAGGACTGTTTAGGCAGGCTTTGGTGTATTGCGAAGCTAAACCCTACTGTGTCGCGCTCCTCGTACCCGCTTCCAATACTATTTCTAATACACAGATTCAAAGCACCGTGGCGCTTATCAATAAGCAGTTACCTGACTATGCGCAAGTTGTTAATTTCGCCACCATCGGTCTTTGTACGCCAGAAAACCAACTGCTTACCCCAACGGGAAAACTGAAACGTGACGCAATAATTGCCCGCTACGCGACTGACTTAGACATGCTCTACCAGGGCCAAGACCAACACCAGTACAGCGTTCAGAGTACAACAGCATTTTCTTCTCAATTTGTTATCAAGGAATAATTTATGAATTTCTATCAGCAACTTCAAAGCAACACCGAACATGCCAGACAGTCATTCTTACAGGCGCCGATTATACAACGCTGCTTTAACGGTGATTTTAACCTAAACGACTATATTGCCTTTCTTCAACAGGCTTATCATCACGTTAAGTTTACTGTTCCCCTGCTTATGGCTACAGGTGCCAAACTCAACGAAGATAAGGAATGGCTAAGAGAAGCAATTGGTGAATACATTGAAGAAGAAATGGGTCACCAAGAGTGGATCCTTAACGACCTTGCAGCCTGTGGCGTTGATAAAGAACAGGCGAGGATAAGTCAGCCTGCACCCGCCACCGAATTAATGGTTGCCTATGCTTTTGATGCAATAGCACGCAAAAGCCCACTGTATTTCTTCGGCATGGTATTCGTTTTAGAGGGCACAAGTATTGCGCTTGCCGACGCGGCTGCAAAACAAATCAAAGACAAGTTATCTCTGCCTAAATCAGCGTTTAAATACCTTACCTCTCACGGTGCGCTAGACCAAGAGCACATTGTTTTCTTTGAAGGGCTTATGAACAAAATTACTGACCCCAAAGAGCAGCAAATGATCATTCACAGCGCGAACATGTTTTATCGCTTATACGGAGATATCTTTCGCGAATTAACACCTGAACACGGCCTGGAACAGGTTGCTTAATTCAAGGGTTTACCTCTGGTGCTTATCCCCCGAGGTAAATTGATAACACGTTAAGGTAAATACAATGAATATTCAGTGGCGTAATCAAGTGGTACTTCTTACAGGTGCAACTGGCGGTATTGGTCAAGCAATAGCCAAGGCGCTTGATGAAAAAGGCGCGCACATTATCCTAACTGGCAGAAGTAAGGCGAAGCTTGAACAGCTGCAACAAAATTTAACCCTTCATCATACTGCCATTGTGGCTGACATTACGTCAGATGAAGGCAGAGATAGAGTAGTAAGTGCCTGCCAACGACTTCCTTTAAGTATTCTGGTTAACAATGCTGGCATTACCTATGTGGGCGAGTTTGAGGGCACCCCTATCGAGTCAATTGTGTCGACAAATATGCTGGCTCCGATGCTACTAACTCAACGCCTACTGCCGATACTCGAACGTAGACCGTCTGCGCACGTCGTGAATGTAGGCTCAGCTTTTGGAAGCATAGGTTTTGCTGCGCACGGAACCTACTGCGCAACTAAATTCGCTTTGAAAGGCTGGACGGAAGCGATGCACAGAGAATTCAGCGATAGCAAAATTAAATTTCACTATCTAGCGCCACGCGCAACGCGTACCGATATAAATGACGATCGCGCTAATGCGCTAAATGAGGCATTGGGCAACCAGACAGACGAGCCTGATGCAGTAGCACAAGCATTCATTAAACAGTTAGAAAACAATTTGCCAAGGGTCGCGCTAGGACATGCTGAACGCTTTTTTGCCAAGCTTAACGCGCTAGTTCCCAGTGTTGTTGACAATGCGTTGGCAAAGAAACTTCCAACAATTAAACGCTATGCCTTTCAAAAAACGCGATCACAAGACAAACAGACCAGCGCTCAAAACGAAACCCGTCTGGGTAACAAGCTGGTTTAACACGAGGACATTATCATGAAGAAATTAACCACGCTTAGCACCACGGTAATTCTGGGACTCGGTCTGGCATTAAGTCACACTGCTATAGCTCAAGCTAACGAAGTCACAGAAAGTACAGCGCCGACATCAGCCTTAAGCGAAACGGCTACCAGCCCTTTAAAGATACTTCAGCATCAATGGGCACATATTAACTATGAACTTGATGATGCAGAAAAGGAAAAAGCATTCGTCGCCCTTATTAATACCGCTAAATCTTTCGTAAAGGAAGAACCCAATAACCCTGAGTTATTGATTTGGCAAGGCATAATTCAATCCAGTACAGCCGGTGCCAAAGGGGGGCTTGGTGCTCTGGACTACGCAAAGGATGCGCGTAAGAGTTTCGAACATGCAATGCGACTAGATGAAAATGCACTCTCGGGCTCAGCGATGACCAGTCTGGGCGTGCTGTACCATAAGCTTCCGGGTTGGCCTATTAGCTTTGGTAACGACAAAAAAGCTGAGAAATTGCTGAAGCATGCACTTGAAATAAACCCTGACGGGATAGACCCCAACTATTTCTACGCCGAGTTCTTGTTCGATAATGGAAAGTACGAGCAAGCGCTCAAGTTTGCCAAGAAAGCGCTCGACGCCCCAGCGCGCGCAGATCGTCCTATTGCAGATTCAGGTCGCAAAAGAGAGATCGCTTTATTGGAAGCGAAAATAGCGAGAAAAAGTTAGTCACCCTAAAGGTATACAGGGAAAGGCAATGCTCTTATTGCCTTTCCATTTTCAACAAGTATTAGATTTTCGCTACAAATACCGTTAGATTAGCCGCCGATTCAACGATAATTCATGAAATTACTAACAATTTTGTCGAGTTATCTCGTTTATTCCTAACTACCTCTATCTTATAAAGGCGACTTTTCATGCAGAAAAAGAATTTCTTCTCTCCTTTTCTATTCATCCTTATTACTACGTTGTCGATATCTACGGTTCATGCAAGCACCCCTGATTTACTACCGTTACAACACGCGTGGGCAAAAGCGAACTATAAGCTTGAAGGTGAAGCCCAATTAGAGGCATTTTCTACATTGATAGCGCAGGCGAAAGTGTTAGTCGAGCAATCAGAAAATAGCGCTGAAGCACTGACCTGGCTAGCTATCTCTCAATCAAGTACTGCAAGTGCGAAAGGCGGTTTAGGTGCCCTGGACTTTGCTGAAAGTGCGAAGGAAAATTTAGAACGTGCCATTGAAAAAGAGGAAGCGGTATTAGAGGGGACGGCACTCACTGTATTAGCGGCACTTTATCATAAAGTACCAGGCTGGCCAGTTAGCTTTGGAAGCGATAAGAAGGCAAAACAATTATTTAAGCGTGCATTGGAAATTAACCCAGATGGTATGGACCAAAACTTCTTTTATGCTGAGTTTCTTTTCGACGATGGTGAATACGAAGAAGCCCAAGGGTTTTTAATCCGTGCTCAAAACGCGCCTGAAAAAACCAACCGCCCTCTAGCCGATAAAAAACGCAGAGAAGAGATTGCTATACTTCAGGCAAAATTGGATAAAAAAGCATAGTATCATTTGCTTCTTTGCGGGGCTATCGCGCGTCGCTTATGAGTTCGAAATAAGCAACATCCCCGCTTTTTGCGTGTAGAAAGGTGTATTTAACGCCTTTCTACATAAAAAGCGCATACATAGGTGGCACTTATCCTCATGTATAAATTGTAAACAGTTCTCATTCGGTATCAGCACTCCTATTATGAAAGAAAAAAGGAGTGGCCCAATGCCTAAAATCCCACGTTCCTCAGACAACGACTATACCCAAGAGATGAGCCGAACACGCCGCGAGTTTATTGCGCGCGAAACCGGCACTCAGCTAAATCACTTAGGACACTATTCTATCCCGCCTGAAACATTGTCGGGAAACATAGAAAACTTCGCCGGTGTCGCACAGGTTCCTATCGGCTTTGCAGGCCCGATGCTAGTGAACGGAGAGCACGCTAAAGGCGAGTTCTACGTTCCAATGGCCACAACAGAGGGTACACTAACAGCCAGCTACAGCAGAGGCATGCGTCTAACAAGAGAAGCAGGCGGTATAACGACCACCGTTATTGACGATGCTATGCAGCGAGCGCCTATGTTCGCGTTTTCTAACGCAAGAGACGCCCTCGAATTTGGCAAATGGGTTGAGCACAACTTTGAAGCCATCAAACGCGTCAGTGATAACACCACCAGCGTGGGCAAACTAAGGGATATCGAGCAGTACGCTGCGTCTAAGCTTCGCTGGCTAAGATTCAATTTCACCTGCGGCGATGCGGCTGGTCAGAACATGGTAAGCAAAGCCACTAAAGCAGGTTGTGAGTGGATACAAGCGAACTACCCACGTCCTATCGAGCACTTTGTACTTGCCGCTAATCTTGATACCGATAAAAAGCACTCTCACTTAAACTCGCTGCATACCCGCGGAAAGCGCGTTGTAGCAGAGATAACACTGCCAAAACACCTTATGACGGAGATTATGCATTGCCCGCCAGAGGCTTTGTTTAAACAGCGCCAATATTCAAATATGGGCGCATTGATGGCAGGCAGCGTTAACAATGGTGCGCATTTCGCTAACGGCATTACCGCCATGTTCATCGCTTGCGGGCAAGATGTCGCTAATGTGGCGGAGTCGTCTGCGGGGTTTACCTACGCTGAAATTATGCCAAATGGAGACTACTACTTCTCTGTGACTATTCCATCGTTAATCGTTGCTACATACGGTGGTGGAACCGGTTTAGCTACACAAAACGAATGTTTAAGCGTACTTGGCTGCACAGAAAGGGGCAGCGTAAATAAGTTTGCAGAAATTGTCGCTGCGACCGTATTGTGTGGCGATCTGTCGCTGGGTTCTGCAGTCGTCGCAGACGAATGGGTAAGCAGTCACGAGCGACTGGGTAGAAACCGTTAAAGGTTTTTATATCTGTCACCTAACGCTTAGCAATGTAGTTCGAATAAACTGTGCCCTACTGCCGAAGGTGAGTAAATTCTGTATAGAGAAATTATACAGCAGGCATGCTGGGGCGCGTAACAACAAAGTACGCGCCTATTCCCATAAATAGAGCTATACCTATGTACGCTGGAATAGGCATTGATGCGAACAGGCAAACAAGAATAAAGCTCACCAACATACTGCAACACGCTATGCATTTCACTTTTTTCGAAATTGCACCATGTTTTCGCCACGCAACAAGACTGGGGCCATATTTAGGGTGTTGAAGTAACCAGCTTTCAAGGCGCGGTGAAGATTGAGTAAAACAAAAAAGCGCACCTATCAAAAAAACAGTTGTTGGCATTACCGGCAAGAATGCGCCAATAATACCTAGAAGGGTAAAAAACAACCCGAGTGATAAATACAGTACTTTTTTCATGAAATACCAACGCCCAATTCAGTCCAACTCCTTGGTAAGTGTCATGACTTAACACCAGCGACACACCCTTCCAATATGCCAAATTTATACTCAGATATTAGATAAAGTGGATCTACATTGCCTTGTCGTAAATCAAACCTACTCTATAACCATACGCCAAAATAATGAAGTTTCCATCTACATTGGTCTAATTTTACGGGCCAAGCTTAACGCAACTCAAAAATTAGCCGCGCACCTTCAGCTCACAAAGTTGACGGTAAGATTAATAATTGGGAACGTTTTAAGGTCACAGCGTACACCATTTATTCAATGTTGGAAGAAGACGACTGCTTGACCTGCTGCCACAGCGCTTCCATTTCATCAAGCGTCAATGCGTCGAGCTTGTCGCCCTGTTCAGCCGCTAAGCGCTCTACGCCTTTAAAACGGTTAGCAAACTTGTTACTGGCGTTTCTAAGTGCGGTATCAGCATCTACCTTGCAATGTCTTGCCAAGTTAACCATGGCAAAAAGTGCATCGCCAATTTCTTCTTCAATGGCTTGTTGGTTGTCGGGCACGCCACTGTTTAAAGGTACAACACCAGTCTTCAGTGCCCCTTGTGCTCGCTGTTTGAAATCCAGCTCTTGCTGAATCTCTTCCACTTCCTCACGTACTTTATCTATGACAGGTGCGGCATCAGACCAATCAAATCCTACCTTTGCACAGGCTTTCTGCAGCTTTTGCGCGTACATAAGTGCTGGCATACCTTTAGGCACATTATCTAGAATACTGTTTTCTGTTGCTTCGCTGTCTTGCTTTAAACGCTGCTTTTTAAGCTGCTTTTCCTGGGCTTTGATAGCATCCCACTGCGCGTTTAAAGCACTGTCACTCAATAGGGTACGTTCGACCGTGACGTTTTCATTTGTATCGCTGACACCTTCAGATGCAAGCGCGTTCGCAAACACATGAGGGTGGCGACGCACGAGCTTATCACTAATGCTTTTCGCCACATCGTCAAAAGAAAATGCACGCGATTCACTGGCTATCTGTGCGTAGAACACCACTTGAAACAGCAAATCACCCAACTCATCTTTAATGTCGTGCATATCACCATTGGCAATAGCATCGGCCACTTCGTAGGCTTCTTCTATGGTGTAGCGAGTTAGACTTTCCATGGTTTGTTTTACATCCCACGGGCACCCAGATTGCGGGTCGCGCAGCTGCGCCATAATTTTAAGCAGCCGCTGCATTTCGCTAAGCTTAGCTTTGTTTGCGTTTTGCATCGGTCACGCCTTTAAGCTGTCGCAATCGGGTTAACACTTTAGACACCGTATCGAGGTCCTGAACCTCTATCGAAATAGTGATAAGCGCCGTCTGTCTATTTTTATCACTTAGGCTGTTCACGCCTAGAAGAGGCACGTTTTCATTCGCCAATACCGTAGTAATATCGCGCAACAGGCCAGTTCTATCGTGACAAAATATATCAATACCCGTCTCAAAACCTACTTTAAGCTCTTGTGACCAATTCACTTCTATCTGACGCTCAGGGTGCTGTGACAACAAGTGTTGCAGCTGGTCGCAGCTTTCTTTATGAACGCTTACACCACGGCCTTGTGTGATATAGCCTAAAATCGCTTCGCCGGGAACCGGCTTACAGCAGTTCGCCAGCTGGCTCATTAAGTGACCCACGCCCTGCACCACCACTGCATCTTTTTTGCCTGATCCGGCCGCAGTTTTGCGCGTTTTAACCTTAGGACTAATTTCGGGTTCTGGAGCTGGCGGCTCCTGCAAGTGATGAATAAAGTTAATCACCTGCATAACGCGCACATCACCGGCACCTACCGCAGTGTACAAGTCATCGAGGGTTTGTAAGTTAAACTTCTCAAATGCCTCATTAGGTACTTTGGCAGGAAAGTGGGCACGCTGAAGTTCGCGTTCTAGCAGCTCTTTACCGGCAGCCAGGTTTTTGTCTCTGTCCTGCTTTTTAAAGAAGGAATGGATAGTGGCACGCGCCCGTGATGAATGCACATAGCCAAGACCTGGGTGCATCCAGTCGCGACTTGGGTTTGGCTCTTTTCCGGTGAGTACTTCTATCTGATCGCCACTTTGCAATAAATAAGTGAAAGGGACTATTCGCCCATTCACTTTTGCGCCAATGCAGCGGTGGCCCACGTTACTGTGGATGTAGTAAGCAAAATCAAGCGGCGTAGCGCCTTGGGGAAGGTCAATAACATCGCCTTTGGGTGTAAACACGTACACCCTATCGTCAAACACCTGACTGCGAAGCTCTTCAACCAAATCGCCAGATTCGGCCACTTCCTCTTGCCACGCAAGTATGCGGCGAAGCCAGTTTATGCGCTCGTCATAGCCTGACTGCTTGCCCGTGCTACCCTCTTTATATTTCCAGTGTGCAGCCACACCCAGTTCTGCATCCTGATGCATTTTCTGCGTGCGAATTTGAATCTCAACCGACTTCCCTTCTGGCCCCACGATAACCGTGTGAATAGACTGGTAACCGTTAGGTTTGGGGGTTGCGATATAGTCGTCGAACTCGTTAGGTAAGTGCTTATAGCTGGCGTGAACCGTACCAAGCGCGGCGTAACAGTCTTGAAGTCGCTCGGCAATAATACGCACCGCACGAATATCAAAAAGCTGCTCAAACGTAAGGCGCTTTTTCTGCATTTTTTTCCAAATGCTGAATATGTGCTTAGGACGGCCGTAAACCTCTGCGCGAATTTCTTCGCTATCAAGCAAGCCTTGCAAGTCGCCTACTATGGTTTCTATGTACTCGGCACGCTCTCGGCGCTTGCCGTCAAGCTGATGAGCTATTTGCTTGTAGGTGATGGGGTGTAGATAGCGAAACGCAAGGTCTTCAAGCTCCCACTTTAACTGACCAATGCCCAAACGGTTTGCCAATGGCGCATAGATGCTAGCGCACTCGCGGGCCACCATAACGCGGGTTTCTTCATCGGCTTTCTTAACCTGCTGCAATGCACAAATGCGTTCTGCCATTTTGATCACAACGGCACGCACATCTTCTACCATCGCCAGCAGCATACGACGAATACTGTCTATGTGCTGTTCGTCCGACTTTTCGGCAAAGCCAGAGCCTTTTACTTTACGCGCATGTAACGACTTGATAGCATCCATTCGGCGCACGCCAACGATCAGGTCGCGTATTTCCCCGCCGAATTCTTCATAAATATCGTCTTCACTTAAGGCGTGCTGTTCGCAATATGGAAAAACCAAGGCTGCCTGAAGCGTTGCGTCATCCATATTGAGCTGACACAAAATCTCAACCATTTCCTGACCAACCAACAGTCGCTCGGGAATAGATGACACTGCACTTAGTTTTTCTTTTGTTTCTACACTTAACTCAAGGCTATCTAACCACGCTTCAAAGGGTGGTCGGTCGGCTTGGTGGACCTTTCTTGTCGATACCATATCCTTTACTCGTTACTGCTGCTTTCGCGTAAACAAGGCCATCATTTCCATGTGATGGGTGAAGGGGAACATTTCTGCTACGCCCGCTTTTTCCATTTCATAACCTCCGTCTATCAACACCTTTGCGTCTCTAGAAAACGTACTTGGGTTGCAAGAAACATACACTATCGTTTTTGGTAGTGCTTTTACAAGCGCATGACAAACGGTCAACGCCCCTTCTCTTGAAGGGTCTAGTAATACCTTATCAAAGTCCTGCTGTAATGAAGCCTCGACGTTGGTCTTATCGGCCAAATCCAAATGCAGCCACTCTACATTTTCAATGCCCTGTTGCTGTGCATTGTCTTTGGCGCGGCGCACCATCTCTGCCACACCCTCTACCGCCTGAACCTCTGCACCTAACTTAGCAATAGGTAAAGTAAAATTGCCCAGCCCGCTAAACCAATCAGCAATACGCTCGTTGGGCTTTGGGTTTAGCCAACCTATTGCCTGATTAATCATTTTTTCGTTAACCGCTTTATTTATTTGAACAAAATCGTTGGCACTGGGTGAAATTGAGCAGCCACTTACCGTGTTCATAACCATATCAGTACCACGACCCACACTGCGAATTTGCCCCTGCTTATTTTCAAGCTTTAATTCAATACCGTAGTCACCAACCGATGAACTCGTGTTCACCAATTCGCTCACTGCATCAATCAGCTCAGCTTCAAGGGCTTTGGTGTGTTTAATAACAAGGTGCGAGGTGTTATCGCCAGCAATAAGGCTGATATGCCCAATATGACGCGCTGACTCGAACCCTGAAAGCGCATCCCGTAAAGGGCCAATAAGTTTAGATAGTGGGTCGACCAGTATTGGGCAGGTTTCTACATTGATAACGTTACTGCTATTTGCTTCACGAAAGCCCAACTTAATTTGATTGGGGTTGCGGGCATCTATAGCCAACCTTGCTTTTCTGCGATATTGAGGGCGAGGCCCTGCTAAAGGTGCTTGCCAAACTTGTGGCTTCATTGCAAGGTGACGTTCCATCATCACTTTAAGAGCACGGTCACGTTGCTCAAGCGCAGAGTCAGGCTTTATGTGCTGTAGCTGACACCCACCACATACATCAAACACAGGGCAAAAAGGCGCTTGCCTTTCATCACTTGGCGAGTGAATGTTTGTCGCCCTGGCGTTAATGACTTTCTTTTTGCTAGATACCACCTCTATGTCGCAGGTTTCTCCTACAAGGGCACCTTCAACAAATACCATCGGATTGCCGCGCACTACGCCATTACCCATCCAGTCCAAATCTTCAATGGTGACCGTGTTAGGCTTTTGACTTTCACTGGTATCCGCTGCTTTTTTGCTTTTCCCAAATCGAAGTCCTGCGACCTGCGCGTTGGCTCTGGCATTCCCTTTTTTTGAAGCGCCACGCTCAGTAAGCGACGTTTTGCCTTTTTGCTTGCTACGAGATTGTTTAAAAAGGTTTGCCAAGTGTGACTCCGGTTACTTGCTTTACGTGGTTTGATGTTAGTAGAGATTTTTGCGCGCGCTCACCAAATAGAAGTCGCCCACGTGGGTTAGGGACAGTTGCTCTATTCAGACTCTAGTATAACGGTGGCGACAGCATAATGCTGCTCATCTGAAATACTGACCACGCTTCGCGTAATACCTCGGTTTTTGCACATTGCAGCAAACTCGCCAGAAAAATGAAGCTCTGGCGCACCTAAATCGTTATTGCGCACTTCTATATGCTGCCAGCTGATCCCGTTTCCAATCCCTGTACCAAGGGCCTTCACTGCCGCTTCCTTGGCGGCAAAACGTTTGGCTAAGAAGCGGACTGGCGTACCGTGTTCGCTGAACTGCTGCCACTCGGCAGGCGTAAGTACTCGCTTCGCTAAGCGTTCATTAGCGCCATCGCCTTTACCAAGTCGCGCTATCTCTACAATGTCAGTACCTAGCCCTGCAATCGCCACGTTATCTACACCCTTTTGAATCTAAGGTTAAATGCCCGCTCGCGCTTCAAGCATTAGCTTGCGCATATCAGCAACAGCCGTGTGAAGGCCGTCAAACGCGGCGCGAGCAATGATAGCGTGGCCAATATTAAGTTCGATTAACTGAGGTATAGCCGCAATAGGCTTAACATTGTGATAGTGCAAGCCATGACCGGCATTCACTTTAAGCCCTAAGCTATCGGCGTACTCGATACCTTCAACTAAACGCGCTAGCTCTTTATGCTGCTCTTCTTCGCTGGTGGCTTCTGCATATTGGCCTGTATGAATTTCGATGTAAGGAGCGTTACATGCTGCTGCCGCGTCAATTTGCGCTTTGTCGGCATCAATGAACAACGACACCAAAATGTTCGCATTAGCGAGTCGCTCGCACGCCGCTTTGATGTTTTCAAAATTCCCTGCTACATCAAGACCACCTTCGGTAGTCAGCTCTTCGCGCTTTTCTGGTACTAAGCAACAAAAAACAGGCTTCACTTCTTCGGCAATTGCCAGCATTTCATCAGTTACTGCCATTTCCAGATTGAGTCGAGTATTGATCGTCTGCGCTAAAATGCGCACATCGCGGTCTTTAATATGGCGGCGGTCTTCACGTAAATGAACCGTTATGCCGTCTGCACCTGCACGCTCTGCAATATCCGCTGCATGTACTGGATCTGGATAATGTGTACCGCGCGCATTGCGTAGCGTTGCGATATGGTCGATGTTAACGCCTAATAAAATCGTGCTCATTTCACCACCTAACCTGTAAGAGCGATAGAAGAGACCAGCTCTTCCTGTTTAATACGTTGCTTTAAGGGTAAAAATACCCTTTTAAGGAAAGTCGCAATTGTAGCAAATTTTTTTGTAGAACGTGCTTATTAAGCGTTTGAGTTAAGAGAAAATAATTTAATGCTATTACCGCGGCCTGGGCATAAAAAGCTCGCGGCTTTTAAGTGGCTTGTCACCAATTAGCGGTTTCAGCAAGTCCCGGCAAAGCACCTTAGCCACCTTTTTACTGAGCGGCGTAAATTCCCCCTGTGACAAGCTAAGCAGCGCTTGTCCGGGAAAGCCTCGCATTCCGCGGGTTCCCGCCATATCGTCAGGCAGGCGCACAAAGCCCGCGTCTATCTGAAAGTGGTAGCTACCACTTTCTTCTATAGGCATTTCGTATTCGACGTCGGTAGTAAAATCGGGCAACAGCCCCATTTCATCAAGTAGTGCAAATTCGAACTGTCGCAAGGTCACTTCTATATCGCTATTATCACGAAGGGACAGCAGCGCATTTTCATAAGCGTTGTGAACGCCATCGCTGGCAAGTCCTGCTGGCATAACGCGATTAGTTAGCTCGTTAACGTACATTGCGCAAAATAACGCCGTGCCCACAAGGTTGATGGAAGGCGAAACGCTTTCAACGTGACGTAAGTTTTTTAACTCTGACTTTCCGCTTAACTGTAAACGAAGATGCTGAAAAGGTTGAAGCAGGCTTTTCTTGTCAGATTTACTATTCTTCACCCCTTTCGCTACCGCACTAACACGCCCTTCTTCTAGGGTAAAAAAGTCAACAATATAGCTGGTCTCCCTGTAAGGGCGTCTATGCAGTACATAGGCATTTAACCATTCATTATTCATTGTTGCTCACTGTGTGTTAATTGTTGTGAAGTGGTGCCTGTGGCAACGTTAATATCAGCTGCGCTTAATTCGTACCACTTTCATGGTTTCAAACTCAATGCCAGCCACCTCTTCAACGTGGCGATAGTAGGTTACGTTCACTCGCGCGCCTTTTAAGCTTTGGTATTGCTGTTTACGCCGATAGATAAAAGGGACATCAATACCTTCTAGCATAATGGTGTGGCGAATCCAGTCGCTGTCTTTCTCTTCTCGCTGAACGTGGGAAATCACTTTTGCATTGTCGGTTTGATTCAGCTGACTATGCTTATCCACCAGCTTTTGTCTTTCGCTTTTCACCTTTGCCCCTTCTTTCCACAACTTTACGTTTATTGCTCGTCAGGCTTACTGGCCATCCGTCTGCGTGTGAACTTGCTCCTGCTAACGCGCTTCTATTTGCTCGACAATAAGTTGCACGGTTTCTTGACCGCGAAATACGTTGATATCAAGTCGATAGGCAATATGCACGCGTTTGACCATGGCATTCGGCCATGATTTTAAATCAACGTTAAACGCAATAGCATCGACCTCGTTAGCACCGTCACTTTTTAACACCATTTTTAAGTGCTTTTGGCCAACTAAGCGCTGGTCAAGCAATGCAAATTCACCATCGAATAGCGGTGATTCAAAGCCCTGACCAAACGGACCTGCTTGACGTAATAAATGCGCAAAGGGTAAACACAGCTCTTCCGACGACAAGTCACCGTCGGAAAGTAAAGCATGATTTCCGTCAAGCTTTGCCATGTGCGCTCGTGCAATATCAACAAAAGCCTGCTCGAAGTCTTGAAGCTTAGCTACGGGCAAGCTTAATCCAGCGGCCATGGCATGCCCGCCGAATTTTTCGATAACGCCAGGGTAGCGCGTATTAACTTCATCAAGTACATCGCGTATGTGCACGCCAGGAATTGAGCGTGCCGAACCTTTAATGATCTCGTCGTCTTGATGGGCAAAAGCGATAACAGGCTTAAGGTACTTCTCTTTCAAACGCCCTGCTACAATACCAATAACCCCTTGGTGAAAGTCTTCGCGATAAACCACCAGTGCGCTTGGCATATCGCCTTCATTCAGCGCCATTTGCTCTAGTACGGTTTCCGCTTGTGCTTTCATGCCGGTCTCAATCTCACGGCGTTCTTTATTAAGCGCATCGAGTTCCGCAGCGATCATTCGCGCTTGAATGGTTTCATCTTCTAATAAGCACGCAATGCCTTGGGACATATCGTCTAATCGACCCGCGGCATTAAGCCTTGGCCCAACCACAAAGCCTAAGTCAGTTGAGGTTAAGTGAGCGCAATCGCGATTCGCTACTTCGACCAATGCTTTAATGCCAGGTCGACACTTACCTGCCCGAATCCGCTGAAGGCCTTGATGAACTAAAATTCGGTTGTTTTTATCAAGCACTACTACATCGGCCACGGTGCCAACCGCAACAATATCAAGTAGCGACGCTAGATTTGGTGGCGCTACTCCCGCTTTTTCAAAATGCCCTTGCTGCTGTAACTCGGCTTTAAGTGCTAGCATGATGTAAAAGGCAACGCCAACCCCAGCCAAATTTTTAGAAGGGAATTCACAGCCAGGTTGGTTAGGATTTACTATCGCATCAGCAGGAGGTAGAACATCGCCTGGCAAATGGTGATCGGTAACAACAACCTGCATTCCCAACGACTTTGCATGGGTTACACCGTCAATACAGGAAATGCCATTGTCCACTGTGACAATAACCTCTGCCCCCTGTTTGGCAGCTTCATCCACAATAGGCACGCTAAGTCCGTAACCGAAGTCAAAGCGGTTAGGTACAAGAAAATCAACGTTGTGATAGCCCATGGCTCGAAGCGCCAATATGCATACCGATGTACTGGTTGCTCCGTCGGCATCAAAATCGCCCACAATAATAATACGTTTATTTTGTACAACAGCATCAGCGAGAATTTGCGCGGCCTGCGGCATGCCCTTCAAGACATTGAAATGGGTTAGTCCTTTTAGACCATTCTCCAAGTCATCTAAATTCGCAATATTACGACCGCGATAAATTCTATCGATAACAGGATGTAAGTCGGAACTAAGCGAGGCGCCGGTAACCTCACGGCGAACAATAGGCAAAATCATGAAATACCACTAACCAAAACTGTAAATGCAGTTGTCGATGCCAGTTCAAATAGGCTTTAATTAAAAAGACTGGAGTCGGGACACTTGATAATTAGTGCAGATTCCAAGTAAACGCCCGTGTGAGCTGCAAAGCAAAACTGTACGAAAAAACGCTAGAAAATATGAGGACGAATAATACCGCAGAAAACAAAAAAACGCACAAAGCGTGCGTTTTTATCATATTTAAGGTTAAGGACTGAATCGCTATTCAGCTTCCTCCAATGCTTTAGCAAGCAACGCAGCTGGCTGATAACCAGGAATCAATGAACCGTCTGGCAGTACGATATTTGGCGTGCCATTCACGCCTAATTTTTGACCTAACATGTACTGCTCTGCCACTTTATTTTTACAGCTTGCGCTAGCTACGTCGTTACCCGCTTTAGCTTTAGTTAACGCTTTTTGCGGGTCTTTCGCACACCACACCGACACCATATCGTTGTAGTTTTCACTGTTTAACCCAGAACGTGGAAACGCAAGGTAGTGTACGGTGATGCCCGCATCGTTGAGTTCATCAATCTCGTTGTGAAATTTACGGCAGTAACCACACGTAATATCAGTAAATACGCTTATTTCATGCTTTTCGTTTTTGGCCTTAAACGTAATAGACGATGATTCCATCTCTTTTACGCCTTCTTTGCGCAGCCCAGAAAGTGCCAGCTCTGTTTCGTTACGCATCTCTTCATCAATGTTAAAAACACGAGCCTGAAGCAGATACTGCCCGTTTTCACTTACGTAAAATAAACCGCGGTTTGTTGATACTTGGACCAAGCCAGATACTGGAGAGTCGGCAATGGTTTCTACATCCAACCCTAACATTGACGATAACTTGTTGCGGATAGCGGCTTCGTCAGCTGCCTGCGCGCTAAGACCCAGTAATGATCCCGCCGCAACTACACTGGCTAACAATACTTTCTTTACTGCTTTCACTAAATACTCTCCATTTTGCCATTTAAGTTCGCTTGTACTTACTGGCTTAACATGCAACTGCTTGAATCGGTATCTTTCCATTTAAAGCAATTGCTAAAAATTTTTACATTCATAACGTTCAGACCGTAAAACTTAGCAAAAAATTGCACGTTAAACGCTAATTTTCTTTTAACCTCAGTACATTTAACGTCAACATTTAAACTCACTCGCGTTACAGCACTAACGGAAAATGTATGTTCTAAACGTTTTGCATGGCTCGTATCCTACCATAGACCTTTTTATTTTATATACGTCGTCACTGATCCTCGTCGTATACAGCCCCCAATTTATAGCATTCTTTATTTGAATATTTAGCCACGTGGGTGATGACTGTGGATTAAAGTTTGAAGTCGCTCTGTTGCTACATGGGTGTATATTTGAGTCGTTGACAAATCGCTGTGCCCCAACAGCATTTGTACAACACGCAAATCAGCACCGTGATTCAAAAGGTGTGTCGCAAAGGCATGGCGCAATGTGTGGGGAGAAAGGTGCTGCTCAATTCCCGCTTTCACCGCATAGTATTTAATGCGATGCCAAAATGTTTGGCGCGTCATTTTCTGTCCACGCTTGCTTAGAAATACCACATCAGAAGCTTTACTGGCGAGTATCGGTCTGGCTGTTTTAATATAGGTCAGCAGCCATTCTATTGCATCTTCACCAAGGGGCACTAAGCGCTCTTTATTCCCTTTACCCACAACCCTAACTACGCCTTGCTGAAGGCTTATTTGATCCATTGTTAACCCAATAAGCTCACTTACACGAAGGCCGGTAGCGTAAAGCACTTCAAGCATGCTCTTGTCCCGACATTCAATAGGGTCGTCGGTAAGGGGGGCATTTAGCAAATCTTCAACTTGTTGCTCACTGAGTGAAGAAGGCAAAGCTTTGGGTGTTTTCGGATTAGACAGCGCGGAAACTGGGCTATCAACACGAACCTGCTTACTAATTAGGAATACGAAAAACGCCCGGATAGCGCTAAGCGCACGTTGGGTGCTGCGTGTGGACAGCCCCTTGTCATGACGATAGGCTAAATAATCCTGAAGCTGCTCAGTGGTCAGCACAGCGATATCTTTTACGCCTTGATTGTTGCTGAAGATAGCAAGCTTAGTAAGGTCGGTGCGATAGCTCTGCTGAGTATGTTCGGACAGTCCTTTCTCAAGCCAAAGCATCTCGACAAAACCATCGATATGCGCCTGACTCGCTGCCGGCACATAAGTTAACTCACGTTGAGTTTTTGCCATCTAAAAGCCACGCTTTTGCTTAATCAGCTCGTAGGCTGATTGAATATCTTGCGCTTTCTTTTTCGCAATTTCCATTGCCTGTTCAGGTAGCCCTTTAGACACCAGCTTATCGGGGTGATGCTCAGACATGCGCTTCCTGTAGGCACGCTTTATTGTCTTTTCATCGTCGGATGCCGCCACACCTAATATGTGATAGGCATCATCTAAACTTTGCTGTTCTGAATAGGCTGATTGGCTGTGCTGACGTTGACCTGAATGAGTGCGTTGTCCTGAGCCAGAGTTAGACCGCTGCCTAAAGCGTATTTCAGCTTCATACATTGAAATTAGATAATCTAAATCACGACGCCTAAAGCCTAGTGGCTTCGCTACTTTTTCAAGTACGTTGTATTCTTCCTGTGAAAGCTGACCGTCGGCGAAAGCGGCTTGAATAAGAATCTCTAAGAATACTTGAAGAATATCCCGTCTACCGTGGCTGGCGTCGTAAAAACCTTTCAACGTATCGACTAAAGGAAAGTCTCGCGCTTTGCCTTCTCTAAATGCATCCTGAGCTTCACGACGGGCATCCCCAGTTAAACGCATCTCGTCCATTAATGCTGTGGCGATTTGAATTTCTCTGTCTGTTACTTTGCCGTCAGACTTAGCAAGATGGCCTAACGCACTAAACAAACTATGAAAGAAAATAGCTTGCTGCTTCAGATTGTCCTGATCGGTAAAAAAGCGCCCAAAGCCACCTAGCTGATTGAAGTCTTGGCGATAGGCTTTATCAAAAAAGTGCCCGACTAATAGCCCTAAGATCGCCCCAGGTATTTTAAGAAACATAAAGCCGAACAAGGCGCCGAGGATTTTTCCCCAAATTGACATCGCGTCATACTCCGTTGGTGCACTGTTTAGAAAGTTGATGTTACTGTAGTGAAATCACGCCGTGCAGAGCGCGTTATACCAATCATCATATCAAATACATAAGTTAATTAACTAGGGCTTGTGCAGCTTGAAATCAAGCTTACTGCCACTAATTGCCTCCGTCTTTGATGTGTTGTGCATATAAAAGTGCATTTTTTTGTCTGAATGGTTGGTAATTACGACAGAAGTGCTTAGAATTGAGCGCTTATATGAATAGTAATAGCGAGTGAAAGCTACATTAACTCTTTGCCAAGAAGTAATGTGCATTATCACTGTTTTTTTAAACGTTATGTCGAACTAACCGAGACGGACGTCGTCTTACTTGGGTTTAAAAGCAACATACAACAAAACAGGCCGCCCATTAACGCATGAAAAACACCTGCGCCATGCTTGTTTCCGCGACTCTTTTGCCTACAGTCGCGTTTGCACAGGAAACGACAGCTTCAAATTCTAAACCAACGTCAGATGCAGCCCCTCTTGCATTCTGCTCAGTCGAACCTGTTACTTTCAGTAGCCAGGCATTAATGCCCAAAGGCCACGTTAAAGTTGAAGCTAACCGTACTGAAATTATCCAAGATACCGTAGCGCTGTTTTCTGGTAATGTTGATATCACGTCAGATACTGCGGTAATTAGTGCATCTCAAGCACAAATTAACGGAAGTGGCAGAGACCTTATTGCGAAAGGCGACGTAACGTATCAAGACTCGCAGTTAAAAGTAGAAAGTGATGCTGTGACCCTTCGCTCTGAAGAAGAGCGCTTAGAAATGCAAAATACCCGCTATCAGCTGACGGGTTTTGTGGGTCAAGGAGCCGCAAAAGATATTGTATTAGATACAGACACGGGAATTGTGCTCAAAGAAGTTAGCTTCACTACGTGTCCTGAAGGCGATGAAGACTGGCTAATACGCGCCAGTGAAATTAGTTTGGAAAAAGGGACCGTATGGGGCCAAGCCAAACACACACGCTTCTACATTGCCGATGTTCCAGTGTTTTATTTACCGTATTTTGCGTTCCCTGTTAGCAACGAGCGCCAAACGGGCTTATTGTTTCCAGAGTTAACTAGTTCAAGCAGAACGGGCGTCGACTATACGCAGCCTTTTTACTGGAATATTGCCCCCAACTATGACATGACCATCTCACCGCGATTGATGACCCTTCGCGGTCTTCAGCTGAATACTGAGTTCCGTTATCTAACGGAGCGTAGCCAAGGCAAAGCGTACGTGGAGTACTTGCCGAGCGACTCAGATATTAGTGGGAACCCTGACCGATATTTTTATCGCTTGGAGCATCAAGGGCTTATAGCTGACAACTGGTTACTAAACGTTGATTTCAACGGATTAAGTGACGACAACTATTTAGTTGACCTTGGTTCAGATTATTATAGTCGCGCTGACACCCACCTATATCGTAGCGTTGGATTAAGTTACTACTCGCAAAATCTATCCGTAAATATGCAGATAAAAGATTTTGAAGTACTGGGTAATACTGCAGATAGCTATCGCGCCGTACCTGAGATCAAAATCAACTACAACAAAGCGTTAGGTGAATATCTAGAGTTCAACCTAGACTCAGAAGTCGCACACTTTGACAATACTCTCGATACCGCTCCAACGGCTACTCGTTTTCACGTTGCACCTACTTTAGCGGTGCCGCTCCGCGCAGCATGGGGTGAACTTGTCGCAGAAACCACGCTTTTTCAAACGGTTTATCAACAAGACAATGTTGAAGGAACTGACTTAAAAGAAGATGTTGAACGCACATTAGGACAAGCTCGCCTTTATGGCGCGTTATATTTTGAAAGGGATAAATCGTGGTTCAGCGACGATATGTCGATGACTTTAGAGCCAAAGATTCAATATCTTTATACATCGTATGAAGACCAAACTGCGATTGGATTCTATGACTCAACGCCGCTGTTAACCGACGTTGAAGGATTGTTTAGAGGTCAGGAATTTACTGGCCTTGATAGAATAAGCGATAACAACCAAATCACCCTTGGCGCGACCACACGCATGTTGGATAAAAACAATCGGGAACAATTTGTTCTTAGTGTGGGTCAGATATTCTACCTTGAAGATAACAAAGTCATTGCGGCAACCAAGAATCAAGATCGTTCAGCGCTCGCCGCTGAAGTGGATTGGCGCTTTAATAAAAACTGGTTCTTCCATTCTGATGTGCAAGTGACCACTGACACAGACAAAGTTGACTTAAGCAGCGTGGGTATTGAATACCGCAAAGATGATTCGCGCTTTATTCAATTAAGTCATCGCTATGTTCGCGATCTCAGTGGTGAAACCATAGATCAAATTGGTATTTCGGCAAGCTGGCCTATTTCTGAAAATTGGCAGTGGGTTGGCCGTACTTACCGAGATCTTGAACGCAATAGAAGTGTAGAAACCTATGCAGGTATCCAGTATGAATCATGCTGTTGGGCGGTGCGATTAGTTGCGCAGCGCAGTCTGAACAACCGTTACAATGCTAGCGGCGAACAGACAACAGACGATTTTGATTCTGGAATATCGCTACAATTTATTTTCAAAGGCATCGGGTCATCTGGTACCCAAAGAAGCATGCTTCAAGACGGTATGTTTGGCTATCGTCAGCCTTATAGTTTAAATTAACCCGCAGTTGAGCGCTTACAGCGCTTAAATGCAATCAACCAATAATAAAAGAGTGTGTATGAAGTTCATTATCCGTGCATTGATGTTAGGTGCCCTACTCTCGTTTAACAGTGTTGCGCAAGAGGTCATGCTTGACCGCGTGGCCGTAATTGTTGACCAAGGTGTTGTGCTTGAAAGCGAAATTGATGCCCTTGTACAAGACGTTAAACGCAACGCAGAAGCTAATAATCAACAGCTACCGTCAGATCGTGCGCTTCGTACACAGGCCATTGAGCGTTTAATCACTAAGAGCCTTCAGCTTCAAATGGCAGAGCGTATGGGTATTCGCATTAGCGATCCACAGTTAGAGCAAACCATTAGCAACATTGCAGCGAATCAAAATGCAACGATTGAAGAACTTCGTGCCCAATTAGCGGCAGAAGGTATTGCATACGATGATTACCGCGAAGACATTCGCGAAGAAGTTATCATGGGTGAAGTTCGCCGTGCTAACGTACGTCGCCGTGTTTATATTACACCTCAAGAAATTGAAACCTTGATTGACCTGATGGAACAGCAAGGCGCTACTCAAGCTGAATATCGCTTAGGTCACATTCTTATTGGTTTCCCGCCAGAGCCTACAGATGAAGATATTCAATCGGCACGTGAGCGTGCAGACAAAGTCATTTCACTATTAGAGTCAGGCTCTGATTTTGCTAAAATCGCCATTGCGTCATCATCAGGTAACGAAGCGCTCGAAGGCGGTGACATGGGCTGGCTTAACATTAACGCCATGCCGACGCTTTTTGCTGAAGCTATTCAAAACAAAGACAAAGATGCTCTTGTTGGACCTATTCGAAGCGGTGCAGGCTTTCATATCCTAAAAGTATTAGATACGCGCGGTATTGAGAAAGTCACGGTGGAAGAAGTAAACTCTCGCCACATTCTTGTTAAGCCGTCAATCATTCTTAGCGAAGACAAAGCTAAAGCCATGCTAAACCGCTTCAAGGAAGAGGTGAAAAATGGTGAAGCTGATTTTGCAGAGCTAGCTAAAGAGCATTCAGAAGATCCTGGTTCAGCCCTTCGCGGTGGCGAGCTTGGCTGGTCGGATCCAAATAATTACGTGCCTGAGTTTAAAGACGCACTTGCACAGCTTGAGCCTGGAGAATTTAGTGAACCTGTTCGTACCGTGCACGGCTGGCATTTAATTCAGCTTATTGAACGTCGTATTGATGACGCTACCGATAAGCGCAAAGAAGATAAAGCTTACCAGCTTATCTTCAACCGTAAATTTTCAGAGGAAACCGAGAACTGGTTACGTGAGATGCGTGATGCTGCTTACGTAGAAGTTGTCGACTCGTAACAATAAGTTATTCATGAGTACACCAATTAAAATAGCAATAACGCCGGGAGAACCGGCAGGTATCGGGCCAGATTTGATCATAAAACTGGCCCAAGAAACATGGCAAGCGCAGCTTGTCGTGTTTGCCGATGGCGAAATGCTCAAAGCACGAGCAAGCGCCTTGGGGCTGCCATTAACGCTAATCGATTACGATGCCACTAACCCGCAAATTCAAGATGCGGGTTCGTTGTTTATAAAGCAAATAGATAAATCCGTTGACGTTATGCCAGGCGAGCTTGATAGCGAAAACGGGTTATACGTAGTAGAAACTCTGCGCCAGGCGTGTCAGGCAAATATGGATGGCGACTTCGACGCCGTCGTTACCGGCCCCGTACACAAAGGCATTATCAACAAAGCAGGGGTATCATTCAGCGGTCATACTGAGTTTTTTGCGTATCAGTCCAATACCATTGATGTGGTTATGCTTCTGGCAACTGAAGGTCTTAATGTAGCGCTTGCCACCACGCATATTCCCCTTGAGTATGTAGCGAAAGCTATCACCCGAGAGCGTCTTCATAAGGTCATTCATATCATCAACACCGACCTTAAATTGAAGTTTGGCGTTAAAGAACCTCACATTTATGTGTGTGGCTTGAACCCTCACGCGGGTGAAGATGGTCACATTGGCACTGAAGAAATTCATACCATCATTCCGGCGCTTAACGAACTAAGAGAAGAAGGCTTAAAGATCACAGGCCCTCTACCTGCAGACACCATATTTCAACCCAAATATCTGGAAAATGCTGACGTAGTGCTGGCTATGTATCACGACCAAGGCTTACCCGTGCTAAAATATAAGGGTTTTGGGGCTTCAGTGAATATCACGCTAGGGTTACCTTTCGTTCGTACATCGGTAGATCACGGTACTGCATTAGACTTAGCAGGAACAGGTGAAGCCGACGCCGGTAGTTTCAGAAAAGCATTGGAAAAAGCCATCGAGCTTGCACATCATCAACAATGAGTAAAACACACTTAGGCCATACGGCCAGAAAGCGATTCGGACAAAACTTCCTTCACGATGATTACGTGATAGGCAAGATTGTTGCGGCCATCGCGCCAAAAAATGAACAAAACCTGGTAGAAATTGGACCCGGTTTAGGCGCATTAACAGATCCTGTTTGTGAAGAAGTAGATGCACTCACAGTCATTGAGCTAGACAGAGATCTTGCTAAGCGATTGAGACACCATCCATTTAACGGCAATAAGCTTACGGTTATTGAACAAGATGCAATGACCATGGACTTTGGCGCCCTTTCTAAAGAAATGCCAGTCAAAGACAAAAAGCTTCGCGTATTTGGTAACTTGCCCTACAACATTTCGACACCACTTATGTTTCATCTTTTTGATCATGCTCACTGCATAGAAGATATGCATTTTATGCTTCAAAAAGAAGTGGTAAACCGCTTGGCAGCAGGACCAGGTTCTAAGAATTACGGCAGGCTTTCCGTTATGGCGCAGTATTACTGCCACGTCATTCCGGTACTCAATGTTCCGCCGGGTGCCTTTAAGCCACCCCCGAAGGTTGATTCTGCAGTAGTGAAGCTAGTGCCGCATCAGGCTCCGCCAGTAGACGTTGAGTCTGTAAATACGCTTGAGCGCGTTTGTGCGCAAGCGTTCAACCAGCGCCGAAAAACCATTCGCAACTCGCTGAAAGACAGTTTAAGTGAAGAGGAGATCCGTGAGCTAGGTATCGATCCTACCTCTCGCGCAGAAGTATTATCACTTAACGATTTTGCCACAATAGCAAACGCTGTGTCGGCAAAAGAGCACCAACAAGAGCAGTAAGTTCTCTATGGATGTACTTGATATTAAGGTGCGGGTGAAAACCCGTCACCTTCCCGACCACCTTCCGTCAGATTCAAAGCAATTTGCCTTCGCGTACCACATTACGATTGAGAACAATAGCGACCATACGGTGCAATTACTCAGTCGCTACTGGAAAATTACCGATGCAAATGGCAAGACATCAGAAGTTGAAGGTGATGGGGTTGTAGGCAAGCAACCTATCATGAAAGCGGGCGAGCATTTTGACTATACCAGTGGCGCTGTCATTGACACACCGGTTGGGAATATGGAAGGCTACTATGTAATGGAATTAGAGAGCGGCGAGCGTTTTCGCGTTCCTATCGACGTTTTCCGATTAGCCATTCCAAGTATTCTTCATTAAGGTTTCTATGTCGCAAGGTAACACGTACGTCATTGGTGATATACAAGGCTGTTACGATGGTCTTCGTCGCGCGTTAGATAAAGTAAAATTCGACGAAGAAAATGATACGCTACTCGCAGTAGGTGATTTAGTTGCTCGAGGAGAAGATTCTTTGAGCACATTGCGCTTTTTAAAGTCTCTCGGCAGCCAGTTTAGCAGTGTTTTAGGAAACCACGACCTTCACTTACTTGCCGTTGTAAACGGCATCCGCAAAGCAAAAAAATCCGACAAATTAGAGCCTCTACTTAATGCTTCAGACTTGGCCGAACTTATTGACTGGTTACGTCAGTTCCCGTTGGCAATGAAGTTAGATGAGCAATCAGTAATGGTGCATGCTGGACTCTATCCTAAATGGTCTATCGATGAGTGCGTTTCACTTAGTGACGAAGTTAGCAACATCCTAAAATCCGACAATTACGCCGCTTTTCTTTCAGAAATGTATGGTAATAAACCCAACAACTGGTCAGATAAACTTAAGGGTGATGAGCGACTGCGTTTTATTGTGAATGCGTGTACGCGCATGCGTTTTGTTCATACAGATGGCACACTCGATTTTGATAACAAATCTCATCCCAGCGCAGTATCCCACAGCACTAGTAGCACGTTAAAACCATGGTTTGAAGTAGAGAATAAAAAGCTAGGTGACGATCAACGAGTGGTATTTGGGCATTGGGCAGCTCTGTCGGGCCAAACAAACAGTCATCAATTTATCGGCTTAGATACAGGCTATGTTTGGGGGCAAAGCATGACTTTGCTAAACCTGAACTCCGCTTCGCTTGTGAGTGTTTCTGCCTAAAACCAGAGTTTACTGGCTCCGCAATTATCCAATTCGCACCTGTTTACGTGTATAATTTGACGCACCAACTGGTATTACCAGTTAAACTTTCTACACGTAAGTGCTAAATAAAATAAACATTAAGTTATTGTAGCCGATACACTTACTTACGATAGTAACGATAATGTCTCATTATCTACTCAGTAATTGAACAAACTAGCTTCTTTAATCGCTATATTTTGTTTGCTGAGACGGGTAATATCGTTAGGGATAAAAATAAAAAACACTCATCCAGGAGTTCCGATGAAAATAACGGTAGCCACACGCGTAATCGGGGGATTTGTAGCGATTAGCGCACTTCTGATCGTCATTAGTGTTGTTTCACTTTATAACCTCAACTCAATAGGCTCAGCAACGGAAGAAGTAAATGACGTTGCATTACCCACGGTAGCAGGCAGCAATGCACTTAAAGCCAGCTTTCTCAATATGGGCCGACTTACCTTCGAGAGCTACATCGAAGAAGATCTAAATGGCTTAAAAGACAAACGAGCGTCTTTTAACTCTGCCAAAGACACCTTTGAGAGTGAATATAAGAAACTGGCGCAGGCCGTTAATAACGAGCCTGAACTAAAGAGCACGCTGAATACTGTACGTGAGTCATATGAAGCATATATCACCAATGTTGAAGCGATGTACAAAAATCACCAAATGTATCTTGATATACGCAACACAATTCAAGACAGACTGGGTGACGCTGAAGACAACGCAGACGATGCATCTACCTACCTTCTAGACTTCTCAGACTTAGATGCTGTTCAGCGCGACCCTAACCTACGACGTGCGGCAGAAATCGGCAGTCAACTTGAGACGTCGCTGCTTTCTTTGCTAACGGTTTCATACGAGTACATTAAAACAGAGACACTGGTTCGTTCACAGACGCTAGGCAACGAAGTTGATTTGGTTGTCGAGAAAGTGGTCACGCAATTAAGCGACATGATGCAAACTGCGGGCGGCCGCGATGATTCTGGTACTCTTGATGATATTAACGACTTGGTTAACAACGCAATCAATGCGATTAAAGCTAACGATGGCGTGGTTCAGCTTCATGTTGATCGTCTAGAGCGCAGAAATGATGCTGAAAAAGCGCTTAACGCTTCAGACTCAAATATCGCGCAAGCGGTTGTCGCTCTAGAGAACCTGCTCAATCTTGCAGACAAGAAAGCGTCACATGTAGAAAGTCAGGTTAACGGCGCCATTGCGACGGGCAACACGTTCGTTATTGTGGTTGTTATTATCTCGATTGCAGTAGCAGCATTTATTGGCTACGTGACCGTTCGCGCAATCACACGTCCGCTTTATCGTGTAAATGAACTTCTGACGGTGGCTTCATCGGGTGACCTTACTCACCGTCTAGACGATTCAGCGCAAGACGAATTTGGTCTTTTAGCCCGAAACTGCAATACGCTAATTGGAAACCTGAAGGAGCTCATTACAGCCATTAACGTTCGTGCTGAACAGCTGGCAGCCGCCTCAGAACAAACGTCTGCAGTGACGGCGCAAACGACGCATTCAATTCAGGATCAGAAATCACAAATTGGCCAAGTAGCAACAGCAACCACAGAAATGCACTCTACGTCGCAGCTGGTTGTGCAAAACGCTGAAGATACACTAAGTCAAATTCGCCATGCGGATGCTGAGGCTGAGAACGTGCGCCAAATCTCACTAGAGAATAAGAACACCATTGAGATCTTATCTCGTGACGTTCAAGAAGCGGCAGACGTTATCAATAAGCTTCATCAAGACAGCGCAAGCATTGGTGGCATCTTAGACGTTATCCGTGGTGTTGCAGATCAAACCAACCTGCTCGCCTTGAATGCTGCTATTGAGGCAGCGCGTGCCGGTGAACAAGGTCGAGGCTTTGCGGTTGTTGCTGATGAAGTGAGAACCCTTGCCAGCCGAACTCAAGAATCGACACAAGAAATCAACGCTATGATTGAAGTGCTTCAAGCGGGTGCTGAAAAAGCGGTATCGGTGATGAATCAAGGTAAAGAGCAAACTGCGGCGTGTGTGGCACAAACTGAAAAGGCTACACAGGCGTTGGATATCATCTCAGACGCCGTTCACAAAGCCCATGACGTGAGCTCTCAAATTGAGCAGTCTGCCCGTGAACAGAATACGGTATCACAAGAGATCAGCGAAAAGCTTGAAACTATTGTGGGTATCGCTGAAGAGACGACAGCTGGAGCACAGCAAACGTCTGAGTCTAGCCATGAAGTGGCTCGACTTGCTGAAGAGTTACAACAGTCTATCAGACAGTTTAAAGTGTAACGCTTTTTACAAACCTGTTTTAAGAAGGGGCTTTTAGCCCCTTTTTTGTGTCTAACAATTAATCTGGCACACTTTAGGAATGCATAGATAGTTACTTTAGAACAGTTTAACTGAGCATTAATCGGCTTTAATTCGTATAAGGACTATTCGTAACAAACCACTAAAAAAGAATGATATTTTCCCGTTTTCGCTTGCCTCTTTTCATTACTACTTTATTGGTGTCAACAATGATCCAGGCTGAGCCATCATATTACAAAGATACAGAAACCCTTCCCTATTCCATTATCGAGACCCTTGATGAAGATATTGAAGTGAGGCATTACAATGAAGCGTTAGGCGTAATGTCTAGTGGGAATGAAGATAACGGAGCATTTCAGCTACTCTTTAATTATATCTCTGGTGAGAATACATCCAGTAGCAATGTGTCAATGACGTCCCCCGTAGAAGTTGGAAAGCGCTCTCAAGAAATTGCAATGACCTCTCCTGTCGAAGTCTCATCTTCAGAAACAATGATGTTTTTCTTGCCCAGCAAATATGACATTAAAAGCGCTCCTGTGCCTACGCACAAAGATGTATCGCTGGTTACTGTACCAGCAAGAACGGTAGCCGCTATTCGTTATTCAGGTTTCAACAAGGACAGCGATAAGAAGCAGTATACGAATAAACTGCTTAAAGCCCTTAGGGATAATAATATTGAGCTTGATGGTGAACCTAGCTATATGGGCTACGACTCGCCTTTCACCCTACCGTGGAATAAACGTCACGAAATCATTGTACCGGTCGACATCTTGAAATCATCTACAAACTGATGTGAAATAAAAACGGCCGCCTTTAAGGCGACCGTTTTTTGGGGTCATTCAGCACAGTAGGTGCTTATTCAAATAACGCCGTGTGAAGCTTGCGAACCACGTCGTCACTGTCGGTCTCGTTAACCAAGAACGATAGGTTGTGCGGGTTGGCGCCAAAGCAAATCATACGCAGGTTGAAATCTGAAACCGCAGCTAAAATCTTGCTAGAAACACCAACAGCGGTTTGCATGTTGTTACCTACAACCGTGACAAGGTCGTAACCTTTTTCTACTTTCACATCACAGATAGTTTCAAGTTCGGCAATGGTTTCTTTGTTTAGTCGCTGAGCCACAGAGTTTGCAGGGTTATCAAGGGTAAAAGATACCGAGATTTCTGACGTGGTAACCAAATCAACACTTAGCTTGTGCTTAGCGATGATGGCAAATACCTGCTGTAGGAAGCCTTGCGCATACATCATCTTCGGTGTTTTCACTGTCACCATTACCTGCTCTTTACGGCGAGTAATAGCGCGATACGGTGGTTCGTGCTCACAATCACGCACAATCCAAGTACCGCCCTTTTCTGGTTCCTTACTAGAGCCTACAAACACCTTTATGTCCTTGCGAAGCGCAGGCTCCATAGTGGCAGGATGTAGTACCTTGGCACCAAAAGTGGCCATTTCCGCCGCTTCTTCAAAGCTGAGCTCAGGTAACGGATGAGCAGCTGGCGTGATGCGCGGGTCAGTTGTGTACACCCCTGTTACATCAGTCCAAATCTCACACGATTCGGCATCAAGCGCTTCAGCAAGTAGCGCCGCCGTAAAATCTGAACCACCACGACCTAGCGTTGTAGTACGGCCTTCCTCGTCAGCACCAACAAAGCCTTGAGTAACCACTATCGCGTCTTTAATTTCAGGTGCCAGCAATTGTTTAGACAGCTTTTCGATTTCTTCGATTTGTGGCGCACCTTCTCCAAACTCACTGTCCGTACGTAACACCTTACGTACGTCAAAGTTCATGGTTTTTACGCCCTGCTCTGCAAGCACTGAAGAGAACATCAGCGATGACATCCGCTCACCCATTGAAAGCAGCTGATCTTTTAAATCATCACGGTGAAGGATTTCTTCATGAAACGCTAAGCTTCGCATTTCATCTAACAAGTCGTTGAGTTTTGGCTCAACCGCGTCTTTATCTTTCAACTTGTTAAGAATGGCAAGCTCAATATTAATAATGGCCTGACAGGTCTCTTCAATTTGCTGTTGCGTCATAGGTGTGTGCGCTAAGCTTACCAGGTGATTGGTTACACCTGCCGCAGCGCTCACTACCACAATGCGCGTTTTGTCATTACCGGCAACAATTCGGGCGCAGTTTTGCATTACTTCGTAATTCGCAACGCTAGTTCCACCGAACTTAGCTATCGATAAGGCATTTGTCACTATATTTAACTCCAGAATAAAACTAGCATTTCGCTAGCAGCAACCGCGCCTTTTGCGCGGTTAATCAATCGTTATTTGGTCGCCTACTTTTATATTATTCTCGGCAAACCACCCTTGGTTCATTTCCAACGCGTAAAGTACCTCTTTCGATGATCCGACCGACTCCAAACTATGTGGAGTGAGAGGTTTTATATCCGTTATTACGCCTTTTCTGTCGATAAATGCTACGTCTAGAGGAACAAAGGTATTTTTCATCCACATGCCCGCAAACTTTGGGCTAGAAAACTTAAAAAACATACCGCAGTCTTCGCACAAGGCTTTGCGAAACATAAGGCCCTGTGCGCGTTGTTCAAAGGTTTTGGCATACTCAACTTCATAGTGCTTGCCGCCAATCTCAAGTGTAATGGATTCAAAGTCCACTGAATTCAGCGACGATACAGGGTCAACCTGCGCTTTTGCACACCCTAAGGTTAATACAAGTGCAGCAACAATAAAGAAAGATTTTCCCATTAGACATTCCTTTTCGCCATAAAAAAAGCCGGTCACCTTAACGGTCACCGGCTTTGTAGTTTATACACTATTTTAAGCAACATTCAATGTTGGAATAATGCGCGCTTTTGCTTCTTCCTCAGCCTTTTTAAAGCTAGGCATTTTGTCGAAGTTTAAGTAGCGGAATACTTCACCCGACATTGCGTTAATTTTGCTAGCGTATTCCATGTACTCTACAGCAGTTGGAATGCGCCCAACAATGGCCCCCACTGCAGCAAGCTCTGCTGAGGTCAAATATACATTCGCCCCATCGCCCAGGCGGTTAGGGAAGTTACGAGTAGACGTTGAAAGTACGGTTGCTCCCGCATCCACCCGTGCTTGGTTACCCATACATAGTGAGCAACCGGGCATTTCTGTACGTACGCCTACGCGACCATAAATGTTGTAATAGCCCTCTTCCATTAATTGGGCTTTGTCCATCTTAGTCGGTGGTGACATCCATAAACGGGTTGGCAGTGTTTTGTTGTACTGCTCAAGTAGCTTACCGGCTGCACGGAAGTGACCAATGTTTGTCATACATGAACCAATGAAGACCTCGTCTACCTTATCGCCTGCAACGTCAGATAAGGTTTTCGCATCGTCAGGATCATTAGGGCAGCACACAATTGGCTCTTTAATATCGTTAAGGTCAATTTCGATTACCTCAGCGTACTCAGCATCTGCATCGGCGCGCATCAACTCTGGGTTAGCTAACCATTCTTCCATTTTCTGCGCGCGACGCTCTAGCGTACGAGGGTCGCCATAACCTTCGTTAATCATCCAGCGTAGCATGGTAATGTTTGAACGCAGGTATTCAGCAATCGACGCTTCAGATAGATTGATAGTACAACCGGCTGCTGAACGCTCCGCCGACGCGTCAGAAAGCTCGAACGCCTGTTCTACGGTTAAGTTCTCTAGCCCTTCGATTTCTAAAATACGGCCTGAGAAGGCGTTGATCTTACCTTTTTTCTCGACCGTTAATAGGCCTTGTTTGATGGCGTACAGCGGAATGGCGTGTACTAGGTCGCGTAGTGTAATGCCCGGCTGCATTTCACCCTTAAATCGCACCAGTACAGACTCGGGCATATCTAGCGGCATAACGCCAGTAGCCGCAGCGAACGCGACCAGGCCAGAACCCGCAGGGAATGAAATACCCAATGGGAAACGAGTATGCGAGTCACCACCCGTGCCTACTGTGTCAGGCAGCAGCATGCGGTTTAACCAGCTGTGAATAATGCCGTCACCCGGACGAAGCGATACACCACCGCGGTTCATTATAAAATCTGGTAGCGTGTGCTGTGTTTCTATATCCACCGGCTTTGGATAAGCGGCGGTGTGACAGAATGACTGCATGGTCAAATCGGCAGTAAAGCCAAGACAGGCTAGGTCTTTAAGCTCATCGCGAGTCATGGGGCCAGTGGTATCTTGCGAGCCTACAGTTGTCATTTTAGGTTCGCAGTAGGTGCCTGGGCGAATACCGTCAACACCGCACGCTTTACCCACCATTTTTTGCGCTAGCGAGAAACCCGCTCCAGTGTCTTTTGGCTGTTCAGGCGTACGGAATAAATCCGTTGGGCCTAAACCTAGTGTCTCACGCGCTTTCTCGGTAAGGCCACGACCAATAATCAGGTTGATACGTCCACCTGCACGCACTTCATCCAGAATCACCTTCGACTTATAGCTGTATTCTGCAAGAAGTTCACCGGTTTCATGGTTGGTGATTTTGCCTTCAAATGGATAGATGTCTATAACATCACCCATGTTCATTTTTTCCACATCGGCTTCAAACACCAACGCACCGGCGTCTTCCATGGTGTTAAAGAAGATAGGAGCAACTTTTGAACCAATGCACACACCGCCGCCACGCTTATTAGGCACACCCGGTAAGTCTTCACCAAAGAACCACAATACAGAGTTAGTTGCCGACTTGCGTGACGAGCCGGTTCCAACTACATCACCGACAAACGCTACGGGATACCCCTTACTTTTGACTTCTTCTATTTGCGCCATTGGGCCTTTAACACCAGGTTCTTCTGGCTCTAAACCTTCGCGGGGCATTTTGTAAGCTGCCAGGGCGTGCAGAGGAATATCTGGGCGAGACCATGCGTCAGGGGCTGGCGACAAATCATCAGTATTGGTTTCACCGGTCACCTTAAATACGGTATAAGTGATTTTATCGTCCATTAACTTACGCGACGTGAACCATTCACCTTCCGCCCAAGATTTAATGATGTCAGTGGCATGCTCGTTACCCGCTTTGTGCTTTTCTTCCACATCGTGATAAGCGTCAAACATTAAAAGAGTATGTTTCAGCTCTTTCGCTGCCAACGGCGCAAGCGCTTTATCATCAAGTAGCTCCACTAAAGTGGCAATGTTGTAGCCACCGTGCATATTTCCTAGCAGTTCAACGGCTTTCTCTTTAGAGATAAGCTCACAACTGTCTTCACCTTTTGCGATTGCACTTAAAAACCCAGCTTTAACGTAAGCTGCCTCATCAACCCCAGGCGGTACACGTTCTGACAGCAGTTCTAAAAGAAACTCCCCTTCGCCTGCTGGCGGGTTCTTTAATAAATCAACCAGGCCAGCTACCTGTTCAGCGTTAAGCGGTTTAGGTGGAATATTTTGAGCGGCACGTTCTTCAACGTGATTGCGATAGTCTTGTAACACAGTCTCTTCCTCTAAGTTAGCTTGCGCAATGGGAGTAAACGGTCTTGTACGCACTTGACGCAAGGTGTGTTTAATAAATCATCAACAGTATAACTTCACGGGCTCATTTTTTAAATTTAGCGCCCTTTTAATTCACTTATAATCGCTATTCATACCATTACTTTTAAACGACAAAAGCGATTAAAAAGAAATAAGCAAAGTCATTTTAGCAATTAACATGCAGTAAAGTTATAGGGCTTTATGACTTAAAGACAAGGTGTTAGCTGTACACAATGCTTCCTCAATTGAAGCAAACCGTAAACGATTAACAACAGTAAGTGAGAGGCAGTTCATTGTGACTATACTGGCAGTAAATAATTGTTAATTGGGCAAGTCTGTCTGAGGTCTGGTGCGAAGAAAGCTTGCAAACTTTGGCTTTCCATTTTTCGTTAAACCGTAGTACTTAAAGGTTACCCAGCTGCCGATAGCGGGCGGAGATTGGCGCTCATTTTCTGAAAAGCCCGTTCCTAATTTAAATTGAATGCCTTCTCGCGTTTCTACAAGAAGCGAGCCCATCATTCCCTTAAATCGTCCTTTTCCCGGAAGCAATGCCAGTACTTTCCCTTCTGCATCTTCAAAGCGTTTTACTTTGAGTAACTTGTCACTTCGCCCGGATGTGTACAGCGCTTGTTCATGATGAAGCATTAACCCTTCTCCGCCTTCCTGGGTTACTTGCTCCAGCTTTTCATCAAGTGAAGCAATAGACGTAAGCTTAAATTGAGGAATAACTGCAAACGTTGGATTAGGTGTAGATTTACTTAGTCTGTTAAGCCTGTTGAGTCGCCGACCAAAGGGCTCACCCATCATAGGTATGTCAAAGGCCATAAATCTAACTTTAGCCCAGCGTTTTGCAGATAGAGAATTTGCTGCGGCTATAGTGTCTGCTGAAGACACTGTGCTAGATGAAGCGTTAGCGACAGAATGCAGCTCGATGTTTGTCAGCGTTGAAAGCACAATAGAAGCTGTACGTTCAAACTCCCCTCTTCCTATCCAAAGTTCGCCGTCAATAGTGGTTTCTGGCCAGTTAGCGGTGAACCATGTTGGCGCGAATATCTTGTTCCCATTGCGGGTAAGTAATTCAGTACCGTTCCATCTTGCGCGAATACCGTCTAGCTTCTCACTAACCCAATAGTCAGCTACGTTGATATCAGTGCGACTTTGATCGTATTGCTTAGCAAGCTGCAGCCCTTCGACAGTATCGAGCATGTGATTAGCATTAACGTTAGCTATGGCGGTGATTGAAAGTACATATACAGCAGTCAAAAAATTTCGCATCGGCTCTTCCTATAACGTGTTAACCTTTGCTTGCTTTTATGCTTTTAATAAAGAAGCAAAAACAAAGAAGGCAGAGTAAATTACTCTGCCTTCTTTGCTTTTATAACTGTACGTAGGAAGGTTTTTTCGCTTAATCGAAGCTGATCTAGTCGGTAATAATATCAATTACTGAGATCAGCACGTCTTCAGCAAACGCTTCACCTGCCGTTCTTTCTTTATCACGTCGCAGTTTGTAAGTTTCCAAGCAAGCATTTAGCTGCTCGTCGGCGGTGTAAACCCCATGAACACCTGCGTTATTAGCTTGCTCAATACAGCGATCGGTTTGTCCCGTCGTGACGGTACTGCACCCGCTCGTTCCCAAGGTGATTCCGACCATACAAACCGCAGTGGCGATCCAGTTTACGTGTTTAACTGTGCTTTTATGGTTCAAGATAACTTAATCCTTCAATAAAGACTGCAAGCGTTTTTGTCTATTAACATAAACCTGATGGCCATCGTGCTCAGACGTGGAAAGTGCTAAAGCTTGGTTCACGCTTTCCAGCGCTTTTTTGTACTCGCCCATCTGCTCATAACCATAAGCTAAGCCATTATATGCGTCAGGCGTTTGAGGATACTCAGCAATATCGTATTTAAACAAGGCGATGGCTTTGTCGTAGTTTTGTTCACCCACATAGTGATAACCTAACTCGCGAATAACCCATTCCGGCGCGTCGAGCTTCTCGCCTCGCTGCTTTGAAACACGGGCGTAATAGTCTTTAATACTTTTAATATCTCCACTGAACTGCTGTGGCCTTAAATAAGCTGATAAGAACAAATGATGGTAAGCGCTGAAAGTTGACGCAGCTGAGACCAAATT
This sequence comes from Alteromonas sp. MmMcT2-5, assembly GCF_022348315.1. Classification (NCBI taxonomy): domain Bacteria; kingdom Pseudomonadati; phylum Pseudomonadota; class Gammaproteobacteria; order Alteromonadales; family Alteromonadaceae; genus Alteromonas; species Alteromonas sp. MmMcT2-5. The sequence goes on along the minus strand of NZ_JAKRFB010000014.1, from coordinate 2,771 downwards.
GTGGGTAACTCCCTCGTAGGCTTCGTTCTCCCATCTTAATCCGGCAGGTTGATTTGCCCGCATTCCAGAAATCATATCGTTATAATACGGGCGCATGGGCGCGCCTTCATTGCCGATAGACGTGTAAATGAAGTGGTCTAATTGATTGGCAGATTTTAAGAATGCAACCGTACTTTTTGCAGATGCGCCATAGTTCCACCACACCGCAGCACTGTAAGTCAGCGCGGCGTTAAAAAGCTCAGGCTTCTGGGTAAGTGCGTACAACGCGAATACGCCTCCGGCTGATGCACCCTCTATCACTCGAAAGTCATGCACGCGATATTTCTTCTCTACCATCGGCATAAGCTCAGTGGTTATAAAGGAAAGAAAGTTTGCACCGCCACCGCCATAGCCTACAGGCCCGTTTGGATCTTCATTTGCCGTGGGATATAAATCGCGAAGTCGGTCGGTATTTTCAATGGCGACTATGATGACTTCCGGAGCAGCATTCTGAGATTGCAGCGATTCTAGCACTGCATTCATCATAGTAAGATTTCCCGCACCATCTAGACGATAAATAACGGGGTATTTCTTGTCGGGGTTTTCGGCGTAGCCTTTTGGAAGCTGAACAACCACTTCTCGTTGCTCGTTTAGCACTTTAGACTGGAGTTTCTCTACTTTCAATTCGTATCGCTGGCTGTCGCTGCCTGTTTCGCTGTTAGCCGGAAGGCTCGTGAAAGCAAGAAATAGCAGGGCAATTATAATATGTATTTGTGACTTCAAACTTAAATCCTTTTATAAGACGCTTTGCTTTTCGCAGTAATACTATTTACTTGATTGGGCCAAGCGAACTTTTATTATTATCTATTGTATAACAGGGGTTTATTCGGATTAATGACAATTTCATAGCCACATTACTCTGTATATTCCCCTTTAGCAATACAGGAACTTTCTGTAGACATTTCTCCGCCCAAGTATTTAGTTAGCACAGCGTGTAGTTCCGTTTTATTGACTGGTTTTGTGAGATATCCATTCATCCCGGATGCTAACGCTTTATCTATTTCTTCGGCAACCACCGCAGCAGTGAACGCGATAATAGGAATAGTGATGTTAGCTTTTCGCAACGCTAAAGCGGCTTCAGAGCCGTTCATTTCAGGCATGTGTAAGTCCATCAATATAAGGTCGAAATGCTGCTTTAGTGCAATCTCTACTGCTTCGTTACCGTTATTAGCAAGCGCAACTCTCAATCCTGTGTCTTCTAACAATGATTTTGCTACGACCTGGTTAATGTCGTTATCTTCTGCAACCAAAACAGTAAGGTTTGGGAACGACGGTGTGCTTTCCTGTTCTTTAGCGCCAATTACACTATCTGCAATTTCAAACGGTAGCTCGAAATAAAATTCACTCCCCTGACCTACCGCGCTTTTTAGATAAACCGTGCCGCCCATAGCTTCAACCAAGCTTTTTACTATCTGTAAACCAAGTCCCGTTCCCCCGTGCATTCGATTAATGCTGCTGTTGGCTTGTGTAAATGCATCGAATACGCGCTCTTGTTCAGAAGCATCAATCCCGTCCCCCGTATCCTTAACTGAAAATCTGACAAATTGATGGGTCTTTGACGCTTCACCTTTCGATAGCCCTAAAGTGACACTGCCCTGATGCGTAAACTTTATCGCGTTGCTCACTAGGTTGTTTAACACTTGAGAAAGGCGCGTTGCGTCCCCTACAACACAAGTATTTAGTGTTTTATCTACTTCTATTCTCAGTGAGATACCTTTGTTCTGCGCCAATTGTGCATAAAACGCCACGCAATCTTTGGCAGTACTTTTTAGGTCAAAGGGAATGATCTCCAGCGCAAGTTTTCCCGCATTTAGTTTGGAGAGATCTAATATGTCGTTCAAAATACGGTTTAGCGAGAGTCCTGAACGCTGAATCTTCTCGAGGTTAGGCCGTGCACTTTCCGAAATATCATGAGAAAGCACTACATCGGTCAGTCCCAAAATACCGTTTAATGGCGTGCGAATCTCGTGTGACATAGTGGCGAGGAATCGTGATTGTGCAGCCGACGCTTGCTTTTCGCTCGCAAGCGCCCTGTTTAGCTCAAGAGTTTTGTTTTTACTCTCAACAAGGGCTTTCTCTAATTGGCTCGCTAGAGCATAGATAAGAAGGGACACAACAAGGTTGGTCACACAAAGCCTTAGCCAAAGGCCCTTGTCATAATCCCCTTCGTAAAGCGGCACAAGAAAAGTACAGCATGCGAGTACTACCATTGCACTTATTCGCCAACCATTAGAAAGCAGTAAAATGGGAAAAATAGTAGCAATTGGAACTAAGGTTGCGGGCATGAGCCCATTGCTTATTACAAGGTAAGGCGCGACGGGAATGGTGAGTATTGCCCACAATTTCGCCAAAGGTTCTTTGTAGTTAGAAAAGATAATTCCCGCTATCGAAATTGCACACCAAGACAGGCCGAAAAATACTGCCACATACACATTTTGGGGTTGTGCTATGACGATTACCGCTAAGATGAGTAAAGAAAAAACCAGCAGAATTTTGAAGCCAGCTTTTTGCAAGGCCGATGTAACTTCGCCAAATGATTCAGGCTTTGTAGAGTACTGCTTTGGCATTAGGGTTTCTAAGTATTATTAAATGACTAATAACTCAGTATAAGTACCAAACAACAACTCTGCATAAAAATAATGGGGTCAGAGTCTGAGGTATCCCCACAAATAATATTGCGATATCAATAAGATAAAAAAGATAGGAACATTCATGACGTTTGGTGATCAGAT
>NZ_JAKRFB010000130.1:0-1244 GCF_022348315.1 Alteromonas sp. MmMcT2-5 | reverse complement strand
AAAAAAAACCAACACAGAAAACACCATGAATGCACGCTCTATATTGAACAATCTTGTCTCTTTTGTCAGCCATAAAATGCATAAAACCCGCAAACAGGCCGTTGTCGCCTGTGTGCGAAGCTTGATTGAGAGCGGTTCGGCCACTGTGACCAGTATGGGGCGCGGTATCCGTTCCAATGCCTATGAGAAACACCGTATTAAGCGGGCTGACCGGCTGTTATCTAATGGTCACCTCCAGCGTGAAGTACCGTTTATCTATGCAATGATTTGCCGGTTATTTTGTACCTGTAAACATCCTGTCATTGCCGTTGACTGGTCAGATTTGGATAAGTGCAAAAAGCACTTTTTACTTCGCGCCGCAATTGTCGTTAAAGGGCGGCCTATTACCCTTTATCAGGAAGTGCATGATAGAAAAGCCAGTGCAAAAGCGACTACACATAGAGACTTTTTAGAGATATTGCACACGCTCTTACCGGATACCTGCCAGCCCATTATTGTCACTGATGCGGGCTACAAATCGCCGTGGTTTCGTGAAGTGCAGGCATTGAGATGGCATATTGTCGGACGTGTGCGAAAGCCACATTTATATTCGCTGGATGGCGGTAATGAATGGCAATCTATCGCTGAGCTTTATCTAAAGGCTACAACACGGCCCAAGCGATTTGATAACGCGCTTATCGTCAAGTCACGACCTTTTGCCTGTACCTTGGTGTTGGTTAAAGAGAAAGCGAAAGGTCGACGAGCGTTTAATGCCAATGGCTCGCGCCAACGGGATACCAATTCATTGAAATATGCTGATGGCGCAAGAGATCCGTGGCTACTGGCGACGTCATTGCCCTACCATCGTCACTTATCTAAACAAGTCATCGATATTTATCGCCAGCGCATGCAAATAGAAGAAGGCTTTCGGGATATGAAAAGCACGCGCTTTGGTCTGGGGTATGAAAATAATCGCAGCACAACCAAGACACGCATTACTGTTCTGGTCTTGCTTACCACACTGGCTTCGTTAGTGGCTGTACTGTTGGGCATGCTATTAGTTGTCAGTAACAAGCATCGACGCTTTCAGGCAAATACCGAAACAAAATCCGTACTATCCTTTCACTTTCTTGGCTTGAGAGCTTTTAACACCTCAATGCGATTTACCCTGCATCAGTGGAAAAAGACGATCCGCTGGCTTGATGAACTCACCGCTGAAGCTTGCATGAGCAAGATTACATGCTAAATTCGTGGGGATCCCTCAG
>NZ_JAKRFB010000129.1:0-1271 GCF_022348315.1 Alteromonas sp. MmMcT2-5 | reverse complement strand
GGCGATTGATCTGATCACCAAACGTCATGAATGTTCCTATCTTTTTTATCTCGCTGATATCGTTATATTATTTGTGGGGATACCTCAGGGTCAGAGTACTTTATTACTTTAAACATCAGAACATAGTCATTCCCTTACCCCCCAGTGCCGCTAAATCAGTGAAATGTACTCCGCCTCCATTTTTTAGAGAAGTAACAATCTACTCTGACACCCAAAAAAAGACGAGTTACCATTCGGCCGTTTTCAGTGCTTAGGCAGTGCCAGAAAGCATTTCATAAATAGCTCACCACAAAAATAATAAAAGGGGTCAGAGTACTTTTTTGAAAAAACGAATTTAACTATGCGTGATTTCATAACAGTGTGGGAGAAGTACTCTAATTCGCCAGCATACCTTATTAGAGAAATGTACTCTGACTCCATTATTCGAGGGATCAATGCTGTGGACTTGTTTGAATGTATAGAAAAAGCGACAGGTTGAAAAATAATCGGTATGGTATAAAAACACTAAACAGCTAGGAAGTTTGTATGTCAGCCTTACCATTCAATAATAACCCAGCTTATTTGCGGGGTAATTTTCAGCTTGAACCTGTGACCGCTCTATTAAAGCAGCATGCAGAATTTGTTTGCTTTCTTCTAATAGCATTCTTCTTTGTTGGTAATGCATTTATTGAAAATAGTGAAAAAGAGCGGGTCTTGGCTAATCCTCAGAAAAACGACTTTTTCTATATTGACTATAGAGCTATAGATCCTTCATCGGATGCTCGATTTCGCTATGTCCCCCTGAAATTACTTAGTGTTGATGATGATACTCTTACTTTTAAAGTCGGAAACATTGCTCACACAACACCTGTCTCGCCGAGTCAACATGCGAAATTTGATAAAGCGTTATTACTGCGCAATTACTATCGTGTTGATAACCTTGTGCTTAGCAAAACAAAAGTAAATGACTTGGTTACTTCTGGTGCCATTTACGATGCTAGGCGGCCTCGAAATATTTATATTAACGGTTGGATGGTTTTGCACCTTAATGAGTTAGTACCAGATAACAGTTAGTAATAAAAAAGCGTTTGTAAGCAATAGAGCCCAGGTAAAGTACACTCCTTACGAGTGAGGCAACATGTACCTTGAAGTGTTTATTTTATTTACTATGAATAAAATACTAAGCCAATAAAGTACTCTGACCCTGAGGGATCCCCACGAATTTAATTTCATATGCCTCCGGCCCAGGCTGCGTCAACTATGGAGCTGTACCATTTGAGTGCAGCTTTCCA
>NZ_JAKRFB010000128.1:0-1315 GCF_022348315.1 Alteromonas sp. MmMcT2-5 | reverse complement strand
GAGCCTGTAACAGATTCTGTGTAACTGCCATTAGTTAATGTGCTTTTCGAGGCGTTCCTCGAACTCGATAATAAAACGACTCATAGCCTGACGCCAGTTTTGAATCGGCATCGACCATTTCTTACTGGCGTCTTTTATTGCTAAGTACACCATTTTTCTTGCTGAATCATCGCTGGGGAAGATTTTCCGTTTCTTGATGGCTTTACGGATAACGCTGTTCAGAGATTCAATGGCGTTAGTGGTGTAAATCGCCTTGCGGATGTCCTCAGGGTAATTGAACAAGGTGTTGAGATTATGCCAGTGCGTGCGCCATGACTTGCTAATTTGAGGGTACTGGCCGTCCCATGTTTCAGCAAACCGTTCTAACTCAAGCAGAGCTTCATCTTCCGTTGCTGAGCGGTACACGCGTTTTAAATCTGCCGTGACGGCTTTGTAGTCTTTCCATGACACGTATTTTAATGAATTACGCACCATGTGTACGATACACAGTTGAATATGCGTTTGTGGGAACACAGCATTAATTGCATCAGGGAAGCCTTTGAGGCCATCGACACAAGCGATGAGGATGTCTTCTACGCCACGCTGTTGCAGCTCAGTTAAAACGTTTAGCCAGAATTTAGCCCCTTCATTCTCGGCTATCCACATGCCCATCAATTCTTTGTGACCTTCAGTATTGATGCCTAAGGCCAAGAAGATAGATTTGTTGATGATGCGCTTATCCTGGCGGATTTTCACCACGATACAGTCGAGGTAAACTATCGGGTAAATGGCATCTAACGGGCGCGACTGCCATTCCACAACTTGCTCGATAACCGCATTAGTGACGCGAGAAACCAATGTTGGCGATATCTCAGCACCGTACCATTCATCAAACGCATTGACGATTTCACGGGTACTCATGCCTTGTGCATAAAGCCAGAGAATTTTATCGTCCATGGAGGTGAAACGGGATTGATGCTTTTTAACGAGCTTGGGTTCAAAGGAGCCTTCACGGTCTCGAGGAGTGTTGAGTTCAAACTCACCATCTTCGGTCTTAACGCGTTTACTGCTCTTACCGTTACGACTGTTTGATGATGTAGACTTTTGATTTCTTTCGTAGCCAAGATGCTCATCCATTTCAGCGTTCAATGCCGCTTCAACGGTGATTTTCTTCAACATCTGACTAAATTCGTTTAAGTCTTCAGGTGTTTTAATACCTTTGGCCGCTTCCTTTGCGAAAGCTTCAAGCTCTTTCTTATTCATGTTCATCTGCCTATCCTTAACTCTCTATAGAGTAAATTGAGATAGGCAGTTACACAAAATTAGTTACAGTCTC
>NZ_JAKRFB010000127.1:0-2199 GCF_022348315.1 Alteromonas sp. MmMcT2-5 | reverse complement strand
CATTCAATTCATAAATTAGCTACGGCATGGTGTTCTCTTTTTGTTAAGGAGAATGACCATGCCGCAATATCAACGAAGAGAAGTGCAAGACTGGCTCAACTTATTCGAGCAGCAAAAGCAAAGCGGACTCACTGCGGTAGAGTTTTGTCGTCAGCAACAGATTAACGTTCAAACTTACTATACCCGACGTCGCGATATCCGGCTTCAACGAACAAGTAGCAAGTTTGTTCAGGTGAAGCGTGAAGTCACGAAGGTTGAATCCTACACCGAGGAAATGGGTGGCGAACTTCTCCTGCAACTCGGAGAGGTTCAATTGAGCGTGCCAACCAATATTAACCCTCACTGGGTTGCCGCTGTGATGAAGGCATTAAGCGAATGAAGATGTTCGTTGAGCCTGCCGACATTTACCTGTACATGGATGTCGTCGACTTCCGCAAATCGATTAATGGCTTAATTGTCGTCGTTGAGCAGGATATGAACCTGAATCCGTTTCGCGATGCACTGTTCGTCTTCTGCAACAAAAAGCGCGATAAGGTCAAAATACTCTATTGGGATAAAACGGGCTTCGCACTCTGGTACAAGCAACTCGAGAAGCATCGTTTTAAATGGCCTGTCGATGCGAACTTAAAACAGATGCATATGAGTGAACAACAGCTACAATGGCTGTTATCGGGCTACGATGTCATAGGGCATCAACCGTTGCATTACAACGCATCCGGCTTATAACCTGTGATCATAAGTAGCGATTAACGATCACGAAATAGTCTTAATAATGTAAGGTAATCAGCAGCTTAATACGGGATAATAGCGGTATGAACGAGAAAGAATACCAATCCCGCATCGCTGAACTTGAAGCGCTTCTTGAAGAGAAGAGCGCGCGGATTGCCTATTTAGAAGAACAGTTCCGTGTTGCCCAGCACAAGCAGTTCGGAAAAAGTACCGAAGGCCACCCAGGGCAAGGTGAGTTGTTCAATGAAGCGGAAGAGCTGGTTGTTGAAACTGAAACAGCTGAAGAAGCGATTAGCTACACTCGTAAAAAGCCGACACGTAAACCATTGCCTCAAGACCTGCCTCGCGAAGTTATTGTTCACGATATTAGTGACGAAGAAAAAATCTGTGGCTGTTGTTCGGGCGAATTACATCGCATTGGTGAAGATACGTCGGAGACTACGCAACGCCAAGCTTGTTAAGTCAAATCATCACCAGCAAATATCAGTATGGGTTACCGCTTTATCGACAAGAAGCGATGTTCAAACAGCACGGTATTGAATTAAGCCGTAAGACGATGGCGGACTGGATAATCCGCTGCGCTGAGTTGTTTAAACCGCTTTACGAGCAGCTTCATCAACATCTGTTAAAGCAGCCTGTTATCGCAGCGGATGAAACCACGCTTAAAGTTGTTGAGTCTGAGAAAGTGAATAGTTATATGTGGCTATACGCCAGTGGCGCTGACTTACCTAGCGATAATATCCCCGATACAGCGACATCCAATATCGTGTTGTACGATTATCACAATAGTCGCGCCGGGCAATGCGCAGTCGACTTCCTTAATGGCTATAACGACTACCTGCAAGTAGACGGCTATCAAGGCTACGAGCAAACGCAAGCGACCCTTATCGGTTGCTGGGCACATGCACGTCGTAAGTTCATGGAAGCCAAAAAAGGTGCGGGTAAGAAAGGCAGCGGAAAAGCAGATTGGGCACTCAATCACATCCAAAAGCTCTACCGCATCGAAACGCAGCTAAACGATAAAACGGTCGAAGTGCGCTACCTTACCAGACAAGAAAAGAGCCTGCCGTTGCTCAATCAGCTTCACGCATGGCTAATGAAATCAGTTCAACAAGTGCTACCGAAAACCAAATTAGGTGAAGCGATACAATACTGCTTGAACCAATGGGAAAAGCTTGTACGTTATACACTCGACGGCCAACTAAAGATTGATAATAATCGCGCTGAGCGCGCGATTAAACCGTTCGTGATAGGCAGAAAAAACTGGCTATTTAGTCAAACCGCCACGGGCGCAAACGCCAGCGCAATGCTCTACAGTATCATCGAAACCGCTAAAGCTAACGACCTCAATGTGTTCGAGTATGCGATGACTGTTCTGCGCAACTAAATCAGGACACTTTTCTTAAGGAACTTTGCTCATATTCTATTGGCGACAGATCACCATTAGCGGTATGAAGTCGCTCTAAGTTG
>NZ_JAKRFB010000126.1:0-1531 GCF_022348315.1 Alteromonas sp. MmMcT2-5 | reverse complement strand
CGCCCCAGTTGCGATTCGTTAACCGTCGAACCTGTTGCTTAAACTTCATCAGGGTCTTCGGGTGCCATTGAATGCGGCCTGCCTTGAAGGTGAATCCAAGGAATTTGCTTTCATTGGTTTTAACGACGTGGCTTTTGGTTGTATTAACCACCAACTTCAAGCGGTGACTCAGGAATCTGCTAATACTATTGAGCACACGTTCACCCGAACGGGGCGTCTTTACCAGTATGGTAAAATCATCCGCATATCGGGCAAATTTGTGACCCCGTTTCTCAAGCTCTTTGTCCAATGGGTCGAGCATGATGTTTGCCAAAAGCGGCGATAATGGCCCGCCCTGAGGAACACCTTCTCGACTCTCACTATAAAGCTGGTTATCCCCTTTGGTTTTGCAGAGAATCCCAGCTCGTAAGTAACGTTTAATCAGTTTAAGCAATCGCTTATCTTTCACTTTATAGCCAAGGTAGGTCATGAGTAAATCGTGATTAACGCGGTCAAAGAACTTAGACAGGTCAACATCCACGGCGAAACGACGTCCCGTTTTGATAATGCTGATTACCCGCTTCACGGCTTGCTGCCCATTTCGATTTGGTCTGAACCCAAAGCTATTATCTGAGAAGGTTGGGTCGAAAATAGGCGTAAGGACTTGGGCAATCGCTTGTTGGATAACACGGTCAACGATAGTTGGGATCCCTAATTGACGTTTTCCGCCATCAGGTTTGTCAATCTCAACGCGTTTCACCGGTGAAGGTTGGTATTGGCCTGAGCGAAGCTCAGTCATAACACGTTTCCAGTTTCCGGCGTTTGCCCAAGCGGGGAAGTCATCAATGGTCATGCCATCAATGCCAGCGGCCCCTTTGTTGGCTCGAACCTGCTTCCATGCCGACACAAGATTGGAAGGCTGGAGAAAAAGTTCGAGTAGATCTGCGCTAAAGGCTGGCTGCTCATCAGTACGCTGAGTCACGTCACTACCGGACGGCATTCGTGTGTTCAAGTCTGACAAGGCTCCTCCTTTATTCTAAATGTTCCGGCCTTGGCCGTGTCCCAGCCATTACGCTGGGCATTTGGCTACTATGCCGTCTGCTGACTTCTGCTCTATCACCGCCACAGTTACCTGTAACAGCGCTATCGGTTTGCATCGAATTCGCTCGCAGTGGATGATGCGTTTCCTCTGCGCCAAGGCACTTGTATACCAGAGCCTTACTGGTATTCACCGATCGCTCGTAAAGCAGATCTCCCCAGATAAGAACATGGACTGTCTCTGCACTGCTGCATCATTTACGGTGGCCGTTAGATCACATGGTTTCGTTGTCTTGTGCCAACTCACCTTCAGCCTACGCCTCATATGATGTTCTTGTTCATCAGCTCGCAGATTTGCTAGCGGCTTCCTCCAGACTATCTCTCACGATTTAGCCCTTGCCATTCGCTAGTAGTTAGCGTTGAATAACAGTGTGTTAAACAACGGTGATCTTCCTACAGAGGACTTTCACCTCATTAGTTCATGCCCGTGCTGGGCGTACACAACTCAATAAAC
>NZ_JAKRFB010000125.1:0-2264 GCF_022348315.1 Alteromonas sp. MmMcT2-5 | reverse complement strand
TGCGTATTTCGGTGAATCCGAACGGTCATTTCGGTTTTATCCGATCACTTTTTCTTCTTCTTTTTCGTCCTTACCAGTTTTACCTTAAGTGATCGGATTGGTCTAGTTTTCTCATCGATTCGCCAGCCAGTTCAATTCGATGGCTGTTGTGCAGTAAACGGTCGAGTAATGCATCTGCCACGGTGGGGTTACTGATGAGTTTGTACCATTCGGTAACGGGCAACTGGCTAGCGATAATGGTGCTGGTGTTTTGATATCGTTCTTCCATCACGTCAAGTAAGTCATTGGCCTGTCTTGCACTCAGTTTTTCCATTCCCCAGTCATCTAGGATGAGCAGCTCTTTCTTAGCGAGTTGTGCAAGCTGTTGTCGGTAACTTCCATCGGCGTGGCCGATATTCAGCTCATCTAGAAGCTGGCCGAGCCGGTAATATCGTACTGTATGATGCTGTTCACAGGCTTGTCTGGCTAATGCGCAAGCGAAGTACGTTTTACCGCACCCCGTTGCGCCAGTAACGATAATGTTATGGGCATGATGTAAGTATTGGCCGCTCAACAGTGTGGCGACTTTATCTTTGCGTAGACCGCGCTCTGCGCGGTATTCCAATCGGCTGGCGTGAGCTTCTAAGCGCAAGGTTGCCTGACGCAGTAAACGCTTCACTTTGCTGTCTTGCCGACAGTGGATTTCATGCTGTGCCAGTAATCCTAAGCGTTCTTCGAAGCTCATCTCGTCGTAGGTTGTCGCTTGGCTTTGTTGTTGCAGTAACGCTTGAGCGAAGTGTCCAAGCCGTAAGCTACGCAGTTGCTCTTGTAATTGAGATTGTGTCATGGGTTGTCCTATTGATAGTAATGTTGGCCGCGGATATTGTGGTGGGTTACAGGTTGCTCATCGTGTTCGACAGCGGTGCTCGGTACGCTTTCTTGGTGATGTTTGAGTAAGTTCATCACAACGCTTCTGTGAGGGCGTTCTAGCAGTAACGCCTTTTGGCAAGCGGCTTCAAGTCGCGTAGCACCATGTTGTTTAGTGAGGTTTAGGATAGCTAAGCAGCTTTTAATCGCTTGCTCTGGATGTTGACGGCTATGGATGTGCCACTGCACCACACCGCGCGTACCTACACCAATATTCTCCGCCCAGTGCAATAAGCGTTCAGCGCTGAAGCGCTGTTTTACATGGCTGTCCGGCATGTGTTCTTTTTGCGTTGAGAAGCCGCCGTCTTTTGCTGATTTAGCGTGCTGTGTCACCAGTTGATTTTGGTGATAGATGCTGACCACACTGCCACTTGCCTCGATGGTCACCGTGTTGCCTACTAAGGTGTGCGGTACAGAGTAAGCGTGCTTTTGGTACAGCACAAGAGCCTGGATGTAAGCGCTGCGGCCGATTATTTAACTCTTCCATTAACACTTTGATACGTGCGTTAAGGCCCGCTAAAGTGTAAAAGCACTCCCGTCGCAATCGCATTAGTATCCAGCGTTCAACAATCAGTACCGCATTTTCTGCTTTAGCCTTATCCTTCGGTTTATAAGGCCGTGCAGGCACAATGGCGCAGCCGTAATGCCGCGCCATTTTTGCGTAGTTTTCATTCAGCGTGGGCGCGTAACGATGGGCTTTGGTAACGGCTGATTTCAGGTTATCCGGCACAAGTAAACGAGGTACACCGCCAAGGTAGCGGAACGTTCTTACGTGCGCCATTATCCAGTCTTCTTCACGTTGTGAGCGGCCAGCTTCAACATACGTGTAGTTGGTCGCACCTAAAGTCGCAACAAAGATTTGTGCATGATAACGCACTTCGCCTGTATCGGGATTAACGATAGGTACTGTCGGCCCGCAGTAGTCAATAAACAACTTATCACCCGCGATATGATGCTGACGCATACTACGCTTCTGCTTTTTAAGCCATCGCTGATAATGCTCGCAGAACTGCGTGTAACCATAAGCTGACGCACTATCTTCGGCGTAATACTCTTCCCACAGCAACAGCTTAGTCATGCATTTACGCTTCAACTCTTGCTGCATAAGCATAAAGTCAGGCAGCCGTTTTTGGCGCTGAACGGGACCAGTGTTATACAACTGAGCCTCGAGCGTTTTATCATTGAGCGCTTCCGGCAACGGCCACGATAAATCACTGGATTTAAAGCGCGAGAGTATTTCACTCACGGTTGAAGGGCCGAGACTTAAGCATTGGCCGATGTCTCGATGGCTTAATCCTACTTCGAATTTGAGACGCAGGACGTCTTTAATCTTTCTCATATCGGTTCTCTTTCTCGCC
>NZ_JAKRFB010000124.1:0-1556 GCF_022348315.1 Alteromonas sp. MmMcT2-5 | reverse complement strand
CGCTGCCAGCAGGCCCGATATGGACAATAGGGCATACGGCGAGAGCTTTTTGCCAATAATGAGCATTATTTAACCCTTCAACGCCAAAATGCGTCTGGCACCGTTAAGTACAATGCCCCCCGCGATGGTGCCGATAATCAGATCCGGATAATTGGAACCGGTCCACGCGACCAGGGCGCCGGCGGTGATGACCCCCAGGTTGATCACCACGTCGTTGGCCGAGAATATCCAGCTTGCCTTCATGTGCGCCCCGCCTTCCCGATGTTTGGATATGAGCAGCAGACAACTGGTATTGGCAATCAATGCGACGAATGCGATAGCCATCATCACCAGCGATTCAGGCTCACTACCGAATACAAAGCGTCTCACCACCTCTACGAGCACGCCCACAGCCAAGATCAGTTGCAGTACACCAGCAAGATGCGCGGCACGTACCTGCATTTTCACGCTATGTCCAACCGCATAAAGGGCAAGCCCGTACACCGCCGCATCGGCAAAATTGTCCAGGGATTCTCCAATCAGGCCGGTGGACCGGGCGATCAGACCGGCAGTCATTTCCACCACGAACAGAAGTGCATTGATGCCGAGCAACCAGCGCAGGGTCCCGGATTCTTGCTTAGCAGAAGCTGCCGAAAACTCGGCGGCCTTGATGGTCTCCGGATTTGCAGCGACGGTTTCCTGAAGCGAGGCGCCTAGCCCCAAGGTCTTCAGTTTCGAGGTGACGGGCTCGACCTCGCCGTCATGCACGACCTTCAGCCGGCGGTTCGACAAGTCGAAGGACAGCGCCCGAATCTCCTCAAAGCCGTTCAGGGCTAGGCGAATCATTCGTTCTTCTGATGGACAGTCCATCTTCGGCACGGCATAAACACTGACCCATCTCCCTGGCGCCTCGGAGGAGGCCTGTATATCGGTATCCGCTGCGGACGTTGCATCAGCGCCACAGGCGCCACCACAGGATTTGCTCATAATACGACTCCACTTGAACAATGTTGTGGTACCATTTTAAACTATAAAGCTACTATAAGGTCAATAGAGTAAAGAATCCGTTGGGGAGGAGGCTGATGCGCATTGGTCAGTTGGCGCAGTTGGTAGGGGTCGAAACACAGACGATCCGCTTCTATGAACAGCAGGGCTTGTTGCCGCCGCCTGATCGGCAGGACAACGGTTACCGTGTCTATACCGAGAAGCATGGTGAAGGGCTGGCCTTCATCCGCCGCTGCAGAATCCTGGGCCTGTCACTGGCTGAGATTCACGAACTACAGAGCTATCAGGACGACCCTCATCAGCCTTGTACCGCCGTCAACACCTTGCTCGATGATCACATCTCTCATGTGCGGTCGCAGATAACCGCTCTGCAAGCGCTTGAGAAACAACTCGTTTCACTGAGAGCGAGTTGCAACGATGACCGGGAAGTTGAGGCGTGTGGGGTTCTTGCTGGAATTAGCGAAGGAAACATGCACCAGCAGTAGGTGAAGCATCAACCAGATAATCCGATGAGATGCCGGTCTGTCTCACTCTCATGCAAAGGTAAGATCAACCATTTAATCCGCTTACCC
>NZ_JAKRFB010000123.1:0-1584 GCF_022348315.1 Alteromonas sp. MmMcT2-5 | reverse complement strand
ATTGATCTGATCACCAAACGTCATGAATGTTCCTATCTTTTTTATCTTATTGATATCGCAATATTATTTGTGGGGATACCTCAGACTCTGACCCCATTACTAATGGGGTAGAGTCAATCTACTCACTTCATTAATCTGACAACTCGTACCTTGAAGCGTTTATTTCATTTGCTAATGAATACAATGCTCACTTAATAAAGTACTCTGACCCCATAACTAATACTATCCGCTTATGGATAATTGGTTTAAAACGCTTTACATTTTTGAGGTGTTAATAAAATGTTAAGTGCGCCTAATGAAGTATTTAGTTTTAGCTGTTATTGCTGGTCTCGTTAATGTAGTGATGTCTCTTGTTACTTCACATCTACTAATCTCTACGGTTGCTACGTTTCTTACTATCCTTTTCGCGGCCTTTATTATTGAGAAGGTATTTCAAAACCAAGACATAGCCGCTAGTAAAATTGTTCTAACTGACGATTATAAGAACAATGCACACAGCAATGATGCAACGAAAGTTAGTCATGCCGCGAGTAACATTGCAATTGGTGGTGCTTCTATCTCTTTCTTTTTAGAACAGTTATCAAAAGCATTTAATGAGCAAGTCGCGAACATCGGCGAGATGAGCGGTAGACTCCAACAGTTAGAAGTCTCCTCAACTCAGTTAGATGAGCTTGCCAAGAATGCTGCATTTTCTATGAATGAATCTGACGAGAAAACGCAGTTCGGCAGTACGTCGTTAAAAGAAGTATTAAGCCAGCAACAGCAGCTGGTTAAAAACATAAATGCGTCATCTGAAGCGCTCACTACATTAAAAAGTAAGGCCGAGGGAATAAGTACAATAACAAACACCATTAACCAATTGGCCGATCAAACAAATATGCTAGCGCTGAATGCGGCTATTGAAGCTGCAAGAGCGGGAGATCAAGGACGTGGTTTCGCCGTCGTTGCTGATGAAGTACGCGAGCTTGCCAAGAAAACAACCGATGCCACCTCAGGAATAGAAAGTCTGCTGCAGGATATGAATACTAGTAGCCAGGCTGCAGTGGCTACTATGGAAACGGTGCTTAACTCTAGTGATAACATGAATGTGAAATTAAAGGAGAGCGAAGAAGCTATCTCACACTCCAGTATGCTCTCTACAAAAGCACGGGAATCGATGGGCGCTATGCAAGCAATGGTGGAAAATAATGCAGAACATAGCGCAGGTATAAGTACCAATATACTTCAGTTGCACACGACGACAGAAAAATTAGAGCACGACCTCACTGATGTTTCTACTCAGGCGCTATCACTGAGTAGTCAAGCTGAAGATATTTTCAGGCTACTGGAAAGCTTCGATGTAAATGATCGAAACAGCGAAGTTAGAGACATTGCAGTAAATGCAGCTAAAACTGTTGGAAAGCGTTTCGAGCAAGCGATTTCAGAAGGGAAAATATCGGAAGCAAAGCTGTTTAATTTTGACTATTCACCTATACCGAACACTAAGAGCCTGTAACAGATTCTGTGTAACTGCCATTAGTTAATGTGCTTTTCGAGGCGTTCCTCGAACTCGATAATAAAACGACTCATAGCCTGACGCCAGTT
>NZ_JAKRFB010000122.1:0-1718 GCF_022348315.1 Alteromonas sp. MmMcT2-5 | reverse complement strand
TGCATTTAGTCGTAGCAGAAGGTTTAAGTATATACATAAATGCGTAATGGCGATAAACGGCGAACGTTTCGCCAGTTATATACCCTCAATTAAGCGATATTAAGTCTACAAGGATATTTCCACGTAAATCTTGCTTCCTAAAAAGCACTTTCACTCATATTAATATTATCGTGTCTAGGGAGCCTTTACGCTCTTATACGTCATGTGGCCCCACAGCTCACTGTCGATGCAAAGTTGATATGGGCGGCGGACTTATATATCACGAGAATCAAGAGTCATTAGCAAGTCCTGTAGGGCCCCAGAAGCGAAACATAAATATTCCTAAGTAAAGTCATCTTGCCTCGTTCAAGTAATAAAAAATTGGGGGAGTTAGGGAGTTGGTTAAAGATGATAAAAGTTGTCAATCACGGCATGATAAGGGATGTAATCACAAGTGAGAACTAAGTAATCATGAAAATCAATTCTTTAATTCTCTTTCTACTGAGTTTTTCCGTAGTGTCATGTGGTTCACCCAATAACGTTCATGCTCAAGTAAAAAAAAGCATATCGGGCATTTGTCATGACACGTCAAGTTCATCCTACAATCGAACCAAGAGCTTCGAAGCATTTAGTACTATTGAGGCATGCCTTCATAGCGGCGGTCGATTACCTAAAGCGAAGACGACATATCATCAAGCGGAAGAAGAGGCATTAAACGAAGGTAGAGCCTTTACCTCCAACTATGATAGAGTGGATTGGCCCCATTGGATTGACGACGACAATGATTGCCAAAATACGCGTCATGAAATGTTGATATTGAAGTCAAAGACTTCTGTAGTCTTTAAGTCCGGTAACGGTTGCCAAGTCACTGTAGGTGAATGGTATGACCCGTATTCAGGTGAGACGTTCGTCGATTCTACCGCGCTAGACCTCGACCACATTGTTCCTCTTAAATTTGCGCATGGCCATGGCGGCGACAAATGGTCGAGGGATAAGCGCCAAGCTTTTGCAAATGACCCCCATAATCTCCTATTAGTTAAAGCATCATTAAATCGACAAAAAGGAGCCAAAGGCTTAGATGAGTGGTTACCACCTAATCACGCTTATCGATGTGAGTATATAGAGAGGTTCATGGACATTATCGACGACTATAGTCTTACACTCATCCCTGCTGAGAGAAGAGTTATCAATAAAATGCAAAAGGCTTGTGCTAGGAAATAACTTGGTTAACTACCGGAACAATTGAATAAAAAGGCGATATAACTATACATTAGGCCAGTTACTAGTTCGATAAAAGCGCGGTAGATTAGTTTGCATCGCTATCTTGAATGGATTAATTGAATGAAATCTATATTTACGAACGAAGTAAGAGCAATGGTCGCAGACACTTACCTTTCTTATACTTCTGACATCGATGGTGCCGAAGCATTTAAGCGCTTTATATCAAGGCCAGCCTCACTTCTCGATGTAAGGAGAGACCCGAAGTTCATAGCCTTTACAGACAATGAACTGATTGATGAAATGAAGCTGATGGAGCGAGATATCATTGTACTTTTTAACAAAACTGTTCAACGCTTTATATTGAATTTAGCATTGCATTCTATTTAGCATAATTGGTTTCGTAGAGCGGGATATTACATTTGTTAATTGGCACCGCTATGGATCCATTCCATTGGCGGCGTAATGGACCCACCCCATTTGTGCCGTAATCGATCCACCTGATTGGCGGCGTAATAGAT
>NZ_JAKRFB010000121.1:0-1827 GCF_022348315.1 Alteromonas sp. MmMcT2-5 | reverse complement strand
GTGCGTATTTCGGTGAATCCGATCGGTCGTTTCGGTTTTATCCGATCACTTTTTCATCTTCTTTTTCGTCCCTGCCAGTTTTACCTTAAGTGATCGGATTGGTCTAGTTTTCTCATCGATTCGCCAGCCAGTTCAATTCGATGACTGTTGTGCAATAAACGGTCGAGTAATGCATCTGCCACAGTGGGGTTACTGATGAGTTTGTACCATTCGGTAACGGGTAACTGGCTGGCGATAATGGTACTGGTGTTTTGGTATCGCTCTTCCATCACATCAAGTAAGTCATTAGCCTGACGTGCGCTCAGTTTTTCCATTCCCCAGTCGTCCAGGATGAGCAGCTTTTTCTTAGCGAGTTGTGCAAGCTGTTGTCGGTAACTGCCATCGGCGTGGCCGATATTCAGTTCATCAAGAAGCTGCCCAAGTCGGTAATATCGCACCGTATGATGTTGTTCACAGGCTTGTCTGGCTAACGCGCATGCGAAGTACGTTTTTCCGCATCCTGTTGCACCGGTAACGATAATGTTGTGGGCGTGATGTAAGTATTGGCCGCTTAACAGTGTGGCGACTTTATCTTTGCGTAGGCCGCGCTCTGCACGGTATTCCAATCGGCTGGCATGAGCCTCTAAGCGCAAGGTTGCCTGGCGCAGTAAACGCTTCACTTTGCTGTCTTGCCGACAATGAATTTCATGCTGTGCCAGCAATCCTAAGCGCTCTTCGAAGCTCATCTCGTCGTAAGTTGTCGCTTGGCTTTGTTGTTGCTGTAACGCTTGAGCGAAGTGCCCAAGCCGTAAGCTACGTAGTTGCTCTTGTAATTGAGATTGTGTCATGGGTTTTCCTATTGATAGTAATGTTGGCCGCGGATATTGTGATGGGTGACAGGCTGCTCATCCTGCTCAACAGCGGTGCTCGGTATGCTTTCTTGATGATGTTTGAGTAAGTTCATCACCACACTCCGGTGAGGGCGTTCTAGCAGTAATGCCTTTTGGCAAGCGGCTTCAAGTCGCGCAGCACCATGTTGTTTAGTGAGGTTTAGGATAGCTAAGCAGCTTTTAATCGCTTGCTCAGGATGTTTGCGACTATGGATGTGCCACTGCACCACACCACGGGTACCCACACCGATATTCTCAGCCCAGTGCAGTAAGCGCTCAGCACTGAAGCGCTGTTTTACATGGCTGTCCGGCATGTGTTCTTTTTGGGTTGAGAAGCCGCCTTCTTTTGCTGATTTAGCGTGCTGTGTTACCAGTTGATTGTGATGATAGATGCTGACCACACTGCCACTTGCCTCTATGGTCACCGTGTTGCCCACTAAAGTGTGTGGTACAGAGTAAGCATGCTTTTGGTACAACACATGGTAATCCGGCCCTACCTTCGCCCATTTACTGTCGATGTACTCATACATGGTGCCAGGTAATGGCATTAAGGCTGGCTTATCGAGCAGTTCAAACTGTTCACGACGAGAGCCTGGGTATAAGCGTTGTGGCCGATTATTTAACTCTGCCATTAACACTTTAATCCGCGCATTTAGACCCGCTAGGGTGTAGAAGCTCTCACGTCGCAATCGCATTAATATCCAACGCTCAACAATCAGCACCGCATTTTCTGCTTTGGCTTTATCCTTCGGTTTATATGGGCGTGCAGGCACAATGGCACAGCCATAATGCCGCGCCATTTTGGCATAGTTTTCATTTAGCGTAGGCGCGTAGCGGTGGGCTTTGGTAACGGCCGATTTCAGGTTATCCGGCACAAGTAAACGGGGTACACCGCCAAGGTGGCGGAACGTTCTTACGTGCGCCATTATCCAGTCTTCTTCACGTTGTGAGCGACCAG
>NZ_JAKRFB010000013.1:0-82897 GCF_022348315.1 Alteromonas sp. MmMcT2-5 | reverse complement strand
GTTCTCGATTTAGAACCACTAAACCGTCAAACATTCGCCTTGTCTAGATGGCACACAGACCGCTGCAAAAATGTACAACAAAGGTCAACAGGCCCTAGCAAGGCGAGGAGTGGATGATAGTCGAGTTAGCTTCTGGCGATTAATGCGAGAAGCTAATGTGATTTTACGATTGCATGACTGCAATAGTTTGCTTAATCAAATTGTCTAATTCCGTGATGTCTTGAACGATTTCGCTTAAATCGTCTTGCTTGGCTTTGTTTTCAATAGACGATGCCTTCTCCCGAATGGCATCGGCACCTACATCGCCCGACACACCTTTCATAGCATGACTGTTGAATCTAACGGCTTCAACATCTAATGCGGTCGCTGCACTTTGAAGTGCTAATTGTTTTTGTTCTATTTGCGCGAGGAACATTTCAACAATACGGTTCAATAACCCCTCATTTCCACCTAGCCTGCTTATTGCGGCATCGCGGTTCCATAATTGTTCTCGAGTGGGCGTATCGTTTGAGTTAGATGTGTCCATATGTGCCACCGTAATTGAAGCGTTATGCCAGTGTACAATAAATGTTCTAAACAAAAAACAGCAAGTTCAGCCGCTTAGCATACAACGGTTCATAAACCGGCAAAACCTAGACGAAAGACTAATTTTTTTTTACGTATCTCAGGCGATACTTATTCTGTCATTAGTTTCACAGTGTGGTATTTCTCATGGATAATGAGACACAGAAAGTAGTCATCATTGACGATGAACCAACAACACTCTTGTTATTAGAAAGTGCAGTAGAATCTCTAGCAAAGGTTGTTACGGTCTCGCAAAGCGCAAATGCATTTTCAGTGGTAAGAGCACAGCAACCCGATTTGGTCATTCTAGATATAAGCATGCCTGGATTATCGGGGTTTGATGTGTGTAAGCAATTAAAAGCTTGCCCAGAAACGTCAGCTATCCCTGTTATATTTGTAACCTCGCATAATGATTCTGAAAATGAACATATTGCATTATCACTGGGGGCCATCGACTTCATTTCCAAGCCCATTGATATTGGGTTGTGCCAGATGCGAGTGAGAAATCATCTCACTATTCAGGACCAAAAAACGAAGCTTGCTCGTGTTAATCACGAATTAGAAGCAGAGAAAAAGCAGCTTGCTATTACTCTCAAATCAATAGCTGACGGC
The DNA here is from genome assembly GCF_022348315.1 of Alteromonas sp. MmMcT2-5. Taxonomy (NCBI): domain Bacteria; kingdom Pseudomonadati; phylum Pseudomonadota; class Gammaproteobacteria; order Alteromonadales; family Alteromonadaceae; genus Alteromonas; species Alteromonas sp. MmMcT2-5. The sequence continues at coordinate 81,721 of NZ_JAKRFB010000013.1, read as the reverse complement.
GTTATTTCAATTAACGCAGCAGGGGATGTAACGTTTATTAACCCGGTAGCGCAAAGGTTAACCGGATTTAGCGAAACTGAAGCCCTTGGCAAACCTATCGATGAGGTTATGAATTTAAGAGATGCCTCGACAAATGAGCGTCTTTTAAACCCCGCTCTTTACGCACTCGAAGTGATGCGCCCGGTAGCTATGTCTTATAACGCCACGCTGGTAAGCCGACACAATCAAGTGTTCAGGGTAGAAGATACAGCGTCACCGATTATTGATGAGGATGGCCATCTGTCTGGTGCGGTTATCGTTTTCCAAGATGTGTCAGAAGCCATTGAAATGGCAGTAAAGATGACACATTTAACCAATCATGATCAGCTCACGGGCCTGCCAAACCGAGTTCTGCTGCACGATAGAGTTGTTCAGGCTATCACTCGTTGTTTTACCTCTAAGCAAAGCATAGCGTTACTGTTAATCGATATCGATAATTTCAAATACCTCAATGACAGCCTTGGGCATCAAGTCGGCGACTGTATTATTGCGTCTATTGCAAAGCGCCTTGCAAAGGTTGTTGGAGAAAGCGCTACGCTCGCCCGCGTGGGTGGCGATGAGTTTGCCTGCTTACTTACTGAAATTGGTTCGGGCTACAGTGCAGACAGTATTGCGATGGCGTGTTTGCAGGCGGGTAGAGAGCCCATTGATATAGACGGTAAGGCTCATCAACTTAGCTTAAGCATTGGTATTAGCCTATATCCCCAAGATGCTGTTAATGCGGAAGAGATGATGCGCCATGCAGACTCAGCCATGTACCGCTCTAAATCAAAAGGCAAAGACACTTTCAGTTTCTTTTCAAAAGACCTGCAGCATGCCATGCATCATCGTGTGGAGATGGAGATAAAGCTTAGAAATGCTATCGAGAACGACAGTCTCGCCATTTACCTACAGCCTAAGTATGACTTTGACGATAGTGCAGTACTAAGTGCGGAAAGCTTAGTCAGAATGTTCGACGAGAATGGTAAAGTTATTGGACCTGATGAGTTTATCCCACTGGCAGAAGAGACTGGGCTAATACATCAATTAGGTAAGCAAGTTTTGCAAAAAAGCTGTGAGTTTGTCGCTAGATGCAACGAATTGGGGCAAGACTTCAAAGTGGCGGTAAACGTAGCTGCTAAACAGCTTTCAAACCCAGGCTTCGCAAAAGAAATTGCTGAAATTATCAACGAAGCGGGTATCGCTGCGTCGTCTATAGAGTTGGAGGTAACAGAATCAGCCCTAATGCATGACTTTGAGCAAACCCGAGATATCCTGAACGACTTGGCTTCATTGGGCGTTACTATTGCGTTGGATGATTTTGGTACGGGCTATTCAAGTCTCTCCTATTTGCGTCAGTTTCCATTGAATGTGCTTAAGATAGATCGCTCTTTTGTTATTGATATGGATAAAGAACAGCAGGCACATGACATCGTAACGGCAATAGTGCATTTAGCATTAAGCTTAGAGTTAACCATTGTTGCCGAAGGGATAGAGACCCAATCTCATTTTGCCGCGCTCAAAGCACTTGGATGTCACTTAGGGCAGGGGTATTTTATGTGTCGCCCTATGGCGATGGCGGATTTCTTCACAAAGTTCATCGATGATTGCCAAGTTGCGTAAGGTTTACTCGGCTGCGTGTAGAACGCTATCGATAGACCTTCTTTATAACCTTGTCTTTCAAACCATACCTACTTGGAAGCAAACTAGCTGACTTTTCGATACAAATTTGGATGTAAGGTGTTAGACTTGCGTAAAACGTTGTTATTACTTTGATATTGTAAAAGCAGAAACAACGGAAGCGAGAATGGTCACCTTGGTGTAGTAACAATAAAAGTACCCGATGAATCGAAATGAAATAAAACCCTACGCAGAGTGTAATGTACTTATTGTGGACGATGAGCCGATGAGTCGTATGCTGCTTGAATCCATCCTAGAGTCGGTGTTTACCTGTGCTACAGCCGAGTCGGGAGAAGAAGCCATATCTTACTGTAAAGCAAATTTGCCGGATTTAGTTCTGCTGGACATGAATATGCCAGATATTGATGGTCTAGACGTTTGCACAGCCTTAAAAGCCTCGCCTGAAACGAATCATATCCCTGTCATTTTCGTTACGTCTACAATGGATATTGAGAGTGAAAATGCGTGCTGGGAAGTAGGGGCGTCAGACTTTGTCATGAAACCGGTTAACGCTTCTACGTTGACGCATCGCATCAAAACACATCTGCAAAATAAGCTTCGCACCGAATTCCTTGAAATGATGACATTTCACGATCAGCTAACGGGTTTGTACAATCGCATGTATTTAACCAAGGAAATTCCGTTACTTATTAAGCAAGTTGCGAGAGACAAAGGTACAGTTGGAGCAATAATGATCGACATCGATTATTTTAAGCTTTTCAACGATACGTACGGGCATCTCGAAGGCGATATTTGTCTTCAAAAAGTGGCGCAAATTGTATCGGACACGGTTAAACGGCCGAAAGATGCCGTTATTCGCTTTGGCGGCGAAGAGTTTTTAGTCGTCCTCCCCTATATCGACCATCAGGGCACAAAGCTAGTGGCACATCAGCTTGTTGAGGCTGTCGCCAATGCAAGAATTCCACATGGTAAAGGGATAGAAAACCGCGTATCAATAAGTGCAGGCTTTGCAGTTTGGAAAGCTACGGATGTGGTTGAAGACGATGTGGCTGCGCTTATAGAAGACGCTGACATTTCACTGTTTGAAGCAAAAGAATTAGGGCGAAACCAAGCCAAGGGCTGAGGCCACAGCCCAATTTCCCATCATAAAAATAGAATTTCTAGCCTATTGTTTAATATCCCGTATTCAAATCCCAAGCTATCATTATAAATGCGGGGCCGCTGTGCATGAATCGAGCAAGGCGGCAAGAATCTTGTGGTCTTTACGCTTGGGTAGCGAACCATGGTTTATTTTGACGAACAATCGAGTTTGAATGTGAAACTGGAACACCAGTTGAAGGCATCGCTAACCAGTTTGGTACAGCGAGGCTGCGATTCGTTTGGCGTGTTTCAAGGTTTACTTTTACAGCTGGACGAAGAGACAGTTAATATATTGGTTAAAGCTTCGTCGGCGTATGCACCCAACTTTAAGTCGGTCCCTTCTTTCTCTACCTGTGTGCCTGTAGACAATTGTTTCCCTGTAAACAGCGCTAAGTGTTCTACTGCATTTAAACAATGGTTTTCTACTTATTTTAATGCCGAAAAATACATTCGAGGCCGTGTTCATACCCTAGATGGAAGCCAAGTCTGCTTAGTCTTTATTAATGCGTGCCCGGAACAGTCGGTAAACCTCGACAAGCTGTCGCTGTTAGACGATTGCCTGAGCGTGATGTTGGATAAGTTTCATCTCGAAAAAGCAGAGACCAATCAAAACACGTTGTACGAAAAGTTACAAAGTGTAGCGAACATAGGCACATGGGAAGTTGATTTGACCACTAATGCACTTAGCTGGTCTTCACAAACTCGGCTTATTCACGAAGTCTCAGAAGACTTTGTACCCACATTAGAAACAGCTATCAACTTCTACAAAGAGGGGTTTGATAGAGATGAGATAAACCGCATTGTCTCCCACACGGTCGCTACGGGTGAACCGTGGAGTGCAACGCTTGAACTTGTCTCCGCCAAAGGTAATTCGGTTTGGATAGAAACCCACGGCATGGCTGAGATGAAGCACGGAAAGTGTATTCGTTTGTTTGGGACTTGCCAAAACGTAAACAAGTCGGTGCAACTTAGACTCGAATTGGATGAGAGAAGAAGAGAAGCCGAAGCTGCGTCTAAAGAACGTGGCATGTTGTTATCCCGCATAAGCCACGAATTAAAGACGCCGCTTAATGGCATTACCGGCATGCTGCAGGCGCTCAAGTTTGAAAATAAAGAAAATGTGCGAATGCGTAAAGCGGACGTGGCGCTTCATAGCGCAGACCGCTTATTGTCTCTTATAAACGATGTTTTGGATTACACGTCCATTATTAACGGCGAATTCTCACTAAAATATAGCGACTTTTGTGCGCGTTCGTTAATTGAAGATATCCTAGATGTATTTAAAACAAAATGTGCAGAGAAAGGCGTAAGGCTTTACGCGGTGCTGTCTTTTGACGAAAACACTTATGTTCACGGAGATGCCGCCCGAATCAGTCAAGTCATTACAAATTTACTATCGAACGCGGTTAAATTTACGCCGAAAGGGTATATTTCGGTGCAAGTTACGTTAAAGCATCAAGGCGATGTGCCTATCTTACTTGCGTCAATTGAAGACACTGGTGTGGGCATGAGTGATGAAATATTGTCACGTATTTTTAGACCATTTCAAAACGACACCGCCAGTGCCTCTGAAGAGTTAAATGGAAACGGTTTAGGGCTGTCTATCGTCAATCAACTTGTTGGCAAAATGGATGGCGAGCTTGAAGTGCGCTCAAGCGCAGGGAAAGGCTCCTGTTTCGATATTGCCATACCTGTAGAAATGGCAGTTTTAGATAAAGAAAAGCAGAGTGACGTTGTCCTCTCTTCAGACCTGCTTAGCGTTCCTCTTAACGTTTTGGTTGTTGATGACAACGATATAAACCGTTTCGTGCTTGCATCCATGCTAGAGAAGTTTAATTACCTTCCAGATGAAGCCGAAAATGGCGAAATAGCCGTTCAAATGGCCCGAGCTAAAAAATACGACATTATATTTATGGATTGCGCTATGCCGGTGCTCGATGGGGTAAGTGCGACTAAGATTATTGTCCAAGAGAACTTATTGGCCAAGCACGGCCGTATTGTGGCTGTAACGGCAAATACTACGCCTGAAGATAAAACTAATTGTAGCAATGCGGGCATGGCCGATTTTCTTGCCAAGCCCGTGGTACAAAATGATGTTACCCTTCAGGTGCGCCATGCACTAAATGCTAAATCAGTGACAGCGTAGAGGTTAAAGTGCGTTTATTCCGCTGAAGGGGGCGTATCTTTTACGGTTTCCCAATGCGTTACAATATAGTCTGTAACCTGCGAGCCGACATTATAGGCGGCTTCTATAGCGGCTCCCATTGCTGCATATCCTTCGCCAGAACTCTCTAACTTTAGGTTCTCCGCGGCGCTCAACGATGGTGGCTGCATGGTAAAATTGCTCGCCGTTCTAAGAATAAGTAAGCGGTCTTTGTTGACTAACCCTGCATTGTCCAAGTAGCTCAAGCTTTGAAGTGTTGCCGAGTCTTCCATGCCCGAGGTAACAAAATTTCCTTTGCCCTGCGTCCAGTATGCTACCCAATCGTTTGCCCACGTATTTAGTTTTTCGCCATGCCAAAAGGTAGAAGCAGATAAATGCGCACCCATAGATACATTTGGAAGTGCTTTAGCACTAGCTGAGTTGGTGTACTTGGCTCTCAGTGCATCCATCGCTTCGTTGTTTAAAAGCTTGGTGTCTTTTGTCAACGAATAGGCCCACTTTGCTAACGGTAAGTTCAGCGCGTACACCTCGCCATTTGGGCTGTTGTTTACGTCTACAGCGTCAGCGTTTTCAAAGGGCGCGTGAGTGAAGAGGGGGAAATAGCCCGTACTCCACTGAGACGGAATTTCTCTAGCGTCAATTTGATGTGCTAGGTCGCCATCGACTACGTAATCGGTCCAAATTGCACTCCCAATGGTGTTATCCGCTGGGTCGACTCCCGCGATCCCTGCGACCAACCAATAGGCTTGGGATAAATCAAAGCGAGGATCAAGACCTAGTGCCATTATTGCTGCTGAAGCGCGCGCAATGCCCATTCCCGTAACCATACCGATTACACCTGTATCAGGATTGGCGTAAATGTCGTGAAAGCCATGAGGCAAAGGGTATTGGGTTGTGAGTTTCTGGCGAGCCTTCCACAATTGAAATTCACCAGGCGCGTCGCCTTCGTCGCTGCCAATTTCGAACATACTTACCACAACAACCTTCACTTTCATTGGCGGCTTAGCGTCATTGGTTTTAACACTGGCAGAATAACTACTGCTACAGAAACCCAAAAACATAGCCAATATAAGCAAAGCGTTGAAAAAGGCAGACCGTTTTTGTTTAAGCAGTGGATAAAAAGAAAGATGCATTTAGTACTCCTAAAAAAGAGCCCAGCATTATCAAACTGGGCTTCTTATCGAAAAAACTTACAGGCCTGAGAGCGTGTGTCGAACGTTCAATCTACACATGAGGCACGACCACGCTCAAAGAGTATGCGAACTTAGAATGAGTAAGTAAATTTAGCATTCCAGTGACGCGGTAGTTCAGGTAGTACAATTTGACTACCAAATAGATCAGGGAAGTTAGAGCGGAAATAACGCTCGTCAGTTAAGTTTTTAACGGTTAAGTTTAACGACCAATCTTCCGCCTGATATGACAAGCCAGCATTGACTAACGTGTAGGCTGGAAGTGTCACTGCAGCTGAGTAGCCAGACGCGACCTCATCCACATCCACAATACTCACGTTGGCAGCATAACCATTTTGGAAGTCATAGGTTGCTGTCAGCGTGTAAATATTTTCAGGAATACCGGCCTTTCGTCCGTCAGAGTTTGTTTCTCCTTCACCAACAAGGTTAAGACCTACTACGTTCCCGCCAAAAATTAACGAAGGATCATCAAGAGCAACTAAATCGTCAGCACCTAAGAACCCAAATTGGTTTCCATTGGCAAGTGCAGTTAAGTTGATAACTTCTATATTTGTATAGCCAGCAGAAACAACAAGGTTCTCATTGACTACCCAACGAAGTTCAAATTCGGTGCCTTCGTTATTGGTTGTGTTGTTGGTAACCGTATTCTGAGTATTGAAGTCGGTACGCTCTTGCTCAAAGAATGAAAGTGCAAAATAGAGTGTATCGTCAACGAGAGAACCTTTAATACCGTATTCCATCAGCTCAGAGGTGTCGAATGCACCGCCACCACCAGGTTGATTGAGTTGGCCAACACCAATCTCGGCGCCCTGGCCTGCAACAAGGGTAGCTTGCTCTGCTGCAGTGATATAAGGAATAAGGCCAAATTCAAATTCATATGAAATACTAGCGTTCCAAGACCATCCATCTACGGTTTCTTCAGCATAAACTGGTGTTTCATCTCCAGTAGCGCCCAAAAGTAAATTCGTGCGCGATGTGCTTTCAATATCAATAGTGTCGTATCGTAAACCTAGTACTAAGTTTAAACCCCAGTCCCAAGTTAAATCGGTCATTGCAGCAATGCCTAAGTCTAAGTAATTACCTACGTCATAGTTGTCGTAGTTTTTACCCGAGCGGGTAGACAAAAGGCGGCGATCGAGCGCTGAAGACGGCATGGTTAGGTCGCGACGATTAAAGAACTCGTAAGTAAAGTCATCGCCGTGCTCAAAGTCGGTATAGCGTACAGATGGAGAAAATTGAAATTGCGCTAATAGTCCGTCGTTCTCATATTCTGTCGCGAAAATTAGTTTGTCTTCTATAACCCAGCTGTCATGGAATTGTGAGAAGCCATAAGCATTTTCGTTTATGTTGTCGTATGCATCATAGAAAAGCTGGTTGCGAATTTCCCAATTATCCGTGTAGTAAATGGTGTCGAAGTAAAGCGTTATGGCTTCGTTACCAAGTTGGTCATCAGGTGCTACCAAAGTTTGGCTACCACTTAAGGTCGTAGTACCTGGGTTTTGTAATGCCATTAGAGGATCGAAAAAGTCGCCTGTAACCGAATCTAATGGGACAGCTGGCGTGAAAATAAACGGTGAAATCAAGTCGGCGACTTCAGCATATTCTTCGTGACTGATTTGACCGTCGCCGTCCGTATCTAATGGTTGAGCCGTACCTGTAATATAGGTTCCGTCGTCAACTAACTCCTGAGTTAATCGGTTCCAGCCGGCCACTTGGTTACCATCGTAGTCGTGGTACATACCACCAAATTCAAAGCGAAGGTTATCGGTAATATCGATATTAAATGATGCTTGAAGTACGGTTTGATCAGTCTGGGTATTGTCGTAGTAACTGTCAGAGTTTTCTAGCTCACCGTATATGTAATAGCCCATTTCTTTACCGGCAACACTAGTCGGTCCGCCAACTTCTGCGGTTAAAATGCTTTTGTTCCACGACCCCGTTGTGTAAGACAACGCGCCTGTTGGTGCATCTAAATACTGCCCCGATGACGCACGGGCAGACTTGGGATTAAAGTTCAGATAACCACCAATTTTAGATGGGCCGTAAATAGGTGATGCCGGACCACGAACGATGTCGATTCGGCTGGACGCGCCAATAGGCGTAGGGTAGTTACCTGGGTTGTCTAAGCGCTTAACACCGCGGAAGTAAGTTTCCCCAGGCGTGCCCCGCACATCCAGAGAGCCTGCAACACCGAAGAACGACTGTGTGAATGTACCTGGTGCGAACGCGACGAGTTCATCAATGTCTGAAACGTTGAAGCGCTCCATTTGCTCTTGAGAAATCGTGGACGCTGAGCGAGGCGTTTCGAGAATAGATTTGCCAAAGCCAAAAACTGACTCAACGTCTTGACCAGGAAGGCTCCCAAGGGATCCTGTTACCTGAATTTTTTCAACGTCTTTTTCTTTAACCTCTGTCTCTTCTTGAGCAAAAGCTTGCGACGATAGCGCGACCGCGGTAGTCATTGCAAAAGCTTTTGCTAGAGGAGATAAATTGAATGTAGTGTTTTTCATGGTTTCCTCGTTATTTTTAGTTGCCCCTTTTTAGGGCTCTTTTCACGCATTTTTATATGCGTTTTGTTATTGGCAAGAGAGTTAGCAGGATGAGTGCCAACTACTTGTCCAGTTGGTCAACTTTTAACCTTCTCTTAAGTTGCTGAATTATAGGGATAAAAATATATAATGTTGTTCTTATATTGTTATTTTTATGTAAATAAACTCAATCGCATAAATGCATGCACTTATAAGGTGATTTTTAGCGAGCTTTTGCACTAAAAAGAGCAGAGGTTACGCCCGGTTGTCCGTCTATACTTAAAATGTGTGTCGAGTGAGCTGAGTGCTTAACAACCTCATGGTTTACAACGGCTTTTTCATTGAGTGCTTTCGGCGCCCTACGGTTACCTTCTGGCTTTGGGTTGTGAATAGGCTCGTAAGCAGGGTTGTCCTGAGCAACGCCAGTGCTGCTTTCAATTTTTTGTGCACTAGCGTGTGGGGAAGCAAGGGGCTTTTTTCCAGGTAAGGTTAAATCAAGGATGACGGCGGTAAGGCCGGCCGAGGTTACTGGGGAAAGTAAGATATTTTCAAGCCATGAAGGCAATTCAGAAAGGGCTTCTGGTACCATCATTACACCAATCGCCATACCTAGCGCACACGCTGTCACCAAACTACTGCGCCTATCAAGTGCGTAGCTGGCTAATAGCTTTAAGCCACCCACGGCCACCATGGCAAACATAACCAGAGTAGCACCGCCAAGAACTGGCTTGGGAATAGCCTGCAGCACACCACCTACAATGGGGAAGAACCCAATAACAACGAATAGCGCTGCAACAAAAAAGCCGACCTTACGGCTGGCGATGCCGGTTAATTGGATAACCCCGTTATTCTGGCCAAATGTAGTATTTGGAAAGGTGTTGAACATGCCAGCAAGTAACGAATTAACGCCGTCGCCCAAAATCCCGCCTTTCACTCTTGCAAGATAAATCGGACCGCTCACAGGCTGCTTACAGAAAAGGCTATTTGCGGTTAAGTCGCCGGCCGTTTCTATTGCACTAAACAAATAGATAAGCGCGATAGGTAAAAAGAGAGTGATATCAAATGCAATGCCAAAGGCAAAAGGGGTGGGGATCGCTACGACAGAAAGCGAAGCAAGGCCGCTGAAATCTAATCCTTTTGTAATGCCAACATAGGTTGCACCAATTGCCATACCAATAAAGATGGCGCTTAAACGCAGCCAATGATTTGTTGAGGCGTTCAAGAAAACAATAATGAGCAACACGCCAAGTCCAACGGCTAAGTTTTCTGTGCTGGCGAAGTCAGCAGCGTGAAAGCCGCCCGCAAGATCAGTCATGCCTACGTTTATCAAGCTTAGCCCAATAGCGGTTATTACAATTCCTGTAGTTAATGGTGTAATGATACGTTTGAGTTTATGTACAAATAGACTAAACACCACTTCGACCAAGGCACCCGCCATAGTTAATCCAAACAACAAAGACAAGACATCTTCGGGTGTTCCTCCATCCGCCTTGACCTGATTTCCTGCCAGTATCAACGCGCTAATAAACGCAAAACTGGTACCTTGGATGGCTACCAATCCACTGCCTACCGGGCCTATACGCTTTGTTTGAATTGCCGTGCCTAAGCCGCTTACAAACAAGGCCATACTGATAAGATAAGGCGTGTATTCAGTAAGGCCCAGTGTTGATGTAACAATAAGAGTCGGCGTAATGACACCGACAAAGCTTGCAAGTAAATGCTGAAATGCCGCGGTAAGTGAAGGAAGAAATGCCGGAGTATCATGTAAATCGTAAAGTAGTTCGCTGTGATTTGAAGACATGGTTATTTCCTTGTTATTTCCTTGTTATTTCCTTCATTGGCGCAGACCGAGGCGGCAAACTCGCAGATGAAATCACTGTAGCGTTCCACGTTGCTGTTTAGAGGTTGTACTTTGCTGTTTGCAGAAGGTATTTGGTTAGCGTTTTCCGCTATTAAGGCTAAAAACTGTGTTAGATCTCGGTTTAACTCAGTAAGTATTTGCTCTTTTTTCTCGTCTTGTAAAAAGCTGTACTTGATACTGTTTTGACTTAATGTAACTAGCTCACTCCAGCTTAGATTGAACTGGGTAAATGCCAGGTAATATTCATCTGTAAGTGTGGCATCCCACATCCCTCGGTCGTCGGTTGAAAGTGCAGTGGGTACACCGGTTCTTAAAAGTTGAGGAAAGGGATGAGCGCTCAAATCATCGATGTATTCTAACTTTAGGTTTGAAATTAAATTGGTTTCAATCAAATAGCGGTTATGGCGCATGAGCAAATACGTTGAAGGATCTTTTAGCAGATTAATGCCATGGCCTATTCGCTCTGCGCCTAACAGTAAGGTGTCGCGAATATTGGTATCTGCATGCTCAGATTCACCTGCATGAAAGGAGAGGCGAATGGCTGGATATTGAGCTCTAAGTCTCGTTATGGGCGCTAAAAAGCGTTTGGGTTGACCTCGGGGATCATCCTCCCTGCCAACCAAATTTATCCCTACATACCATTTTCTATTGGCGTCTACGAATTTGAAGATCCAGTCTAATTGGGCTTCAATGTTGTCAGTAAAACGAACCAAGGCATATTGAAAACGAACGGTGACACCAGTAGCTTTCGCTGGTTCGCTATCGAGCATGTCTGTAATAACTTTAAGTGCTTCAGCAGGGGGAAAGCGGCTCCCGTCTGCGCGATTCATAAACCTAACGTTCATTTGCGTTTCTAAATAGCGCACATTTTCTTGTTGATACAGCTGCATGTTTCTAAGCAGAACCTGCGCTGTAATATAGGGGTTTTGAGTAAGCTCGCTTAAACGCTGCCAGTGAAACTCAAAAAACTCCTCTCGACCTTCTTCTGGCTTATCAAGTTCAACACTATGGATAAACGCTTCTTGCTCTTTGTTACTTAGGGCATTCAGCGCTTTATATTGCTTTTGCTCACATTTCGTTAGTTTAGAGTGGGTAGTGTTAGAAATAGTATGAAACAACGGCGCCGAGTCACACTCGCTATGATTTACCTTAGTGAAGTACTGATAGCCGCCGTTTAGCGCTTGATTAGTTGCTAGCTCATACCACCATTTGCCGTACGCCGAGCCTGATAAGTGATGGTGCAAGTCACCGCCTTTTGGAAACTGTTTAAGTAGTTGATAGGTCTGTGAGTCGGTCAATGACTGTGTATATTGCTTAAACCAACTGTTTGCGTCTTCTTCAGTAGGAAAGGGGCTTGCGGCGGAATAAAGACCAACAAAGGATAAAGACAAAATGAACAGGGTTCGTACAACAAATGGCATGAGCAATTTTTCTTAGCAATAGTTGCTCTATGGTTGCAAGATATTGACCAGTTGGTCTGCTTAGTAATGTGTTTTTAAGTTGTTGTTTTAAAATGTTTTTTATGTGGGTTTGGGTAAGGAGCAAATAATTAGGCAATTCGTAAGCCCCATTTTGGTGCCTAAACAAAAAAATGCGCTAAATTAGCGCATTTTTTCAGAGCAGTGCGAACGGTCGTTTTAAAGGACTACGCCTTCATCTAACGTCACAAAAATTGAGTGGCGCACTTCATTGTACATCGCACGCGAACAATGGCCTTCGCCTTCTGTGTCTTCTAGCAATAGTACGTCACCTGCTCCAAACACATGTCGCTCACCATTAGACACCGTAAATTCAGCACGCCCTTTAATTATGAAAAGGAGTTGTCGCGTTGGCGCTGGATGCCACTTAAAATCATAATCTGCAGGCGTTTCGCGAAAAATGATCTTATCGGCTCCAAATTTTTCTGAAAGCATGCCGATGGGACCGCCGTCTTTTAGCGCAATCTCCACTTCGCCAAAATGACTTTTGCCTGCTTCATCGTTGTAAATCCTTGTTATTTTCATTATTAACCCTTCATTGAAACTTTACTGATTTGACCACTACGTATGCTTGAGCTTGCTAATGGTTTTATAAAGTACTGACAAACTTGCGGCCACGTCATCAATGGTAATAGATTCTGCAGGGTGGTGACTTATTCCGCCCTTACAACGTGTAAACAACATGGCCACAGGGCAAATATCTGCAATGGCCATAGCGTCATGACCTGCACCCGAGGCAAGTACTCTTGGCTTAATTCCGCTTTCTTCTACGCCTCGAACGAGTGCTTCTTTTAGCTGGCTATCGCAATGCACCGCAGGTGCGCTGTGGGTTTGCTCCCGTGTTAGCGTTATTTGTCTTGCATGCGCAATGGCATCAAACTTTTGCAATATTTCTGCCAATACAGAATCTCGCAATTCATCATCTTCGCTTCTGATATCGAGAGAAAAACGTGTGCGACCAGAAATGACGTTAACGCCGTTTGGCGCATTTTCAATTTTACCTACCGTGGCTACAACGCCCGGACGCTGCAAGCTTATGCTCTCTACAGCCAATAGCATCTCTGCACTTGCGCACAACGCATCTCGTCGCATAGACATCGGCACAGTGCCAGCGTGACCCGCCATGCCTTCTACTGAAAAATTAAAACGTTTTGCACCAGCAATAGCACTGACAACGCCAACAGGCAGATTTTCTTGCTCTAAAACAGGGCCTTGTTCAATGTGAAGTTCTATGTAACCCAAAATGTCGGTACGGGAAATAGCGGCACTGTTTACTGCGTCGAAATTAAGGCCGAAGTTCGTCATGGCTTGCTCTAAGTTCACGCCATTTTCATCTTTTAGATGACGCCATTGCTCTTGCCACTTACCGGTGAGCGCGCGGCTTCCCAAAAGGGTGGTGCCAAATCGCGTGCCTTCTTCATCACAAAAACCCACAATGTCGATATGAAAAGGGAACTTGGTTTGCGTGCCGTCAAACATAGCGACCAGCGAAATAGCGGCGACCACGCCTAGCATGCCGTCGTACTTTCCGCCGTTAGGCACAGTGTCGAGGTGGCTACCTAAAATTAATCGCGGTGCGTTGGGCACGCTTGATGTATAGCGCCCCCATATATTGCCAACGGCGTCTTGCCAGGTGGTCATTCCGGCTTCAATCATCCACCCTGAGGCTAGTTGATTTGCAAGCTTGTGTTGTTCGGTCAAATAGCGCCTGTCTAAACAGGCTGGGTCCTGGCTTAAGGTGCCTAATGTTTCGCACCTTGCCATAACTTGCGTAGCCAATTCAGCAAATTCTGCGAATTCACCCATTCGCGACTCCCGCCGCTTTAGCCTTAGCATAAACGCCAAGCGCAGCATCTACACCTTTACCAGCAGGTAGCGCAAACCCTTGCATACGAAGCACAGTTTCAAGGGACTGTAGGGTATGTAACACGGCATCTTCTCTGGCGTTATAGCCCATAGTGCCAATGCGCCAAATTTTTCCTTTTAACGGACCAAAGCTTGTGCCTATTTCAATGTTAAAACGCAGAAGTAAGGTTTCGCGTACCTCTTCGCCATGAACTCCCTCGGGAATATGAACACCTACAACGTTGTACATTTTGTGTTTCAGATCGCCGAAGGGCTCAAGTCCCATGGCTTGAATACCGGCTAGCATGGCGTCGCCCGCTACTTTGTGACGAGCAATCACGTTCTCCTGGCCTTCTTCTAAATGCAGGCGCGCGCATTCACGGGCACAATAGAGCATACTGGCCGCTTCGGTGTGGTGATTTAGTCGCTCCTCGCCCCAATAATCCATGATCATGGGCAAGTCGAAGTAGTTAGAACGAATTTTAGGGCCACGCGCGGCTTCATGGTGAGCATCGCGAATGCCGGCTTCAACGTGGTGACGGGTACGCACGGTTTTAACAAACTTGTCGCTTAGTGTAATAGGAGCACTGCCTGATGGGCCTCCTAAGCACTTTTGCAGGCCAACTGACACCGCATCTAATTTCCATGCATCAACGTCTAGCGGGTTCCCACCTACTGACGCTGTTGCATCGCAGTAAAACAACACATCGTTTGCTTCACAAATCGCGCCAATTTCTGCAAGCGGTTGCAGCATGGTGGTGGACGTATCCCCTTGAACAATGGCAAGCAGTTTTGGTTTTACGTCTTTTATCGCCTTTTCAATCTGTTCAGGCGTAAACACTTCGCCCCACGGCACTTCAATGGTGTGAACTTCAGCGTCGGCGCGCTCTGCAATTTCAGCAAGCAAATGCCCAAAACGCCCGAAGATAGGTACGAGGACTTTATCGCCTGGCTCAATTGCCGATACCAATACAGCTTCAATTCCAGCGCGCGACGTACCGTCGACCAAGAAGGTTTGCTGGTTTTTCGTATTGAAAACATCGCGGTAAAGTTGCATGACCTCGTTCATGTAGCCAGTCATTACAGGGTCATATTGACCTACTAACTGGGTAGACATGGCGCTTAACACACGGGGGTAGCAGTTAATTGGGCCCGGGCCCATTAGCAAGCGAGGCGGCGGCGATAGTGGAGCAAACGTTCTGTTAGAAGCTTCTTTAGACATGTGGGCACTCCTAGATAAGCACTTGCGCTAGCATGCGCAAGCCAGTGATGATGAGAACAACGGCGAAGATTTTCTTAAGTAAGCCAGCGTCTAGCTTGTTGGCTATGCTTGCTCCGACAGGCGCAAATAACACGGTGAGCGGAACAATGCAGACAAACCCCAGCAAGTTTACATAGCCGTACGTAGCGAAGGGCGCATCAACAGGAGTGGTACCAACAAATAGCAGCGTGAGTGCCGCTGGAAGCGAAATAATTAAACCGACTGCAGCAGCGGTACCCACCGCTTTGTGTGCTGGGTAGTTACAAAATGTGAGAGTCGGCACGGTTAACGTACCGCCACCAATGCCTACCATAGAACTAAATAGGCCAATGCAGGTTGCCATAATCGACTGACCCGCGCGGCCCGGTAGCCCATTAAATAGCGCGTCTTTCTTGCCAAGAAGCATATTAATGGCAGACAAGGTTGCAATAATGCCAAACAGTAAGGTAAGGAACGTCGGGTTAACCGCCGTCACCGCATAGCTTCCGGCAAGCACGCCAATTAAAATGAACACTGCCCACGCTTTTAGCAACGCAAAGTCTACATTGCCCTTACTGTGATGAGCACGAATAGAGCTTACTGAAGTAGGGACGATGGTTGCCAACGACGTGGCCGTGGCTATTACCATTGCGCTCTCAGGGGACACACCAAGGGCTTGGAACAAGAAAAACAGTACCGGCACAATAACAATGCCTCCACCTACGCCAAGCATTCCTGCTAGTATGCCTGCGAACACGCCTGTTCCCGCAAGCGATAATATAACCGTTAGGTTATCCATTAAAAACTGCATGTGATTTCTTTCTCTTTAACGTTTATTGGTTTAACTATTTGTCAGTGCTGCGTCTTAGCCACTGCGAATAAACTAGCGGTGTCCAAGGTAGGCTTTGCCGTCACTTCTTGGGTCGCTTGCGCCACTCACTGTACCTTCTGTGTCGCGAATGATTGCACCAGCATGACCCATGAGTTCGTTGCAAGGATCTACCGTCACCATATCGTGGCCCCGTGCCAGTAAGCTCTCACCTACGTACTCAACTAAGTCACGCTCTGCTTTTAAGTTGTGACTCTGATCGCCCCAGGTTCTACCAAGTAGCCAACGGCCGAGGGAAATAGCTTTGGCGATAGGTTGGCCGTGGTAGACATGACGAGCAAACAGCGCCGCTTGGGTTTGAGGCTGACCTTCACCACCCATGGTGCCGTAACTCATGCGTCGACCGTCAACAAGCTCAGCGAAAGCGGGGTTAAGTGTGTGAAATGGTTTCAAGCCTGGGGTCAAATATTGGTTACTGTTTGGATCGAGTGAAAACGAAGTGCCACGGTTGTTCCAAACAATGCCTGTTTGCGGGCTCACTACGCCCGAGCCGAACTCCCAGTAAAGTGACTGTATGTAGCTCACCATTCGGCCTTCAGAATCGCAGCAACCCATCCAAATAGTATCGCCGTGCTTGGCTTCATGGGGCCAAGGAAGTGCTTTATCTAATGAGATGTTCTTCACCATTTCATCAAGCACATCGTCACTTAACAGGCTTTGAAGACTAACAGGCGTACGAGATGGGTCGGTTACGTTCGCGTTACGCGCAATGAAGGCTTGTTTCGTGCATTCAATAAGTAAATGCACCATGTCAGCATCGGTGCTGCCTAAATGCTGAACTTTGTCGTACAAGGCTAAAATAATGAGCGACGCCACACCTTGTGTGGGCGCCGGCAAGTTATAAAGCTTGCCGGCGCTGGTGGACACTGACAATGGCTCAACAATTGTCGCTTTGTAATTGTTAAAATCTTCAAGACGAATAGGGGAGCCGGCGGCTTCTAAGTCTTCAGCCAGCTGTGAAGCTAACTCACCGTGATAAAAATCATCTAACCCTTTTTCTGCTAAATGCTTCAAAGTTTCAGAGAGCTTTGTTAGCTTTAAAATTTTACCTTTTTTAAGGGCTTTCCCCTTAATCAAAAACTGAGCGAAATTTTCATCCGCACTTAGCTCTTCAAAGGTTTTGTTGCTGGCATCCACCAAGCTCTGGGTAACTTCAATCCCCCAGTTAGCTTGACTAATCGCCGTATCGAACAATGTGCTTAACGGTAAACCGCTTTGCCATTTGTGACTTAATTCAAGCGCGGCTTGCAAACCAGCAACTGCGCCTGCCATGGTTAATGCTGACTTTCCGCCTCGGCTAGGTATGGCATCGCTACCCTCGTAGAAAGAGGGTGTCGCGCCCTTTGCTGCTACGCCAGATGCATCAATGCCAATCGGCTTTTTACCAGGTTCACTGATTAGCCAAAATCCATCTCCGCCCATGCCATTCATGTGCGGGTATTCAACCGCGATAGAGGCTGCAGCAGCTACCATAGCTTCAATAGCGGTGCCGCCTTTTTCTAATATGTTCAAGCCCACTTGCGATGCCGCAAAGTGAGGGGCAGTAAACGCTATATTTGGTTTTTCACTCATTTTTAATTCCTTCAAAAACTCGGCAACCGCGCAGTCAGGTTAAGCCCAAATCAGGCAAAATGACGGGCGCTTAGGTCTTACTTCCGCTTTCTAGTTTCAACTTGAATGCAATAGGGCGCTAATGCTTTTTTTAAGTGCAACTTAAAAAAACAGGCGCGCTTTACACGTTTAGCGAGTGGTTAGCTTTTTTGCTAACGCGAGAAGTGCAAGATCGTTGCCTTTTTTGCCCACTAGCGATAATCCGCATGGGGCGTTGTGTAGGGTAAACAACGGCAAATGAAGTTGGGGTAATCCCGCAAGCCCAGCTATCGCCGTGAGTGCGAGCAGAGCGTTTCTATCATTTGCCAGCGTTGTTTCATCGGCATCACATCGAGGTGCTACACCGGGTGTCGTGGGAATAATCAATACATCTATTTCTTCAAACAGCGTGATTAAATGATTGATTACCACAGATTGTTGCGCTTTAGCTTGCTCTACTTCTTGCGTTGGTATGGTTTTACACCAATTCAAGCGCAACATTATATCTTTGGCGATATCGGGTTGAGTGTATTCAATCCATTCGCCGTGTTGCTGCCATATTTCATTGCCCTGTAAGGTACGAAAGGTAGCGGCAGTTTGTAAGGTTTTTAAATCTAGCTGTGTCTCTGACAATACAATACAGTCGTTGTTATCTGCCAGCGCTGCAAGCCATGTTTTGCACAGCGATTTGTGAGCGGCCTGCTCAAATAAATGCGCTGCTATGCCAAATCGAGGCGAACCTGATATTTCACTTTGTGTAGCGCTATCTATGCAGACATTGGCAACCTTAGTCAGCGTGTTTAGGTCGCGTGTCATCCAGCCCACGGTATCAAACGACGGAGCAAGTGCCACCATATTGTCGCAGGCCACAACGCCGTGCGTGGTGCGAAGCCCCCATAACCCTTGATAGCTAGACGGTACGCGAATAGAGCCGCCGGTGTCGGTGCCAAGCCCTATGTCGGCAAGGTGCGCGCTAACGGCCACCGCTGAACCTGACGAAGAACCACCAGGTATATGAGCTGGTGCCACTGGGTTTACCAGTGTTTCGTAGTGCTTATTCTGCCCGTGTAAACTGTAGGCAAGTTCATCAGTGATGGTTTTGCCTTTGAACGCGGCACCCGCTTGAAGCATCTTTGCTACGCAACGATTTGTGTTTTTCGGAATCGCGTGTGTGGCTAACCAATCAGGATTTCCTGCTGCGGTTGGTAATCCTTCAATGTGAAACAAATCTTTTACTGCCAGACCTAGTCCGCTAAGCGGCAATTTACTTTGACTTTTTGCCTGATTCAGCGCTTTTCCTGACGCCGAAAATGCGTCATCTTTAACACTACCGTCAAGACTGAATGCGATTTCTAGGTTTTTAATTGCCTGTGTGAACTTGGCATCACAGGGCTTCAGTACAAAAGGAGAGCTCACAGCGCGTTACTTATTCGTTATTGTTTCTTTATTCGTCTTTAGATCAATGAAACAACTGTTTCATTAAAAAGTCAAGAGAAACGAGCGTTACTTCATTGGACATTTTAGTACGTACATTATTTTCTGTGAGTTACATAATTGGTAAAGCGCTGAGTAAATTGATAAAAAACTAGATAAGTTGCTAGAAACCTTGGGGGTTTTGCTTCAGGTATGCAACTTCTTCTGGTGTCGACTCGCGCCCTAAAATTCGGTTGCGGTGGGGGTAGCGGCCAAACATTTCAATTATCTGTTGATGGCGCTTTTCAAAGGTGAATTCTCTTTCAAGGCCTTCTTGTGAAAATAGTTCCAATGCGACGTCGTGGATTGCGAGTGATTCACTATGCATAAACGGCATATACAGAAACGCGCGCTGCTGCGGTGTTAGTACCTTATCGGCTTCAACACTTACCGCTTCTTGCGCAAGAACCAAAGCAATGCTGTCTGCACTGAATGCATCTTTGTCATTGCGATGAATATTTCGCGAGAATTGATCGAGAAGAATTATTTCGGCAAGACGACCGGTAGCCGTCGCTCGCCAAGGCCACAACTCGCCCTTTATGGCTGCTGCACGCAATTTTGAAAATCGCGAAGTGATCGTTTTATCTAGTGCTGCATCTTCCTTAAACCATTGCTCTGGGGAGAGTTCTCCAAACCAAAAGTCTAGCACACCGTTAGCTTCTTCCATGACTACTTGCGTTTTATCCATATCAACTCCAACCACACGCTTTTAGCAGTGAAATTAAATTAACAGGTACGTTTTTATGCATTAAAACCCAAAATAAGCGTTGTGAATTAATACTTATACCCATTTTTAAGCGCTTTAGTTCCCTTTACGCTTGCAAAATAACAATTCTCTGCTACCCGCTCTCTTTATAGTATTGCTTAAAAAGTGTTCTGTGGGAAGGGTTAACGCTTTGGACTTTCTAGCTCATCCATTTGAATGTAGATGTCAGTAATAGCGTCGACGCGGTCTGCGGCTTGGCTTCCTAATAATTCGTAGGTAAGGTTACACAGTGATGCAACTAGGCTCATTGGAGCCGCGTAACTATCAAATGGCGAGTCACTGCCAATGTGGGTAACCAGCAGGTGGTCGACATCGTGACGATATCCTTGGCCCGTTGGGTCGGTAATTAATACGGTTTTACAGTGTTTAATGCTATTTAAAACAAACTTGAATTGACGGGTTCTACGACGAAAACCAAAAAGTACGACAAGATCATTTTCGGTTAGGTCGATAATATCTTCACTAAGTGTTTGACCGGGCTGAGGAAGCACACGGACCGACGCACGAATTTGTTTGAGCTGCTGCCTAAAATGAAGTGCAATGGGGTAGGCGTTTCTAAAACCAATCAAGGTGACCTGGCCTGCTGATGCCAGCAATTTAGCAATATCTGTCAACGCCTCTGAGGAAGTGCTATCAAATGTATTGGCCAAATTCTTACTATCATTCTCATGCTGAAGTACACCACTTGAAGGGCTTACAACAGGCACGCCTTGCTCACGTAGCTGAACAAGCGCCTCTTTAGCTTGCTGATGCGAGTCAAAACCCAGCTGGCGAAAGAAGCGACTGACTGTGGCCTTTGACGTCCCCGTTTTTTCTGCAATTAAAGACGTAGATTGACTTAATACTGCGATAGGATTCTGCTGAATATAATGCGCAATAGCCTTGCCCGAAGGGGACAAGGAGGCATAGTGGTTTTCAATTTGCTGTAAAACGTCGCTAGGGCTATTTTTTGTCATTGGTATCGCCTTATACATCTTATGCAATTATTTCACGACTTTTGTGCGATATACAAACACTACCTGAATTCAACGCGTTCACGTACTTCAAAATAGGTTTTTCGAAGCCGATTATTGAAGTAGAACACTATAATGAGCGTTGTTGCTTATTACTAAAAAACGCTTATAAGTTTCCACTGCTCTTAAAAAACCTTATCTATATAGAGAGTTACGAATGCACAGTAAAGCATAGGGCTAAAGTAGCACTTAATTAACCACTCATGCTTTGCAAATTGGCACTACACTTTCATAGACATAAACCGTAAAAATTCACAAAAGTGTCATCGGTTGGTAATTATCTTGTTGGTTTAGCATCGATTCTAGTTAGTAAAAACGTTTGGGGAATCGATCAGCGAACCTAGCATGATCGAGAGAAAGAGGTGAGTTGTGGCAAAGCTGTGGTCTGAATTGATCTTGCTCTTTGTGGTGATTCCCTTTGCCGTTCTCTACTGGATAAAGCATTTTGCAAATTATCTCATGCCTATTTTAGGTGTTATGGGACTTTGTTGCTTAGCTATCTTGTTAGCAGATAAGCAATTTAAACGCATTAAATTGTGGCATTGGGAAGACTATCGAACGCATTTAAAAAGTACGCTAAGGTTATTTTTGCCTTGGGCGAGCTTACTGGCGCTGGTAGTTTACTTTTTTAAACCGGAATTGTTCCTACATTGGCCTATGAACCAGCCATGGATGTGGATAGCTACATTATTGATTTATCCGTTAGTGTCGGTCATCCCGCAAGAGATCATTTTTCGAACGTACTTTTTTCACCGTTACAAGCGAATACTGCCTTCGAAATATGCAAGGTGGGCCTTAAGTACTTTTTTATTTGGTTTAGCCCACTTAGTGTACGGTAACTGGATTGCTGTAGTCATTTCTTGGATTGGCGGTGGCATTTTCGGTTATAGGTATATGCAAACTAACTCGACGCCCGTGGTGGTTATAGAACACGCTATATGGGGCAGTTTTTTATTTACCATCGGGCTGGGATCTTATTTAGTTATCGCGTCGTAGTTATTTATATTAAAAACCGAAACACATGAACGCCAAGGAGTGAGGTGATGTTCAGTGCGCAACAAATATTACAACCCTCTATTTTAAATAAGCGAGCGGGGCTTTCTTTCTCGCAAACCGACAGCGAACCTTTTATACAAACTTTGCTTCAACAAAGTGACGAAGGTGGCGCAATAAGCAGTTTATCAAGTGCACAGTCGTTACTCTCTCAGCTTTGGGAGAACTTTGTTTATCGTTTACCGGGGTTGGCGCTAGGTTTAGTTATCATGGCGGCGTTTATCCTTTTAGCGCCACATATTGCCAAGGTTTTAGTTAAACCGTTAACCCGTACGACCACATCTCCACTGCTGCGCTCAGTCATTCAAAGAAGTGTCAGTTTAGTCTTAATTTTACTCGGTATTTATCTATTTTTGTTCTTAGCTGGGCTCACTGGGTTTGCAATCGCGGTGGTGAGTGGTACAGGTGTGGTGGGGCTTATTCTTGGTTTCGCCTTTCGCGACATCGCCGAGAACTTTATTTCAAGCCTACTGCTTACTATTCAACGCCCCTTTAGAATAGGGGATATCGTACAAATCAACGATTTCACCGGCATCATTCAGAAAGTAACGGCACGTGCGACCACGCTGGTGGATTTTGACGGCAACCATATTCAAATACCTAACGCGACTATTTACAAAGGGGTAATCAAAAACCTTACGGCCAACCCGCTAATGCGTGGGCAGTTTGTTATTGGCGTGGGTTACGATGCTGATATACAACACGCACAGCAGATGGCGCAAGAAATTACGTCAGCACAAGACAACGTGTTAATCGACCCTGAACCGCAAATTCTTATCGACGAACTAGGCCCCTCGACCTACAACATCAAGGTTTATTTTTGGGTGGATGTAGAGAAAACGAGTGTACTAAAAATGGCATCGGTGCTGATGCGTAAAATCACCCAAGCCTTCTTAGAGGCGAATATCAGTATGCCTGATGATGCGAGAGAGCGCATTTTCCCTGAGGGTATGCATATTTACCACGCTTCCGAGAAATACGTTTCAAGCGCTCGTCCTTCTGAAAATGAAGCAAATGAGTTAAGTGAAATAACTACAGGCCAAAAGAACGTAAAAAGCTTGGATAGCGAAAAGAATAGTGGAGCCACAGAAAATCGAAACGAAAGGTCAAGTGCAAAAGGGGCTGGAAATGCGCGCCCACAAGAATCGAAAATTAATGATGATGTGTCTTCCGAAGCCCATGAGATACGAGAGCAGGCTCGGAATTCGAGAGACCCAGAAGCAGGAGAAAATATTCTTTAACATTTGTTATGTGAAGGATTATTGAAATGGGTGATTTGCCCTCTTTTCAAATCTAGAAAGGAACCGAACATATTGAACGTGCTACAGCAAAGCTGGCCAGAGGTGAGGAGATGTTCAGCAAAAGCTGGGCTGGTGGATTTGCTCGTCGCGCTATTAAACAGGCGCGACGGGCGATAGATTACATCTACCAAGGAATCCTTGCCATAAGTTGACATGCGCTTTCATGGCGCTGCTGTATTGATTGAATCCGTCTTGTGACTGCTGCCTGATGTAGCGTTTGAATTCCTCGTGCAGCGACGGCTGCGCAAGCCAGTCTTCCCATAATGGCGCTAGTTTGTAATGGTATTGATTTACCAAACTTCCTACAGGTTGTATTTCCTCAATAAAGAAAAGATAGAATACATTACGCAATATTTTTGCTTTGTCGCTGGCGCGGCCTTCTGGGCAGCTTACCGCATCAAGCTGGGTTTCAAGCAGATTTGTAAGTAATGAGAGGTTTTGCGTTAAGGTTTGTTGTGTATGCCAAAGTGTAGCGGGTAACCTGGCTGAACGTATAATTTTTAACTGTTGTTCAAGCTCGCTGCTCTCAATAATACTCTCACTATTATTTTCATTCGTAGCCTCTGTTTCTGTATCGCTCGATGCTGTATTGGAAGAATACATATCGCTCAAGAGCAATCCTTTGTTACTTAAGCTGTTGATGTAATAAAGCGCGTTTACGCTAGAAAGTGCGTCTTTATTATTTTCAACTGAGAAAAGACGTTCAGGTGTATTAAGCGCCAGACGCAATTCTTGGCTCCCTTGGACTAGATTTGCCCACGTTTTACTGTAGTTTTGTGTTTTTTGTTCACGCCACGATGCGATGGTTGCTGCCAGTGTCGCGTTTCTCTGGTTAGACTCGTTTTCTTTCGTGAGCGCTGCTTCACAGCTTTTGAGTACATTAAGCAGCTTGCTCTCATAAACAAGCCGCTGTGATGGAAGCTGACTTTTTCCTAGCGACGTATTGCGTTCGGCAACCACTGTGCCTAACTCACAATCTTGCAGCGCATAAAACTCACGCAGGTTTATATTCACGCCCTCAATAGCGTGTTTAAGCGTGGCGGAGTCTGCAAGTTTGGGAAGCGGGGTGGTAATCTTATCGTTAAACGAATCGGGGAGGGGCGTATCGAGTACACGCGAGAGTCGTGCGGCGTAATCGTCAATGCTTTGCTTTACGGTACTTCCGCCAAAACAGCCTAGCAAAGCAAACAAGGCAACGCTGATGACACCAGCGCGGCAAGCGTTTCTTAGTTGTGAAACTTTTGGGGGCCATGATTTCACTTGGGAAATATTCACGCGGAGGCACCAGTATGAAGTCCGCGCCCGCCATCGACATAAATGATTTGTCCAGTGATGTAAGGGGCCGATGCCAAGAACGACAATGTTTTAGCAATGTCATTTGGTGTACCTAGTTCACCCAGTGGAATACTCGATATCAGTTTATCTTTTTCGTCCTCGTCCATGTCCCGTTCTGGCCACAAAATTGCCCCTGGCGCAATACCATTTACGCGAACGTTGGGGGCTAAGTCTATAGCTAACGATTGGGTTAGTGAGGCAAGACCGGATTTAGCAATGAGGTAAACACTGTGTTTGGGGAGTGGACGGTCGATATGCATGTCGACCATATTGATAATGCAGCCTTTACTTACCGCTAATGCGGGTGCCAATGCTTGTGACAAAAACAATGGTCCCTTCACGTTACTGCCTATCAGAGATACCCAGTCGTCTTCTGAAATTTCGCCCACCGGAGTGGGGTAAAAACTAGAAGCATTATTTACTAAAACGTTTATCTGACCCCAAATGCCTAATGCTCGCTGCCCAAGTGCACTTACTTCGTCTGAATTACAAAGGTTGGCTTGGAGACAGGTAGCAGAGTCCTCCCGCTGACTATTTAGCTTTTCAGCCAGTGCAAGTGCCTCGTCTTTAGAATGCCCATAATGGATAATAACGCGATAGCCTTCGCTATGAAGCTGACACGCCATGGCGGCGCCAATTCGCTTTGCTGCCCCGGTTATGAGTGCTACAGGGCCTGAGTTTGTCATAATAAAAGCTACTCTCTATTTTAAATCGACTTATATCTATTTACAGTTTGCGGTGCTTTCTTTCCTAATCCGCAGGTAAAAAGGCTGATGGGCAACAAATGCAAGCGAATTTGTTTGTTACATTAACGCTTGTAAATGTCGTCTAATATTTGTTTTGCTTGCGCTATGTAGTGCGCGCCAAATAATAACCCGTGATTTAAAATATGGTAAAGCTGGTAAATTGGTTTTCTTAAGCGGTAATTTTTTTCGATTGGGGTGTGTTGATGGTAACCCTCAAAGAATGATTGGGGAAAGCCACCAAACAATTCAGCCATGGCAAGGTCGGTTTCGGCGTCCCCAACGTACACCGCTGGGTCGAATAAGACTGGCCCTTTCTTGTTAAATCCCGCGTTACCCGCCCATAAATCGCCATGAAGTAGTGAAGGATGAGGTTGATGTAAGCTCAAGAGGTGTCTTACTCGAGTAACAATATCGTCTATATTGCCATCTTCGCTTTTCCATGTACCAATTGATGCCAAGCGTTCTAGCATGCTACCAATCCGTTTTTCTGCAAAAAAGTCAGCCCAAGAAGCCATTCTTCCATTTGTTTGTACACTGGCACCAATGTAATTGTCATGCGGCCATCCATAGCTGGTGTAGGCGTTAACCGCATGAAATGCAGCGAGTTGCTGCCCTAAAATGAAATAGTCATTTTCAGAAGGTTCAATAAATCGAACGTGAGAAAGTACCAAATATTCCATATTAGGCGTTTCATTGGCTGTAATTCCATGGCAAATGACTCGCGGGGTAGCAATGGTTTGCGTGTTAGCGATGGCCGCTAGTCCTTCGGCTTCATGAGATAATTGCTGAGTATCATCATATTTGCGGGTTTTAACAAAGTAGCGATGGGTCGTATCTTTTATGATGTAACTTTCGTGTGTATCTCCGCCACTTACTCGTTCGGCTTTATGGCAGCTAAAAAACTGCTGGGTTTCATCTGAAATATGCTCGCTGATAAAATGCCACATATTGCACGCTCTGCTTGTTTTAATGCTTTTTTCAAGGCGATTGGAGTGTTGAGTGACTACTTTCCTATGGCACACTAGAACACCAGCGAAGAGCTAGTCCAGCAACCTTTATCGCCTTACACTAAAGTATGGGATAAAAATGGTGAAATGCATAAATTTCTACTCAAAATCTTCCTAAACGAAATCAAACCTTCACAAATTAGCCAATAAAGGCTTTTCGATATTGAAGTTGAACCAACACTGGTTATAATCCACCACTTGCTTTAATACTGAGAAAACTCAGTAAGTTCGAGGCGTATACAGTTTTGCAGTACCAATGCGCTGTATTTTTATGCTGTACTTTAGTCGCTTCAAATAAAGCAAGTTTCGAGTGCTATAAAGCACGATTAAATTTTCAAAAATATGCATGTGGCGCAGAGTAGGCGTCACCACTGTAAAGGAATTAAAATGCCTGTAATTACCCTTCCTGATGGAAGCCAACGCGCTTTCGATAACGCTGTTTCTGTACTAGATGTTGCAAATGATATTGGCCCTGGTTTAGCCAAAGCAACCATTGCAGGAAAAGTAAACGGTGAGTTAGTCGACGCCGTTGATATGATTGACGCGGACGCACAACTTCAAATAATCACTGCAAAAGACGATGAAGGTTTAGAAATTCTTCGTCACAGTTGCGCGCACTTGTTAGGTCACGCTATCAAACAACTTTGGCCTAACACCAAAATGGCTATCGGCCCTGTTATCGACAACGGTTTCTACTACGATGTTGATATGGAAGAAAGCCTAACCCAGGAAGATTTAGCCAAACTAGAAAAGCGTATGCTTGAACTGGCTAAAACCAATTACGACGTGGTTAAGAACAAAGTTAGCTGGCAAGAAGCACGCGATGCATTTGAAGCGCGCGGTGAAAGCTACAAGATGGAAATTCTTGATGAGAACATCAGCAAGGACGACCGCCCCGCGCTGTATCACCACGAAGAATACACAGATATGTGTCGTGGCCCTCACGTGCCAAATATGAAGTTCTGCCATCACTTCAAACTGATGAAAGTGGCAGGTGCTTACTGGCGTGGCGATAGCGACAACAAAATGCTTCAGCGTATTTACGGTACTGCGTGGGCAGATAAGAAGCAGCTTAAATCTTACCTACAGCGCTTAGAAGAAGCTGAAAAGCGCGACCACCGTAAAATTGGTAAAGCACTTAACCTTTTCCATTGGCAAGAAGAAGCGCCGGGTATGGTGTTTTGGCACAACGACGGTTGGTCAATTTACACCGAGCTAGAAAGCTATGTGCGTAAGAAGCTTCGTGAATACGATTATGACGAAGTTAAAGGCCCATTAATGATGGACCGCTCGCTTTGGGAAAAATCAGGTCACTGGGACAAGTACGCTGAAAACATGTTTACGACTGAATCTGAAAAGCGTGAATATGCCGTTAAGCCAATGAACTGCCCAGGCCACGTACAAATTTTCAACCAAGGTTTGAAATCGTACCGCGACCTGCCTCTTCGTATGGCTGAGTTTGGCTGCTGTCACCGTAATGAACCATCGGGCGCACTACACGGCTTAATGCGAGTTCGTGGCTTTACGCAAGACGATGCTCACATTTTCTGTACTGAAGAACAGATCCTAGAAGAGGTGAGTGGCTGTATTAAGATGGTGTACGAGACATACGCTGCGTTTGGTTTCGAAAATATCAAAGTTAAGCTGTCTACTCGCCCAGAAAAGCGCGTAGGTGCTGAGGAGATTTGGGATAAATCAGAAGCTGCGCTTGCAGATGCACTTAAAGCTAATGACATCGAGTTCGATTATCAGCCTGGAGAAGGTGCGTTCTACGGGCCGAAAATTGAGTTTACACTGCACGATTGCTTAGACCGTGCATGGCAGTGCGGAACCGTACAGCTAGATTTCTCAATGCCAGGTCGCTTGGGCTCTACTTATGTAGCAGAAGATGGCGAACGCAAAGTGCCGGTTATGATTCACCGCGCTATTTTGGGTTCACTAGAACGCTTCATTGGAATATTGACCGAAGAATTTGCAGGTTTCTTCCCACTCTGGTTGGCACCTCAGCAGGTTGTGGTAATGAATATTACCGACAAACAAGCTGAATATGCCTCAGATTGTGTAAAAAAACTGCAAGAATTAGGTTTTAGAGCAAAGTCTGACTTGCGAAATGAGAAGATCGGCTTTAAAATCCGCGAGCACACTTTGAAGCGTATTCCGTATATGCTAGTTGTAGGCGATAAAGAAATGGAAGCGGGCGAAGTAGCAGTACGCTCTCGTCGCGGTGACGACCTAGGCAAAATGCGCCTGGAAGACTTTATTGCCATGGCTCAACAAGAAGTTGTTGAAAAGACGATTAAGTAGTTGAGCAAATTGTGTATAATACACAATTAAGGTGTCTGCTTTTGGTTTTACTTTGGGTCAACCGACCTCCCAAAAGCAGACAAAAGAATTAAATGTTTGGAGGAATAGCACATTAAAGGCGCTAACAACAAGGCTCAGGGCGACAAAGCCCGCATTAACGATGAGATTAAAGCCAGAGAAGTAAGATTAATTGGCAAAGACGGTGAACAGGTTGGTGTGGTTTCTCTAGCAGAAGCTACTCGTAACGCAGAAGAAGCGGGCCTAGATCTAGTAGAAATCAGTCCGAATGCCGAGCCGCCAGTCTGTAAAGTTATGGACTATGGCAAATTCCTCTTCGAAAAAAGTAAAGCTCAAAAAGAGCAGAAGAAAAAACAGAAGCAAATTCAGGTCAAGGAGATTAAATTTCGCCCTGGCACTGATGAAGGCGATTACCAGGTCAAACTGCGCAACCTGCGTCGCTTTCTTGAAGGTGGTGATAAAGCCAAAGTTACGATCCGCTTCCGCGGTCGTGAAATGGCGCACCAAGACATCGGTATCGATCTACTAAACCGCGTTAAAACCGATTTAGAAGATATCGCTACATGCGAGTCTTTCCCACGTCGTGTGGAAGGCCGTCAGATGATCATGGTGCTAGCCCCAAATAAGAAGTAGTAACGGTCTAAAGTTTTAAGGAATCTGCACCCTTAAACACCTTGCTGCTAAACATTAACCGGTATGAAGTGACTGCAACACGAAAAATACCGATATTAAACAATGCGGAGTTTTAGCAATGCCTAAAATGAAAACTGTAAGCGGTGCCGCCAAACGTTTTAAGAAAACGGGTTCTGGCCGCTTTAAAAGCAAACAGTCTCACTTACGTCACATTCTGACTAAGAAGAGCTCTAAGCGTAAACGTCACCTTCGTGGCAAAAAACTGGTTCATGACTCTGATACCAAATTGGTTCAGCGCATGTTGCCTTACGTATAAGACTTAGGAGACTGATTAATGGCTAGAGTAAAACGCGGCACTATCGCACGTGCTCGTCACAAAAAAGTCCTCAAGCAGGCAAAAGGTTATTACGGCGCACGTTCACGTGTATATCGCGTAGCGGTACAAGCTGTAACTAAAGCTGGTCAATATGCTTACCGTGACCGTCGTCAGCGCAAGCGTCAATTCCGTCAACTATGGATTGCACGTATCAACGCTGCTGCTCGTCAAAATGGTATGTCATACAGCCGTTTCATTAACGGTTTGAAGAAAGCGTCTGTTGAAATCGATCGTAAGATCCTTGCCGACATCGCAGTACATGACAAAGCAGCTTTCAGCGCACTAGTCGAAGCGGCTAAAGGCGCATTAGCTTAATTATTAACTAATTAAGTTTAAGTTCTTTCGGAAAAAGGCGAGCAGGATGCTCGCCTTTTTTCGTTTTTGGGGTTCAGACTTTGTTTTAAACTTGTTTAGTCCATTGTTTAACAACGTCCTTCTAATATCCACTTGTTGAGTATCTTTAGAAAAGGCGCGCCTTCTCTAGCTTTACTCTAGTTTTTCATGCTCAAAGAACAAAAGAGAAGAGGGGCTTTTACATGTGGAATTTTAAACACAATAAAGCAGAGCCAAAGCTCTGCTTATATTCGCTAACTTAGTACTAGTGCTATTACTTTTTCTCTACACGCCCATAGCGGTCTGAAAACCTTACGATGTCATCTTCGCCGAGGTATGCACCCGATTGCACCTCTATAAGCTCTAGAGGGATTTTTCCGGGATTTTCCAAGGCATGTACTGCTCCAATCGGGATATAAACAGATTCGTTTTCTGTTACTAATTGAGTGTTGTCATCAATAGTCACATTGGCACTGCCCGATACTACAATCCAATGCTCAGCGCGGTGGTGGTGCATTTGCACAGATAGTTTTTCACCAGGTTTTACCGTAATACGTTTAACTTGAAAGCGTGCACCGCTGTCAATTGAATCGTAGCTACCCCACGGACGGAAAACTTCGCGATGGAATTCGAACTCAGGGCGTTTGTCAGCTTTTAGTCTGTTGACCACGGCCTTAATGCTTTGAGCGTCATCTTTATGTGCGACCATAACGGCATCTTTGGTTTCGACAACAATAACGTCTTCTAAGCCAATGACAGATACTAATCGCTGTTCTGCGTTCACGTAACTATTTTTAGTATTTTCTAAAATCGTATCGCCTACACAAACGTTGCCGTTGTCATCTTTATCGGCAGTTTCCCAAAGCGATGTCCAACTGCCTACATCGCTCCACCCTGCATCTAATGGCACCATTGCAGCGCTGTCAGTTTTTTCCATCACTGCATAGTCAATAGAGTCGTCAGGACACGTAGCAAAAATTTCAGAGTCAACACGAATAAAGTCTAAATCAGGTGCTTCAGTTTCAATTGCGCGACGGCAAATCTCTAGCATCTCGGGGTGATACTTACCTAATTCTTCAATATAACGGCTGGCTTTAAACATAAACATGCCGCTATTCCAGAAAAAATCACCTGACTCAACGTACTGTTTTGCTGTTTCAAGTTCTGGCTTTTCGACAAACTCAGCTACCTCAAATCCAACATTCAGTACATTTCCAGCCTTGATGTAGCCATAGCCGGTGTGGGGCTGGTCTGGAACTATACCAAAAGTTACAAGCTTTCCTTCGTTTGCTAATGCTTCTGCTTTAGTAATGGCACTATGAAATGCGTTTTGGTCTTTAATTAAATGATCCGCAGCGAGGACAAGAAGAACAGGGTCATTCTCATTTTTTGTGGCATGTAATGCCGCAAGCGCTATTGCTGGTGCAGTATTTCGCCCAACGGGCTCTAATAAAATACCATCATGTTCTATATTTTTTTTACGAAGCTGCTCAGCAACTAAAAATCGATGCGCATCGTTACATATAAATACAGGAGGCTCCGCATTGGTTCCTTTAAGTCGAGTAATTGTATCTTGAAGCATCGTGCTGTTGGATGTAAGCGACAAAAACTGTTTTGGAAGAGCGGCGCGAGACTTTGGCCAAAGGCGGCTACCAGTGCCGCCAGCCAATACAACAGGTTTCATATGATGATGTCCTTTTCTTGATTTGGTGTACTTCTAATATGCGTTTTTGTTAATGAATCCATTAAATACAGTCATGAATACAATTTTAATATCGAACCAAATAGACCAGCGGTGTATATAGTCTAAATCGTACTCTACACGCTGTACCATCTTGTTCGTGGTTTCCGTTTCACCGCGCAAACCATTTACTTGTGCCCAACCTGTAATACCAGGCTTAACTTTATGCCGCAGCATGTAACCTGTGATGATCTTACGATATTCCTCATTGTGAGCAACCGCGTGCGGGCGAGGGCCTACAATTGACATGCGACCCTGCAGAACATTGATAAACTGAGGTAGTTCATCTAACGATGTGCGCCTTAAGAAACCACCTATTTTGGTTAAACGCGCGTCGTTTTTCGTTGCTTGCTTAACAACTGCTCCGTTGTCTTGCGTAGTCATAGACCGGAATTTGTAAACCGTAATTTGTTTACCATCTAATCCGTAACGCTTTTGTTTGAAAATGACTGGCCCTTTAGATGTGAGCTTAACTGCGGCCGCAATTGCTAACATGGGAACGGATATCAACATTAAAATCAGACTGCTTAATACAACATCTTCAAACCGCTTCAATACGTCACTGGCGCCTTGGAAAGGGGTGTCATATACACTTAGTGCCTGTACATTACCCACGGTTTGCCAGCGAGCGTTAAGCAAGTTGTACATAAAGAAGTTCGGAATTACATAAACGTTAGCGGTGGTATCGCTGCACTGTTCAAGAATTGCACGAATGCGATTTTCTGCACTCATTGGCAATGCTATGTAGATGTAATCAACTTCGTTGCGCTTGGCCATTTCTATGGCTTCTTCAATGTTGCCGAGCACAGCGCCCTGCATCTCATGAGGGAGACGTTCTGCTTCACGATCATCATAAATACCGTTAAAGCGAATACCTAAATGTTCGTTCTGTTGTATCTGAAGAGCAACATTCGCACCTAAATGAGTAGCGCCAATGATAATTGAACGGCGTGTGTTCAAGCCACTTTTGCGAATGCGGAAGAGGAACTTGCGCATAATAAAGCGCCACAGAATCAAAACGACAAACGAAGATGCAAACCAAAGCAATATTGCAGGTGGGGGCGTTTTTATTTCTTGAACGAAAAAGTACCCCATTGACATGGTACCGAGAACGCTCAATGTCCATGTGATTGCAGCCGCTCTTAGCATTTCAGGCGTTCTGTGCCCACGCCACGACCGATATAACTCAACGCCTTCGGCAGAAATTTGAAAGCAAATAACGTTTACAAAAAGAAGAATTAAGCTGGTGGTATCTATCTGGGTACCGTAATACGCTGCTGCTGAATAATACAAAATCGTTACCAGCGAAAGATCGATGAGTCTGTAAATGGTTGAAAAACCGCTTTGGTTCCTGACTACCAAACCACCATTAGTATTAGACTCAACCGGGTGAGCTTTAAGTGCTTTGTTAGATTCTACTCTATTGTCCATTTAAGTAATCTCTAAGTGAAAAAGTGAAGCCTGTAGCCAAAGCTAACGACAACAAAAACAAGCTAAGCCATGATTTAAGAAGAATAGCGAAGACAACTTATGGAAGTTAGGCAAATACTGTGCCCACTTTTAAGCGCGTAAGATGAATAATCACAACGTGCTGATTATATTCGCGTTGAATTTTTTCACGTCTAACGCTTAAGTGCTCTAGCAACAGCGTATTATATGGATATTGTAATTTTATTACAAAAACAAAGTTCATTCCGTACTAATTTGGTGCAAAATGAGTAGAATACGGCGCTAGCGCTTTTCATGAACAATATAAATAAGATAGCATATACCGCATTTGCAGCCTTGGACATATAGATGCAACAATACCTAGGTATAAGTTGCAGTACTTTGTTAACTGACTGTTGAGTCAAACAATATAGAGCAAATTGACTTTTGCTCTAATGTGTTCGCTAGTAATGTTCACAGCCTAGTAAAGCAAAAGCGGCACGCCTATTGCTCGACATTGATTATCCATGAACTATTAAGGCATTCACCTTGTTTAGTTTGTAAGAATTACACATATTCCGGCTGTTTCGCGGTTTATAGCGTTTACGTAAGGATGTATTTGAAAGCGCTATATCGAAATAATGCACCGTTTTAATACACCCAAGCCATCGTAGGAAGGAAATAACATGTTAAAAAGGACCAAAAGCATAATAGCTCTGTCGGTAATTAGCGCCACACCGACTCTATTTGCCCAAGAGGCTGGTCGAATTCAAGCTGGGCAATTTGATTTGATCCCTTCATTTACGTCTTCGATGGCGTATGTTGACAACGTGGCTTATGCGCGAGATGACGATCCTGAAATTTATAGTTG
The DNA here is from genome assembly GCF_022348315.1 of Alteromonas sp. MmMcT2-5. Lineage (NCBI taxonomy): Bacteria > Pseudomonadati > Pseudomonadota > Gammaproteobacteria > Alteromonadales > Alteromonadaceae > Alteromonas > Alteromonas sp. MmMcT2-5. The sequence continues at coordinate 47,739 of NZ_JAKRFB010000013.1, read as the reverse complement.
GCGAGCGACTATTTCTCCAGAGTTAATTGCTGCTACACAGATTGACGGCAATCCGTTCCAAGTAGGCTATCGTTTAGAAAGAGGTGTATTTTTTTCAAGCAGCGCTGATGACTATACAGACCATTTTATTGAAGCATCAGGAGAATATGAGCTAAATAGTAGGCATAGAGTTAATGCTATTGCCCAATACGAAGATGGACATGAAGAGCGTGGTACCGGCTTTTCTTTAGGTCTAGGTACAGCTATCACAACACCTGACCGTTACAAAAGCACTTCTCTTGGCGGTGAGTATTCCTACGGTGCTGTTACATCAGATGGAGTAATAACGCTAAAAGCAAACCGTGAGACGTTAGATTATGAGCGAAGTGAACAAGCCTATTTGATTAGAGATCGGGTAAAAAACAAAGTCGGCGCTGAATTGGGTTATCGTATTGGCTCTGCGACAACAGCACTACTCGATGTAACGCAAACGTTTGTGAGGTATGACAACCAGACGGGTATTACAACTAGAGATAGTGATGAAACTCGGGTTTTACTTGGTGTTAGATGGGAGTCTACAGCAGCGACTACTGGCTTTGCAAAAGTGGGTTATAAAGAAAAAGATTTCGAGGCTGCTTCGCGAAGTACTTTCTATGGTACTGATTGGGAAGTCGGTATAGAGTGGCGGCCTATTTCATATTCTACATTCCGATTTTCTACGAACGCAGACACTAGGGAAACCAACGGAGAAGGTAATTTCATAAGAGGTAGAGATTATACTGCGGCGTGGAATCACGAGTGGCTAAGCCGGTTAAGCTCTTCAATTAGTCTAACGCGTGAAACAAACGAGTACATTCTTGATGAAGATGACATTGAAAATAGGGATGATGAGTTGATGCGTTATATGGCGTCATTAAACTACCAGGCTCGTAGGTACCTCTCATTTTCTCTATTCTATCAACTGGTAGATCGTGATAGTAATCGTGATTCCATTGGTTATGATCGCAATGTTGTAGGAATTTCCGCAGAGGTTACGTTGTGAAGCAACATTTGATGATTAAAACAGTATTTTTATTTTTAATTTTCGTTACTAACTCTGCCTTCGCTCAGGAAGGAAACTTGAGCATGAGTCAGTATCAACTTGGATCTGGTGACAGAATAAAAATCAGTGTTTTTGGCCAAGATGATCTTTCGATGGAAGTACGTCTACCTGACGTCGGTACAATTAATTATCCATTCTTAGGGGAAATTAAATTGGTTGGCTTAACTGCCGATGAAGTCGAAAAGAAAATTTATGATGGCTTGCTAGGGGATTATTTGGTTAACCCTTCTGTCTCAGTAGCTATCGTTGAATACAGGCCCTTCTTTATTGATGGTGAAGTGAAAAGGCCGGGCGGCTATCCATATCAACCAGGCCTTTCTGTTAATAAAGCGGCTGCATTAGCCGGCGGTTACACAGAGCGAGCGGCCCGCGACAAAATTACCATAATTCGTGAAAAGGACGGCAGAACAAACGAATTCACCGTAACCGTGAGCGATATGATTCAGCCTGGTGATATTATCACCATCAATCAGCGTTTCTTCTAAATTACGTAGCGTGCAGGAAATAAAATGGCAGTAAATGGCAGGGAAGAGTTCAATGCTGGTGTGTTTGAAAATGAGACCATCGACGTTGCTCATTATTTGGGAATTATTAAGCGTTACGCATTTCGAATTGTATCATTAGCAATTGCATTTACGATCTTAGTTGCATTGTTAGTCATGCGTATGACGCCCATGTTCACTTCTACTACAACTATTTTGGTAGAGGCAGAAAAGGCGAATGTTGTTTCAATAGAAGAAGTATATGGTCTTGATACAAAGCGAAAGGACTATATGCAAACGCAATTTGAAATACTGCAATCCCGTCAAATTGCAGAACGCACGGTTGAAAGCTTATCGCTTTATAACAACGAAGAGTTTATGCCAGTTGATGAGGGCCCTAGTCTATTCGATGAACTCAAAGCTAGGGTAGTCGAAGCTTTACCGTTTCTTCCACAGGAAGAGCCTAAAGATTTAACTGAAGAGCAAATTTTAGCGGCTAAAAAGCGCAAAGCTACTTCACTCTTAATGAGCGCACTTACCGTTGAAATGGTCGATAATACGCAAGTAATGAGAATAACCATTACTACTGAATCACCCACACTTTCAGCGGAACTGGCTAACGCAGTCGCAGACGTCTACATTGAAAACTATCTGCAGGCTAAGCTTGATATGACTGCGAAAGCAACGTCTTTTCTTACAGATAGCTTGGAAGGCTTAAAGCAAAAGCTTACCGTGGCTGAACGCAATCTTGCTAAGTTTTACGAACAAAATCAAGTTGTTAATATAGATGGTGTAGTAGGCTTAGCGGCCGATGAACTAGAGCAGCTGAGCAAGCAATTACTCGATGCGCAAACTGCACTTAAGCTGAATGCTGTTATCTATAGACAAACGCGTAACGATGTATCGTTAGAAGACATAGCGCGTCTTCCTGAAGTGCTGAATCACCCAACCATCAGAGATGTTCGACGTGACGAAGCAAAGGCGATGACGCGCGTGAGCGAACTGAGTAAAGTTTATGGCCCGAAGCACCCTAGAATGATTGCTGCGAATGCAGAGCTTTCTTCTATCCGGGAAACACTGAGTAGTCAGATTAGAGATTTGATAACGAGTATTACAACGCAATACGAAGTGTCGGAAGACCGCGTTGCACAGCTAGAGCAAGAAGTCGCGCAAGCGAAAGCTGAGTTCCGTTCACTGTCAGCGTTAGATAACCAGCGGCGAGCTCTGCAACGTGAAGTTGATATTAATCAGCAGCTTTACAACTCTTTCTTTACTCGTTTGAAGGAAACCGATGAGCTGGGCGGCTTTGAGTCAGCAAATGCGCGAGTGCTCGACGCGGCGTTACCCAAATATACGCCTTCAGAACCTAACAAAAAGCTGTTAATAGGTGCCGCTTTTGTTTTTAGTATGGGCTTTGGCGTTTTCTTGGCTATTGCCATGGAAACCCTAAACAGTGGAATTCGCTCGGTAGAAGATGTTGAGCGTAAGCTTGGACAGCGTATGTTGGGTCTTATCCCATGGCTTCCACACAAGAAGAAGACTGACTTACCAATTCGTTCTTTCTTTGATGGTAAAAAGCATCAATTTGCAGAGTCGGTTCGTACCCTGCGAACTAGCCTATCTTTATTAAATTTAGATAAAGAGCAGCAGGCCATAATGATCACATCGAGCGTGCCAAAAGAAGGTAAAACTACTGTTTCGATTAATTTAGCGTTTGCCTTGGGGCAGCTGGATAAAACCATACTGATTGATGCCGACTTACGTCGCCCTAGCGTTGGCAAGCAATTTGGCATTCCAAATTACCAGCCCGGTGTTGCGAACTTAATCTTAAAATCACATACTTTTGATGAATGCTTAGTGCAGGATGAAGAATCTAAGATAGATATATTATCCGCAGGAACTATCCCATCAAATCCACAAGAATTGCTAGCTGACAAAGGCTTCGGCGAACTTATCGCCCAGCTCAAGACCCAGTACAAATACGTTGTTGTTGATACTGCACCAACTCAAGCTGTTAGTGACTCTATGGTTATTGCAAACTCATGTGATTCTGTAATATACGTAGTTCGTGCAGACAGTACCAGTGAGAAGTTAATAAATAATGGTTTGTCTCGATTCCTTCAAGTTGGTCATCGTCTTGATGGGGTAGTGCTAAATCAAGTAGACTTACGTAAATCTGGTGCAGCACAAAGGTATGCTGGATTCTACGACCAATACGGTTATACGAGTCATAAAGACAGCTAACAGTAATTATTGATAGATATACATAGCCATATATTGCCTGGCATCGACGACGGTGCCAGGTCTTTAGATATCGCCTTAGAAATGGCACAGCAAGCTGTTGACTGTGGCGTAAGTCACATGGTTTGCACGCCACATATCCATAAAGGCTACTTCGACAATTCTCATAGTACAATAAAGCCTGTATTTGACGAGTTTGTGAAAGCTGTCAAAACAGCGGCGATTCCCCTAACACTTTCTTATGCAGCTGAAGTGAGAGTGAATGAGCTTATTCCCGTTTGGTTCAAACAAGGGGAGCTACCATTCATCGGTGAATTAAGCGATAAAAAAATACTTCTGCTTGAAATGCCTCATAGCCATGTTCCCCAGGGGCTTGAGACCCTAGTTAAATGGTTATTAAGAAATAACGTTCAACCTCTTATAGCGCATCCAGAACGAAATCGGGAGTTGTTAGCAGAGCCAACTAAATTTAGCTGGCTTCAGCGACAAGGGTGTTTGTTTCAAGTTACCGCTGGCGCTTTGACGGGGCGATTTGGAGACAACGTAGCACAATTTGCAATAAGTTTAATGCAGCGAAAAGCATTTCATGTCGTTGCCTCTGATACCCATGATTTAGTACGGCGGCCTAATGACATGAGAGATGCGTTTGACGTTGTCGCCGCCTTCGATAGGGTCTTCGCTCAAGACGTTTTCATTAACAAGCCTGGTGAAATAATAGGTAAAGCACTTAGGCACGGTGTTTAATGAAGGCGTTTAATCTCGCTAGCCACTACAACCAACAAACTTTTAGTACTTCGCTCAAATGGATCGTAGCGCTTATGGCGTTATGGAGTTTAGTGTGGAGTGTGCAGCTTTTTATTGCGGGTAATGCGTACTATAGCGTAAAGAATAACATTGATATGTGGCAGCAAAGGCCTGAGCGTGCAACTACAGAGAAGATAGAGCGAGCTCTAAATAAAATAGAAACAGCGCTTAGTTATTTCCCGAAAAACGCACTCTACTATCAAGTACAAGGGCAATTATATGAATGGAAAGCATATAGTGTGGGTGACGCCGGCGTGTCGAGCGACACTCAAACAGCAGCTTTTGATTCGAAGAGAAATTTATACCAAGCCTTTACCGCCTACGAAAAGAGTCTAGAGCTAAGACCGAATTGGAGCGGCAGTTGGATAGGGCTAGCGTCAGTTAAGTGGAAACAGAGAGAATTAGATAGTGCATTCTATGATTATGTAACGCGTGCCGTTGATGTGGGAGCACAAGATGCCATAGTGCACAAATTTATCGTAGAATATGGGTTAGACATGTTTGCCGCACGCTCAGTGCATTACGTAAAAGTGAAAGATCTATTAAAGCGCCATTTAGATTTGGGAATTCAAAATCCACTTAGCAGAAACTTTGTTTTAGAAGCTATCCAAAAGCATAGCGCAGAGGAAGTAGTGTGTCGTTGGTTGAATACTTCGAGTTACCCTGTCAAAAAGCGTATACCTAATTGCGTGACATACGACTAAAAACGACCGAAATTAACTTTTTCCTTTCAACCAGTCCCAAAGCCCCAGTGAAAATCCTTCGAAAAGGTTTATTCCTAACCAACTTTTGAGGATATAAAGAAGTACCAAACCAAGTATTAACGATACGCAGAAAAAAAGCGCAACAGTTGCTGCCATAGCAATTCTGCCAATTCTACTTTCAGTTCTGGATAAATCTCGTTTATCTGTTCCAGCTAACAGTACGAAATAATAGCGGCTGCGTAGGAGGCTAATGGTGCCCCGAACATCCACTTTATGATTACCCCAACGTCTTCCCGCAAGCGCGGTATTTAAATGAGATAATTGTTCATCAGAGAATGAGTCAGCTACTTTTTTCGGCATACGCTCAAGCATGTGTTGAACGTTGGGCTCTTCTCTAACGGGGCGTTTAATTTTTAAAACCACACTGCGTCCTTTTACGATAAAACGATCGAGAAAAAATTGAGTTAAGCAGTTTATCTATGTGATTGCCTTCCCATAGAAATATCTCTGCTTAGCGCTCCTAATGCTAAAAGAACAATAAATATAGCCGTATTTGCTGGTGCTTGTAGAGGGAAATCCACACTGCTGTGCAAAGCCATGCCGATAGTTGCCATAATACTTGCAAAAGCGGTGCCTCTGGGTAAAGGGTGGCGTCTATTTCGAACGGCGCTAAGAGCATTTTTAGTACACAACAGCACTAGCAGAGCAAGAACAAAGGCACCTACGACACCAAACTCAATGCTAAATTGAAGATATTCGTTGTGTGCGTGATCGTAAAAGTGCTGAATACTTTCACTCTGAAATTGAGGGTAAACGGTGTAAAAAGTTCCACCTCCGGTACCTATTAGTCCGTATTCACCTAATAGGGGGAGTGCGTCTGTTATTACTTCATCTCTGCTTTCTTGTGCGAAGTTCGTTTGCTCTAAGCGCTGTTGCACTTGCTTGAGGCCAAAAAGACTACTGACTAACAAAATATCGATAATCAGCATGCTGATAAACAAAGTGATATAGCTTTTTTGACGGGGCTTAAAGTAAATCAAGCCGAGCGTGGCTGTAATTGTCATGGCTATAAAAAAAGCGCTATTACCCATTCGAGAACGGGACATGACTAACGCAATCACCATTATAATTATGCCTATTCTAAATAGTACTTTGTTACTTAGCCAAAACTTCACCAGCCTTCGCAGCCTTTCTCGTTTAGTGGTGGTGTTGTCTTGATGCAAACTCGCTATCAAATACCCGATTGCGGCACTCAAACAGAGCATTAGAAAATTTGCGTAATGATTCTTGTAAATATAGCTGCCAGTCGCGATGTGCGAAACCGGCTGTTTGAACACCAGGCTGTACTTAATACCTGAAAGTACTTCTAGTGCGCCGTAGATAGCTTGAAATATGCCAGCTGCGCTAATGACTATAAGGGTGTATCGTAAACGCTTAGCTGAATTGATAAGGGTTAATGCGATGAAAAATAGAAAACAATAGGCAAGAGATTTGAAGAACGTTACGTCGCTCTGGCCTACATCAAAACTCAAAGATAGCCACTTTGAAGTGACGTTCTCTTGGTTACCCCATTGCTCACTTAAGAGGTAGCTTACACGTTCAGGTCTTATTGCCTCGACCAGCGCAAAGGGTAGAGGAACAATATTGATAAGCTGCCAAGCAAGAAAAATAACCCAAAGAATAATGAATGTTCGATATTTTGTGTAGAGTTGATGAAGTAGAGAAGTGTTTAGCAGAACCAAGGTGCCGCCAATTGAAAACAGCGACATTTGCATCAGCGCCCACGCCCACGGGCGGTTCGCGCCCAACGACAGAGGAAGCCAGAACAAAGTGAATAAAAGAAAACCGAAAAGAAACTTTTCGGTTTTCAGAACATTAACCATAAACAACTACAACAAAAATAGTTAAAGTTTAAGCAGTTACGTTTTGGTTAGTTGGCAGAAATTGTTGTATCACCACCACCTGCACCCGCTGCCCCAGTACCGACACCAAGCGGAGAAAACGTATTGCCCGTTCCACCTGCTGCAGTAGCTGTTAATGTGCTTGGATCTACACCAGCATTAATAACTGCTAGCAGTGCATCGTCTTCACTAATTACCTGCATTTGAAGAGCGATATTGTAGATCTCGCTGGCACTCTCAGGAAACATTAAAACAGTAATCGTTATGATTTGAGATACTTGATCTGGAAACTGTGTAAATCCAGCGATGGCTAATTCGAACCCTGTGGCATTTTCGTTAAGTAAACCTACTAAAGATTCAAATGAATCTTGGTTGTCAGATAAATACGCAGTGCCTGCAGCATCGAAGTAAAGACCTTCATTGATTACAGTCTGACTAACTTGATTTGCGGCGTCTTGTATATTCGCTCCGTTATCAAGTTCATTAACAAGTAACGTTCTTACTTGAGTGCCCGGTGCGCTATTTTCTTGCGCTGAAGAAACAGGCGTTAGCACAACCAGTGCAATCAAAAGTAGAGATAAAATAACGTTGCTACGCATTGCTTATCCTTTTAAATAAAACGTCGGGTCAGCGTCTTGTCAACACCATTAGTAATCATTGTATAACAAATAAGCGTGCTAGGTCTTCACTTTGTTATACGACTTTTCGGCTAAGTAACTTAATTTTGCCAAAGCGTAGGCTTTGCGAAATAAAAACCTTGCTGATAAGCAACGTCGAGTTGAGTTAATGCCACTGACTCTGCTTCATTCTCAACAAGCTCAGCAATTACGTTGATATTTAATCCTCGAGCTATGCTCAATAAGCTACTTACAAACAACTGATTGTCTTTATCTGTGTGAATATCTTTCGTAAGCTTGCCGGAAATTTTTACAAAATGAGGCTGAATAGCCCTCAACCCTGCAAGAGATGCAAGATTTTCTCCAAAGTGCTCAATTGTTACGCGGCAGCCTAATGTCATTAGAGTCTTGCAAAAAGATATGGTGTCATCTTTATGGTGAATGAGTGCTGAGTCTTCGAATTCGAACACCAACTTAGTGCAAAGTGCCGTGTTTTGGTTCAATTGTGCAACTAGCCAGGTTCTGAAATGGGAATTAGCTAGAGATGCATTTGCAATATTAATGGCCACATCACATTTTGCTTGAGAAAGCTTTTTAAAAACGAGGGTTGCTACCAACTTATCGACCTCTGGAATAAGGTTCAATCGCTCTGAAGCGGGGATTAACTGCGACATTGGTATAACACTGCCGCTTTCTTTGTCTTTGAAGCGTGCGAAAGCCTCAAAATATGAGGGAGTGTTTTCTTCAATACTCATGACAGGTTGTATAAGCATGTCAGCGTACTGTTGCTCCAATATCACATTAAGCCTCTCTCTCCATGCAGTGTTACTGTGTATATGAGAGAGTTCTGAAGCAAATTGCCATCCATTAGCTTGTTTAGTTGCAGCCATAAGCGCGCTGTCAGCATTTTCCATAATTTCGGAAAAAGACTGCTTATCACTAAATTGCGCCACGCCCATCCACACCGAACGATTTCCGTCTTTGAGAGGATTGCAATGTACGAGAGTTTCACTTAAATCTTCGATTTTATTCGAACATTCTCTCTTTGATATTGCTTCAGTGACTAGTGCAAAGTCGGCGCCTGATAGCCTGAATAAGTGTGTAGTCTCAGCCGACTCTCTGGAGAACTGCTTAAGAATGTTGGCAACTGAAGTAACGTAATTGTCGCCCTCTTGGGCTCCGAGAGAAGTATTAATAGCGTTGAGGTGCGCTAATCGTATTATAACTAAATAACCTTCATCTGAATGGGCTGTCGAACTTAATAAAGCGTTCATGTGACGAGTAAAGGCACTTCTGTTTTGAACGCCCGTAAGGCTGTCTTCGTACGCTTGCGCCTTGAAGTGTTCTGCTTTTTGGGAAAGTTCTTTAAACATCCCTTCTACAGATGAAGACAGCTTATTCACCGCTTGAGTGATAAATGTAAGCTCTTGGGTAAATGGCTTATAGTTTATTTGAGAGAACTTTTGGTTTTGAATGTCATTAATCTTGTTAACCACGATTCTAAGCGGTTTTGTAATAGCAGTAATTATGAAAAGCAACGCGATGTAGGCTACAACGAACGCGGCAAAAAACATAAAGGCACTTTGTTTGACACTTTCATAAAGCGTTTCATTTGCAAGCCCTGGGTGGCTTTGAACGGTTAGCTCCCCGGCCAGGGTCCAGCCGTCGTTTAATTCAGTTCGTTGAACGGGTGGTGTGACTTCTACTAAATTAGTGAACCACGCAGGCACTGAATCTTGAGTATTTGGGTTTTTACGCTCAATCAGTAAATTACCTTCCATGTCAGAGACCGTAATATACTGATAGAAACCCCTGTCAAAAATGGCATTTACCATAGTCTCCGCAACAATTATTCCGTTGGGTTCGCCAATGTAAGGCGTGATGGAAAGGCCTAAAGACGTTGCTGTATCTTGAGCGTGAGTCGCTAGTTGTTCGTTTACATATTCTCGAGTTAGCTTTACATTTATAATGAAAGAGCCAGCAAATACTAAAACCAAAAAAATGGCTAAGCTCGTACTTAATTGGGTAGATAGTCTCATTATTTTTCTTTATCTCCGTACATTACGCGGTCTAGTCGCTCTACCATGTCGTCCCACATTTTCATTGGGCCACTACCTCTCAACTTGCGGCCTGTTCCCATCGCTTTCGCAGCCCACAATCCATTACCATTAAAACTGTAAATAGGGGATAAGTCTCTGCGCTTATTCGCCGGTAAAATTCGCCGATTAATATTGTCTAAAACTAAAGGTACTGAGCTAGGCGTTTCATAATAAGCTAGCACCATGTGAGGTTGACGTAATTCTAATGCTGTTACATACATAAGCCTTAATTGACTTTCTGGTACACCTAGCTCAATGAGTGAGAAATATTTCGCAATGGTGTAGTCTTCGCAGTCGCCTGCGCCAGTGGCAATAAACTCTATAGGAGTGGCCCAGTAGTCCTTTTCGTTCCAGTGAACAAGATCGTCAACAAAATCGAAACGGTTAAAGAAGCGGTTGATAGAATAGAGTTTTTCATCAATCGCCTCTTGTTGTAATTCATCGATCAGTTGTCGCCAATCAGCAACATCTTCGGCAGCGTTACTGCCATATACGTCATTAATCCGCTTATAAACCTGCTCTGTAAAGATCGTTTTTTGTTGAGCAATACCGGACGAGACGACAAATACGCAAGACATCATAATAACGCCAGCGCGAAAAGCAGTAATTAAACTGCGGAGTTTGACTGGGTTCTGTGTTCGCGTGACGTAGCGTTCTTTTTGGTGCAAGCCGTGGATACTTTATGCAATAGATTAAGGCGAATGTAAAAAATGTTTCACTACAACGTTGTACGCTGTCTCACCTGTGATTGCGTTATGATGGCAAACTTGGTGATAACTTGAAAGGTTTTTGCTTAACTGAATTATCTTTTACTCAAAAGTGATCATAATTGGCATAATTCGTGTTTCTTATAAGCTAGGTAAATCATGTACCGCCCTCGAAAGCTTCGATAAGCACTTGCCATCATTTAGCATTGAAGGGCGGAAACCATGTACGAATATCAATAACACCTGATATCATTAGAACTGCTTGTAGTTTTATTACAACGAAAAGGAACTTTCATGAAGTACTCAGCGCGTCCAGCGGTGTTTATCATAAATTCACTTGAAGGCGGCGGCGCTGAACGAGTTATGGTTAAACTATTAACCATAATGGAATCTTATTTCGAAGAAAAAACGATTCCCGTCCATCTTATTCTTTTGGATGACCTCCCTGAATCTCATCAATGCCCGGCGTTCGTTGATAAAACTGTACTGGACTCTCAGGGGAGCCTAGCCGAGGGTTATCGACAGCTAAAGCCTGTTTTGGAAAAGATCGCTCCTGAGTATGTATTCAGTTTCTTAACGCGAAGCAATTTTCTAAACGTCGCGCTTTCTAAGCGTTTAGGGTTCAAATCAATTATTAGTGAAAGGGTTAATACTACCAGCCATCTGTCTGGTGGCTTAAAGGATAAGGTAAGCCGGTTACTTGTTAGATTGCTATATAATAAAGCCGATAGCGTAGTGGCTGTTTCTGAAGGTGTAAAAGCCGATTTAATCCAAAATTATGCAGTGCCGAAAGACAAAGTAGCTGTGTTATATAACCCCTACGATATTGAACAATTGAAGGAACAGGCCGCGGAGAGTGTATTAGACCTCCCTGCTAAACCTTACATCATTGGTGTAGGGCGATTAGTAAAGAACAAGAATTTTTCACTTTTAATCAACGCTTACGCTCAAGCAAATATCTCAGAAAACCTTGTTATTCTGGGAGTAGGTGATGAAGAGCTTAAACTGAAAAACCTCGCAATAGAGCAGGGGGTAGATGACAAAGTTCATTTCTTGGGGTTTAAATCTAATCCATACCCTTATGTAAGCAGCGCCGAATTTTTTGTTAGCACATCAAATGCAGAGGGTTTTCCCAATGCCATCGTTGAAGCAATGTGCTTAGGGAAAGCCGTAGTCGCTACTAACTGTGAATCAGGTCCCGCTGAAATTCTTGCTGAGAAATATCCTTATCACGTGTCTGGTGCTAGCGAAGAGAAAAACGGTATTCTATGTGAACTCAATAACGTTCAGGGTGTTTGCGGCGCTTTAAAACTGCTCGAAAACGACAGCGTTCGCACTTCCTATGCAGCCAAGAGTAGAAGCTGTGCACAGCAATTCTCTTACCAAGCCTTCCAGGAGAAGGTGGTTGCAATAATAGATAAGGTTTGTAAATAAGCATGTTCGAAGGGTTAAAAGTTGTCGTTGGCCTGATCAGTTTCATTCTGGTGTATCGTACTGTCACTGGCAATTGTAATAAATACCTAGCGTTTGCGATTTGCGCAATATGGCTAAGGTTTTTCTTGGCAGCATTTCATACGATTACGTATCCACCTTTGATCGCGGGCTTTTCCATCAATGCGCTTGGGAGTATTAGTGTCGCTTGCCTAGGCTTATTAGTGATTCCGACTCCAGTTTTTACACTTAAGAAATTCTTTCCTTTCTTTCTGTTTTTCGTGTGTATCGCTATAAGTGGATTCGTGAATATGAAAATCCCAGGCACTATTAATGTACTTGTGAAATGGTGTTATTTTTTAGTGCTCGCAAGTGCTTTAATTCTATCCGTAAGGGTGCAGGGGCAAAATGCAACCTTCAAGAAGCTTCTCGTCGCCTTTACTATGCCTGTGGCCTTACAGATTCTCTCTGTTGTGTTAGGTCAAGCGAAAGCTACGGAAGCAGATGGTTCGGCGAGTTACATCGGTGGATACAACCATGAGGCCGCTTTCTCAATGATTATCGTCAGCTTCATATTTGTGGTGGGTCTGATAGAAAGAGGTACACTGTCGTTTAGAACGTCTTTGTTTACCCTTTCTGTTTTCTTGCTTGTATTAGTTAACTACAGAACTTCGATTCTCACTATTCTCCCGATTGCAGCTGTGTTTTACTTTACGCTAGTAGAGCAACGGTTAAAGCCTTCGCAGAAAGCTCCTGTGATGATGATAGTTGCGATGGTATTACTTTCTTCCTTTCTTGCTTTGTCTTTTACTATGAAAGAAAGGTTTGCTGACATCGGCCTCTTACTCAGCAATTTAGACCTCATGCTGAAAGCTCCCATTTATTTCTCAGACGCTGAGCGCGATATCATGTCTGCAAGGGTTTACATTTGGAGCCAATATATAGACGCCTTTAGGAATGCTGATTTACTTAACCAGTTGTTAGGTTTTGGTCCAGATTCTTGGAAAGGTCGATTTAATTTATATGCTCACAATACATTTGTTTCATACATTTATGAATATGGTGTCTTAGGAGTAGGGAGTTTTGTATTTGTATGTATAAGCGTATTACTCAACGCTTTAACACTCAAAGACAGAAAGTTGTCTAAAATTCTTGCGCTATCTTTTGTCGGTTTCTTAGCAATGAACATGGCTACAATGCCATTGTGGAATATCGAGGGACTGATTTTCTTTGCCATATTAAATGCCGTACTAATTGGCCATAAAAAGAGTAGTAAGAGCAGGCAAGTTTCTACGGACAATCGGGAATTACTCAATGCGAATTGAAAGCAAATCTGATTACAAAATGTATCTCAGTGCAGACTTAGATGCATTGAATATCAAGCCTTCACTTAAAAACAAGTTGACTCACGATATATGGTCTTTTCAAAAGTCCTTGAGAAAGCTGGAATACTATTTGAACTGTAAACATGGTCTGTTAAGTCGAGTGTATACAGTTCTGCTGAGGCTTCGTGTTCGGAAAAAAGGAAGAAAGTTGGGTTTCTCTATACCTCCGAATGCATTTGGTCCTGGTCTCTCAATTGCACATGCGGGAACAATAGTTGTCAATGCAAATGCGCGAATCGGGCGAAACTGTCGTATCCATGTTTGTGTGAATATTGGTGCAGACATTAGAGATGGAAATAAGGCTCCGAATATAGGTGATGATTGCTACATTGGCCCAGGTGCAAAAATTTATGGCGATATTGTTTTGGGCGACAATATAGGTATTGGCGCTAATGCCGTTGTAAACAAAAGCTTCTCGGGTAATGTAACTATTGCAGGTATGCCTGCAAAGGTTATTAGTGAAAATGGACCCAAAAGCTATAGGGATCACAAGAAATGAAAATTGCAGTAGTTGGATTGAGGGGCATCCCTAACATCATGGGCGGGATAGAGTCTCATTGTCAGCAAATCTATCCTAGGATCGCGAAAGAGGATGTTCAAATAACCGTGATTGGCAGAAGCCCATATTTGGAAAGCCGACGCAGTGAATATGAAGGTATATCTGTCATCGGATTGTGGGCTATTCAAAATAAGTTTTTAGAAACGTTTCTGCATACAGTTGTTGCCATTATTTATGCAGCGATTTTTATACGTCCAAATGTTCTTCATATTCATGCTGTTGGACCCGCACTATTTACACCCCTTGCGCGTCTTTTAGGCTTGAAGGTAGTGGTAACTCACCACGGTGCAGACTACGACCGTCAGAAATGGAACGCGATTGCCAAATTCATCCTCAAGTCGGGTGAGAAAATGGCTTGCTTGTTTGCAAATAAGGTCATTGTTGTGGGGCGCTCATTAACCAGTACGCTTAAAATGAAATACCCCAAACAAAAAGACCGTATTACGTTTATTCCCAATGGAACACTTGCGGCTTTTGGGCAAGGATGTACTGAAAGAGACTTGCCTAAAGACTTAGCGATTACTTCTGGAAACTATATTTTAGCCGTCGCAAGGCTAGTACCTGAAAAAGGGCTACACGATTTAGTTGATGCCTACAATAAGTCTGAAACTACCCACAAACTCGTTATTGTAGGTGATGCAGATCACAATGACGACTATTCGAGAAAGATAAAGTCCAAAGCCAGTGAGAAAGTGGTTATAGCGGGTAGACGCGGTGGCAGTGAGCTACAGAGTTTGTACAAATTTGCAAGAGTATTTGTTCTTCCCAGCTATCATGAAGGGCATCCGATTGTCGCATTGGAAGCGATAAGCGCGGGTACACAGGTGCTTTTATCAGATATTCAACCCAATTTGGACATTGCACTCCAGGTTGATTGCTATTTTAGAGTAGGTGATGTTAATTCGCTAACCAACAAGTTGGATGAGTTAGACAATTTAAATCTCGAAATCGATCAATCAGCGTTTTTGGCGAGGTACGATTGGGATGCGATTGCAGTCAATACGTTACGACAATATATGAAAGCGACAGGCCGTCTGCAGGCAGCAGGTGGCACCCAATGAGGGCAAAGGAAAAACTGAATATTGTTTATATATTGTCTGAAAAATCTTCTGGCTCTAGCTTTCTGTTTCGAAGTTTAGCTGATGCTTTAAATATAAAGGACTACCCTGAGACTCAGCATTTTGAATCGGAGACACTTTACTGGACGAAAGCTGCGTCAATTTTAGAAATGCCACAGCTAAAAATGTTGGCTAGTTCGGTACCTTACAGCAAGGAAAGAGCAAATTCTGATCTAATTAAGTTTCTAGAAAGAAACTTGGGGTCTCTACCACCCTACACTAATGACAAAGAGCTAATTTTTAGAGGATGGTATGAAATCATTCAAAAATTTGGTCCAGTATTTATAGAAAAGTCACCGCATCACCTAATGCAGCAAAGTGCGCTGCAATTGATGAAAGAATTTGAGCACGAGTATGCTGATTTACTCAACTGTCACTATGTTTGTATTGTTCGAAATCCAAAAGATGTTTTCCTATCTCAATTCAGACGCTGGAACGTGGCACTAGACACACTTGAGAATCAGTGGTTGGTTAACTACATGAATTGGTTTAACTTTTCTAAAGATCAGGTTGAACGTTGTAGACTAATAAAATATGAAGACCTTGTTTCTGATCAAGCTGAGATCGTTAAAGCAATTTGTGAAGATTTGGGAGTCGAATCCAAATTTGTGCAAAAAGAAAAATCGAGAAAAAGTAAAGCATCAAAACAATCTTCATTTTTCGGACACACATTCTCTGATTCCATTTTTCAATTAGCGAGCATGCTGGGCTATTCAAAACATGAGATAGAAGGGCAAGCAAATCTCAAATGGACGGCATACCATCTTTATACTCGCTACATTTATTCGCCAGCGAAGCGAATATACAACAATATAAGAGGGATCTAATGATGGACTTCAGTGTTGTTATAACCACATACAACAGACCTGATTACTTAGAGCAGTCGCTAAAAAGCGTATTAGCCCAACATGTACAACCCAAAGAAATCATCGTGATAGACGACAATTCAACGGCGAGTTATACCGATGTATTGTCAAAATTTGATGACGTTAGAATTAAGTATTTAAAACAGCTGGTTTCAGGTGGGGCAAATGTAGCGAGAAATAGAGGTGTAAAAGAATCAAGTGGGGATGTTGTTGCTTTTCTTGATGATGATGACGTTTGGTTACCGGTTTACTTGGATCACCATCAAGAGAAGTATCTTGATGGTGCAGATGCTGTGGTGTCAGGTTTTAGACACCTAGGTCACGAATCTAAAATTAGAGTAAATTCAGACACAGTAGTGTCTAAAACCTCACTCATTCGAGGTAATCACTATTGTGGTATGAGCGGCTTTAGCGCAAAACGTGATTTGCTGGTCGATATGCCATTTGATGAGTCGCTCAATAATGGACAAGACTGGGACATGTATGTTCGTTTATTTGAGCGTGGTGTGTCTTTCATCAATATCAACATTCCGATATTCCTATATCGCTTTCAAAACGAGGATGGCATTGGGGCGAAAGTTCGCAAAATGAAACCAAGTGATATCGAGAAGCGTCTAGGATCAGCGAGGAAGCATAGACAATTTCTAGGTGAATATTGGTTCAAAAAACGAATTTGTGAGCAGGTACTATTTTCTCTTAAACACAAAAAGGCAAAATTGGCGTGGATCAGAAAGGCCATTGCGATTGCAGGGTTTAGAGCGACGGTAATGTTCTTTTTAAGCGCCGTGAGAAGAAAGTTTTCATAAACTCTGTTTCAAACAATACTTTGCGTAACAAATAAGCCGAGCTTCTCAATTTTCCTTTTTTGAGTCATCAACAAAGTTAAATTCGTCAATTTGAAACGAAGCGCTGTCTCTAGATAAAGCCTTTAAATGAAAGGAAAGTTCCAGATTTGGAAAGTTTTTAAATGAGCGATAAGAATGTAAAACAGGTATTCATGTACCCACATAGAAGCCAAAATGATTTCTTAGACTTGAACAAGAAAGCGTTAAATAAACTTGGCTACAACGTGCAGCCGACGGACGTTAACTTTGTCAGGTACTTAGCTACTAAGCCCAAACAGGGAATTGTCATTTTGAATTGGGTTGAAGATAGAGTTTATGGCAGGTCCTACAAGAGAGTAGTTCAGTATTTTATCAAAATGATCGCTCTGGTCATATTTTCAAAGCTTTTTGCTAAACACGTTGTGTGGATTAAGCACAATTACAGACCTCATAATAGTTCAGGTAGTATTAAACGCTTTAAGTTTATTTGTGGTTTGTATTCTCTATTAAAAATAAAGCCTGTTTCTTTGGAGAAATACTTTAGCTCTCCCTCCCTTGTTCACCCGTTGTATAAACCTGATACTGAACTTCAGAAAGACTTGGAAATTGGTGACCAAAAGTATACCAACGATATTTTGTTCTTTGGGGGGATTAAACCTTATAAGAATCTAGACTTGGTTTTGCTAAATTGGCCAGTTTCACTTTCCTTAACAATAGCAGGAAAGTGTTCAGATCCAGTTTACACGCAAAAACTGAACTCAATTATCAGAGAACGTGAACTCAGTATAACATGGGATAACCGCTTCCTGTCTGATAGCGAGTTAAATGAGCTTTTACAATCATCTAGGTTTGTTCTTCTTCCCCATTCTGATGGCACGATGATTAGTTCAGGTTCGTTTTATCACGCAATAGGAGAAGGATGTAATATTCTGATTAACGAAAGTGAATTTGGCAGAGTTAAAAGTGAGCAACATGCTTTTGTCCATCTAACTGATGTGAAAAGTTTATCCACGGAGAAGCTTGAAAGCATATTTATGCCGAAGAGAAAAGTACTTAAAGAAGTAATAGCTTGTTATGGCGAAGACAAAGTAATTGATGCTTGGAAAATTATTCTTGCAAATGCGTAGAGTTTATAAAGAGAAATGGAATGAATTCAGACAATAGTTTTTCGTCACCCGCACCTAAAATCAGTATCTTGGTTCCTGTATACAACGATATCGACAGAGTAGGGCTGTGTATTGACAAGCTTCTACAAATTAAATATCCAAAAAACCAATATGAAGTAATTATCATTGATAATGGTTCTACAGATGGTACTTATGAATACCTTCTTGAGCGTGTAAGCGAAACGCAAGGTAATTTTCTTCGCTTGATTCAATGTTTAACTCCCGGGTCATACGCAGCGCGAAACGAAGGAATTAAGATTGCTTCTGGAGAGTTTACGGCCTTTACAGATTCAGATTGCTTGGTATCCGATTACTGGTTAAGTAATTTATTAGCGTGCTGGAATCAATATGAGGGTGATATTGTTGTTGCAGGAAATGTTTCATTTTTCTCAGATACATCCAAGCAGACCGAGCAAAGTGCGCTGGATTTTGAGAATATGTTTTCAATGAAACAAGAGCAAAATGCAAAGAATGGGAAATGCATAACTGCGAACCTTTTTTGCCCAACTGACTTACTCAAAAAGCACAATGGATTTAACGAGAAGCTTAAATCGGGGGGAGATGTAGAGTTTAGTCAACGAGTCGTTAATACTGGTGGAAGAATTGTTTACTCAGAAGAAGCGGAAGTACTGCATCCATCTCGTAACAAAGAGGAACTTATAATTAAGCGCAAGCGTGTAGTGGGAGGAACTTGGGATGCTGAACTTTCTTCTGCGGGTATTGGAAGGAAACTAAGGTTTTTTGCAAGCCTATTAAAAATGTTCATAGCTCGCTCAAAATGCACATTAATGAATTCTTCACTTTCGTATAGACGAAAAGCAAATTTGATTTGGCTGCTTTTGCTTATTTATTTCACAAGTATGTCTGAATTCATCCAGCTTCAGTTGGGAAAAGAAGCTAATCGGGTGTAATGGACCCTGAATACGTCACCTCTTCATCAGTTTTATTGAGAATTTAAATGTCGATTAAGAAAAAGGCTACTAAAGGTGGTATATGGACATCTTTAACTAGGACAGGGATCAATGTTGTTGATTTCTTCGTTTATGCGTATTTGGCTCGCATTTTAACATTGGAGGAGTTCGGTTTAGCTGGCTTCTGTTTTCTATTTATTGAGTTTGCAAATACACTGGTAAATGCGGGAGTTAATCAAAATTTAGTGCAGCGAGAAAAATGGGAAGACCGTTACGCTGCAAGTACGATGACATTTGTTTCAGGCATAGGGTTGATCGTAGTGTTTGGAATGCTCGGCATCGGCGCTCCCATAGCCTATTATTCCTATTCAGAACTGGCCGCGTGGGTGGTTGCCAGTCTTGCTCCCATAACGCTTGTCACTAGCTTACAAGTAGTTGTAAGTGGAAAGCTAATGCGTGAATTTAAGAACAAGCAAATGGGCTTGGCTAAATTCTGTGCAACGATTTTTTCAGCACTGGTGATTGTCATTCTTGCGGAGTCTGGGTTTGGACTATGGGCGCTTATAATAGGTAAACTAGTCAACTCCGTTGCCCAATATCTTCTTCTTGTTTACGTAGCAAAATTCAAACCTTACTTTCACTTTAATAAAGATGATAATAAAGAACTCATAAGTTTCTGTCTGCCTTTGTTCGGCATGACAATCATGAGCTTTATTCATAGAAAAGCGAGTAATCTACTTACAGGTATTGTTCTGGGTCCTGCTAGTTTTGCCCTTTTGGGAGCAGCTCAAAAAGGGGCGACGGTTATCAATCAAGTCACCATGAGTTCAATTAATACAATGGTCGTCCCTAGTTTTTCTAGGGTAAAAGAGCGAGATAAGTTAGGTGATCTTTACATAAAAATGGTGTCGGTAACGGGATTTCTGGTAATGCCAATTTTTATGGGGTTGGCGGCAGTGGCTGATCCTTTTGTTGTGGTGGCATTTGGCGATAAGTTCGCACCAAGTGCTACATTTATGACTATTTCTGCATTTTCAATTTTTCCGAGTGTAATAGCGTGGTTTTTACCAAATCTATTAATTTCGAATGCTAAAACTAAAGACGCGTTCAAATTGACACTTCTAAACTTAATTACAAACATTGGTGTTGCAGGTTCAACTATTTGGTTTGGAATAGAAGTTATGTTGACTTGTTTGGTTGTAGGTGCGTTCTTAGGTTTGCCATTTCGTTTATGGCTAGTAAACAAGCACATTAGCCTAAATTTTTCATTGTTGTTCAAATCACTCATACCGCCCGTAGTAGCATCGTTACTAATGTTTTTTTCACTGATAGAACTTAAGGACTACCTTAAACTGGCTAGCGAAAACAACGTGGTTGTATTAGTTGCTTTGGTTGTTTCCGGCGGATTTCTTTACCCACTATTTATATATGGAATATTCTTTAAAGCAGGCAAAACGTACTTTAGAGAGTTAAAGTCTATGCTTTTAAAAGGAAAACCTAAGAAGGTCTAAAGGAATTGACATGATGTTTACAGAGCGAACAGCGTCAATAAATTTTACAAAAATAAAAGCTTGTCTATTTTAGAAATATATTTGAGTTTTATGTTTTTGATTTTTAATGTCTTTTTTAAATGGCATAATGTTTGCTTAAAGGAGGGTATAGTACATGAGGAGTAGTAGGCTATGAAGTTTTTGGTTGGATTTGCTTTGTTAATTGCATCACTAGGTGCCAATGCCACTTTTATCACTTTCGATGAGAGTGACTTGACAGGTCACGGTATGCAAGCATCGAATGGTTGGGGCGGTTACAGTGTCACAAATGGTGGACTCGGTCTTGCAATTAGTGGTAATTACTGGGTAAGTCTGTCATCAATTGATATTGCTACATTGAATAACAGTGTATTGTCGTTTGAGTTTATGACAACAAACGTTGGTGAGGTAAACGGCATAGGCTTTGATAACGACAGCGAAATTAAAACAGGAGGTCTAGTTTTTGATTTCGGAGGAACGCAAGGCTACGGCAATCAAGATTTCGCACAAACTTTAGTTTCGGGGGTTTGGTATACAATCACAATTGATTTCACGAACTACGATATAAGCTCTTACGACAGAATGCTTTTTGTTGCGGACCAAGACGTTCAAGGTAGGAACACCGACTCTAATTTCAGAAACTTGTTTGTTTCAACACCGAGCTCACTTGTTGAAGTATCTGCACCATCCTCACTAGCGATGTTTGTACTTGCGCTAACTGGATTAGGCTTCAGAGCAAGAAGAAACAAATAACTCCAAAGAATGTTTAAAAAAGCCACGCTAGGCGTGGTTTTTTTTATTGAAAAGAAGTTCTTTTAGTTGTGTCTTCTTGCTTTTTTGTCCTAATGCTAAGTTTATGTCCAATAATATTTCTTGATGCTTGCTTTCTAAAAAACGTTCACGCCATTCATTGTTAATGGCGGTTGACTGCTTTTTAGTTGCTGGTTCAATATTGAATTGTTCAACAGGAACATCTAAGCCCATAAACTCAGCTATTCTATCAACTGCTTGTGGTAGATTATCTCTAGCTTTTTCAAATGTCAGTTCCATGTATTTCACATTGTGAGTACTTAATAGATATTTCCACGATGCATTGTGCAATATTGTTCGTTTCAAACAAAAAGCTATGTCCTTCTCATCGTATTTTACATCGCTAGATTTTGCCTCTTGACCTGAAATCCAAACGCCAGTTTGTCGTGCGATTGAAAGTGAAATGGCTTGCTTTAGCAAATCTTCCCGAGTAAGAAGAATAAAATAAGGGTTTTCCACATGTGATAGAAATCCTTTGAATCCACCGAACTGCGGTAAGTGAGAATAATGTGCTTTAATTGAAAAAACACCGTTTGGTGACGTGCGTTTCTTTTTCAAACAACTCAAAATGTTTTCTATTCCCCTAACATCGAAAATCTCTTCCCATTTGCTTTTATTTCGAGGATTAGAATATTCTAGAGGAAACCCAAAATGTTGTGTTCGATGAAGGGTGTGTCCTAGAAAATGACTTCCAGAACGGGGGGTTGAAGCAATAACCAATGTTTTCTCAACATGAGTTTCGAGAGGAAAGTCGTGTGTACGGCTAAACTGATCTTGGTAAAGCTGCTGTTCCATGTTTTCACCCTTTGAAATGAAGTCTTTGAGGCGGTCGATTGCAATTAATACTTATCGAATGGGAAGTTTTCTACGAGAGCTCGCTGACGTTCAGCGATGTTGGGTATAGGAAGTGTTTCTAACTTCATACACTCTTCTATCGTTTTTCCCACGGCAAACTCCATCCGACCTGTCCCTTGGTAATAGTCTTGATATTTAAAAATGTTTTCGCCACTTCCAGAGTCAAAAAATACAGCTGGAATTCCGTATGCTTCGGCGAGAATAATACCGTGTAAACTGCTAGCGATAACCTTTTTTGCTTTTGTTAAACGTCCGAGAAAATTTCCGGGTAATTGACGAGGTGAAACTAGCTGATTTTCATAACCTGCATAAATCTCGTTATTATCATTCAATTGCGGTACTATTAATAAATCTTCTGAAGGTCCAGAATAAATGATATTTAGCTGTTCAATAGGATAGAAAAGGGGGGCCAAAATACCAGGATCGCCAAACACTTCTGGCACACTGATACCTTTTGACTCTAAATATTCTTTTGTTTTAGGGCCTCGCACAGCTCGTACATCTAAAGCAGAAAAAATATGTTTGTCTTCGGCGATTTTTCCATTTCTGCCTGTTCCCCATACAGTATCTCCATTTTCAGCAAAATGAAGAACAGAGCCTATGGAAAGAATCTTACCCGTCTTTATGTCTAGTGGATGTTTATCTTTCAAATTTAGTAGGAAATTGACTGTCTCAAAGGCGAGGTAGTCACCTATATTAGGTTGACCGTCCTTTGGATTCCAGAAATAACTCTTGTGTTGAAGTTGCAATGCTGCTGCAACTTTCGGTTCCAATAGTTTGAGGGATTCTTCTTTGCTTTTGAATAATTTATTGAACACGTATTGTTCTCTTCTTAAAGGAAATGGAACTAGTTTACTAAACAAGTATGACACTCACTTGTTACTGTCATTACAAACCAACAAGCGACTAGACTTTTGGTTGTAGCAATAATTGTGCTCACATGGCGGATTGACTCAAGTTGTCGACGGATTTTTGTAATGAAGTAACTCTCGAGTTTTTCACGCAGGTTAATCAATAGAATTGATACCTCTATTAATTAAGAGGTATCAATTGGATATTTGAAAATGTCACTTTGGCATCATTTCGAGACTTTCTTACATCATAGTCCAATACAAAAACAATATAGTTAACATGGCCTTGAATGTATTTTCCGATGGGAAATGTTATGTCTGCTGTTGGCTCGTTGAAAGAGTCTTTCGCGTCCACTCCCCATTTCTGAGTGCCGAAAAATTGAATAACTCGATTGCTTGAAACCTCGTTATCTGTTTCAAAACCAATACCGACTATTTCAGGGTTGCCTTCAACTTCCAATGTTAGGCTAAGCTCTGTGTCAGGCGTAATGTCGACATCAATTTCGGATTTCATCCAATTATTTCCCGTTAACGTTAAAGCTTGACCGCTTTCTATTTGTGTTTCGCCATACTTGAATTGACGAGAAAACGGAGTGAGTTCTATTTCTTCTGTGTTCAACTGCCAAACTGGACTTACTAAGTCTCTGGAAGACATCGAAAATTCTAAAGAGACTATCTGATTCTGTTTCGAAAAGTTTGGAATAATTGAAGTTGGAGTTAATGCCAATAGAGTGGGGCTATTATTCTTGAGCATTTCTATATAGTTCATGTCATCAGAATTTGGATTTTCTTGAACATCGTCCAAGTTGAACTCGTATCTGGCATCCATGGTACTTTCGTTGTAGCAAAGATCGTTTATGCTTTTGCTTTTAAAATATTTTTGTCTATCCAAAATACAGTAACCAACCGTATTTCCACTCTTTCGCGTGATGATCACATTATTTTGCATATACACCCAAAACGTATTATCGCCATTGAAGTTTGAAGCGGCAAGGCCATTTCGGTTTGTATAAATGTAATTTTCAAGAATTAAGTTCTGGCCAGCAGGTTGAGACATTAGCCCTCCTGCTTTTATCGCGGTCCATTCAGAGCCTCGCTCGTCACCTAAATCATGAATATAGTTATGAAAAACATAGTTTGGGCCCAACCGATTGGGCACTATGCTTACTCCGGTGTAGCCTTGTGTTAGCTCATTATTGTAAAAGAGCACATTTCGCTGACCACCGTCTAATTCTATTAGGTCATCATTAGCGTAAGCTAAATAGTTACCATAAATAGCTGAATCTCTTACAAAGCCGCCGTTGCGCCATGAGTTTTGTCTACCTTCTATTACATCGTTAAATCGATTTGTGTCAGAGCCATATAATCGATTATTTCTAATAATCATTTGCCCCCGCAATGCTTCGTTGGGATGATACGCCCACACCAAAATGGCATTTGGACCATTAGGGTGCCCGTTTCCCCAATGATTAGCGCTAAGGTTTTGATCATGTATTTCGCAATCTTCAATTACAGAAACGCCTGTTTTTTCTAGGTAGATACCTGAGTCATAGTTAATGGGGGAGTTGCTGTTGATGCCTTCGTACGCTTTTCCGTTTTTGTATAAGCCTGCTTTTCGGCCATATTCAGAAATGTCACATCCCTGTATCCAAATATGGTGCGTTCTATCTGAATATATGCCGTACCGCTTGCCGCCTTTTATTGTAAGATTTTCAAGCATTACGTAAGACTGGCGACCAATATGTACAGCAGAAAGAAACTCATCACCTGCGTCAATGATGGTCCCGTCGCCAATTATTTTGGCATAACCGTCTTCACTACCATAAATATCTAGCTCTTCTAAGTTAAGTTGACCGCCATTGTAGATTTCTGAGAGGTAGTACACCTTATTTGGATCGATTGGAGGGCTGTTTGCACGAGTCTTAAATGTAAATGAATAACGCTGTTCATCGGATTCACTCTTGACCATTATTTCAACTTCATATTCAGTATCCTCATCCAAATATACTAAGCTGCCCGAAAGCGCACCGTAAACAGGCTCCCAAACTAAGCTCAATCCATCGCGCCATTGAAGTTCATTTAACTTTTTAAATCTGACGGTGTTGGTGCTGTCTTCGTTTTGATTGTATAAAACGATCCCGGCTGAGTTGATCAGAGGTGTGACAGAATTTTCTAGACCACTAGCGCTTTCATCAAAAACGAGGGTAGGGTCAAGATTCATTGACACGATGGCAGTCAGTATTAAATCCTGATCTAGGTTTTCCACGCTTTGCACCTTGCGCAGCAATGCATAACTGTCGATTGGGAAAAGTTGAATCAATAATTCCAACAAATCAGGTTTTGATTTAAATACTTTATCAGCATTGACATAGTCGTTGGTTTTGTAATTTTCTAAAAGCCCTGCTTCGTAAAGCTCAACAATGGAATTTGCATGCTTCGCTACCAAATTACTTGTTTTCACTCTGCCAAACGAGTGATTTTTTAATGCAGCAACTTTAGCCTCAGTGGCTTGATTGTCTAATGGAACTAATATTCGATGGAATAACGTACCTGGTTGATTGTAGAGTTGTTTAGAAGGTGAGGTTTTATTCGATATGCTACATGATACAAGCGCAGACGAAATGAATATAATAAGAAGAGGAACGACACAGTAGTTTTTCATGAGATAACCCTGGCAGCTAAAAAAGAAAGTGCGCTAAGATTTGTTCGCAAACTCTATAATTGCAAAGTTCCACGCGCAAGTTAATACTGCAACGATTTTTGTACGGTTAAGTCGCAAAAATCGTTTAGCTGATTTTTCATAAAAACAATAACTTCTATCTTTTTGATTTGTAGAAATTTAAATCGATTCGATCAACATGTAGCATGGCAGTTATGCCGACTAGGCTTACCAGCAATATTCATTCTTTATGAGCTTCTATGTTTAGCGAGACAGATAAGAAGAAACAAGAGCTTTAAGTGTTGCCTTAAATACTAAGGCGTAATTTGGTTTGTGAAAAGGAATCAACATGGCTCATGTATGCGTGATTGGGACAAGAGGCGTGCCTTCTTTCGTTGGTGGAATTGAGACTATCTGTGAAAACCTCTACCCAACAATTGTAGGTCAACATCAAGATCATAGAGTGACAATTCTCGGCAGGCTTCCCTTTGAAGGACAAACAACCTACTCATTTAAAGGCGTCGAGGTGCGCGTTTTAAAAGCGCCAAGCATTAAAGGGTTAGAAACCTTTATTCACACATTTATCGCGTTGATTTACGCTAGACTAAAACTCCATCCCAAAATAGTGCATTTACACGGTATTGGGCCGGGCTTTTTCAGCTTCTTATCTCGATTATTTGGATTCAAGACCGTAGTTACTCATCACTCTCCAGACTACAAGAGACCTAAATGGCGCTGGTACGGAAAGTGGATTTTAATGGCAGGGGAGCTAAACACGGTTATTTTTGCCAACAAAGTGATCTGTGTAAGTAATTCTTTAAAAAACGATCTTGATAAGCGGTTTAGCTTCTTAAAAGGAAAAAGAACCACCATCAGAAACGCAGGTTCATTGATTGCTCACGAAAACTGGCCTGATGACAAGCAATTGTTAGCATCGCTTAATTTGAAACCAAATCAATACATTCTTGCTGTAGGGAGGTTAGATAAAACCAAGGGGTTTGATGATCTAATTCACGCATATGAGGCTAGCGATTTGACTAACACGAAATTGGTAATTGTTGGGTCCAATTATGAGCAGGATGACTATGTACTGGCGCTTATGCAGAATGAAAGTGAGCGAATAATTTTTGCCGGTACCAGAACCGGAGGTGAATTAGTCACCCTTTATAAAAATGCTTCAATTTTAGTAAACCCATCGTATATGGAAGGTTTTTGCTTAGTTGTTGCAGAAGCCCTGTCTGTATGTCTTCCTATTATTGCCAGCGACATAGGTGCGCACAGAGAGTTTGAACTTGAAGACGCATGTTACTTTACTAAGGGTGATGTAGATGCCTTAACGAAAAAGCTTAATACAAAGGATTACAGTTTATTTCGTTGTCGCAATGCAGAGGAACTGCAATCGAGCAATACATGGCAACTGAATGTCGACAGACATGTGTCACTTTACAACAGCTTACTCTAGTTGGGTGCGAATGAAAGACCAGTATTGTTCGGCCACCTTGTCTATATGAAAGTCTTTCGCGCGCTTTAGGCTCATCGCTTTGTATTCTTTTCGTAATGCCTCATTCTGGAACAAATTAATTGCATGAGTCAGTTCAACCCTGTTGTCGAGTGGGGCAAGAATGCCGTATTTTGCTATATGTACCTTGTCTGAATGGAAATTAACATCTGCTGCAAGAATTTCCGCAGGTCCAGAAGGGCAATTAGTCATAATAGCAGGTAGGCCGATAGCCATGGCTTCCACCAACGCATTGGGAAAGCCCTCATTGTTTGACGCGGAAATATAGTATTTTGCCCTGACTAAAATGGAAAACGGATTTTCTGCGTAGCCCAGTAACGTTACTTTGTTAGATGCGTTTTGCTGGTATATGTAATCCAGTAACTCTTGTTTTTGTTCGCCATCGCCTAAAATACAAAGATGAGCAGACTCATCGGATTTCAAATAAGCATCAATAAGAAGCTTAAAATTTTTTGCTGGAGTAAGCCTACCAGTACTGATGATAAACGAATCGGGTAGTTCAAATTCAGGTTCAATTGCACATTTTTTCGAAATGAACTCAAGATCATAAGGATTAAAAATGGTGTATGCTTTATCGGTTGTCACAGAATAGTTTTCGACTAGATCAATGGTAACGCCATTTGAAACACCCACAATAGCATCAGCAAAGCGATAGAAAGCTTTCGGTAAAAGGCCCGCAACATGTCTTTTTAGCCCTTTAAATTGGTTGTCTAAGTGACTTGTTAAATGCATTCGCTCAAACAGCAATGCTTTATGTTTCTTTAAAAACATTCTGACAATGGCATTTGAAAGATTGGCTCTCACGAGAAAACTCGCCACAACACTAGGATTCGTTTTCTTAATATATTCGTTTATACCCTTGATGCTTTTTAAGGTAGAGCCTTTGCAATCCAATATGGTAAGTCGGACATGAGAAGGTAGTTCTCTCGCCATTGGTTCATTATCTAACAGCAAAACATGTACATCTAATCCTTCTTGTAAATGTGTTTGCCCTAATATATTGACGAGTGCTCTTTCCGCTCCACCTAAACGAATGGAATTGATAACAAAGACTACGCAACTTTTATTCGTCAATTCGATTTACCTCGAAATATGAACTCCCTGTGCTTTTCTTACTCCTAAAACTAACCACTCGCTTCATCTACTTTCTCCATTTTTGCACATCTAAATTTTATTTCATCTTGCAAAATTCTGCCATTTATCATTTGTTTATTTGTATCGGTTAAACATAAAAAGTGCTTCATTTTAGGAGTGAAGATATTGAGAAAGTTCTAGCTCACTATTCAAATCCAAATCATTTCTTTAAATGTTTACCTACCCACTTAGTTTATTTACGACATATTGCCTAGTTAACAACCAAAATTTCGCCATTATCAGCTATATAGGGTAGCGGTAATGTCAGTCACTCGTGTAAACTACCGCTTTTATTTCAGGCAAGCCTTAGCGCACAGAATAATTCTTCCTATGCTTTGGCCATGCAGTCATCATGTAAATTGAGGAAAACATGGAGCTTGACGCTATTATCAATCAGGCACAAAGCCAGATTGACGCTGCACAAGATGCAGCCACATTAGACCAAGTTAGGGTCGAATTCATGGGTAAGAAAGGTAAACTTACCGACTTACTTAAAGGGCTTGGAAAGTTATCTAACGAAGAACGTCCTGCCGCAGGCCAAAAGATTAACCAAGCTAAACAGGTTATTCAGCAAGCTATTTCTGCTAAAGGTGAGTTTTTACGCACTGAAGAGCTTAACAAGAAGCTAGCAGAAGAGGCAGTAGATGTAACTTTGCCTGGCCGCACAGAAAAGCCAGGAAATTTACACCCGGTTAGCCGCACGATTGCACGTATCGAATCTTTCTTTGGCGAGCTTGGCTTTTCGGTTAAAACTGGCCCTGAAATTGAAGATGGTTTTCACAACTTCGACGCGCTGAACATTCCTGCGAATCACCCAGCGCGTGCCGACCACGATACGTTTTACTTCAACCCAGACATGATGCTTCGTACGCAAACCTCTGGTGTTCAAATTCGTACTATGGAAGCAGAAAAGCCACCATTGCGTATTATCTCGCCAGGCCGTGTGTATCGTAATGACTACGATCAAACCCACACCCCGATGTTCCACCAAGTGGAAGGTTTGATGGTTGATAAGAATGTCAGCTTTACCGATCTTAAAGGTATTTTGCACGACTTCTTACATCACTTCTTTGAAGAGTCACTAGAAATTCGCTTCCGTCCGTCTTACTTCCCGTTTACTGAGCCTTCAGCTGAAGTAGACGTTATGGGTAAAAACGGTCAGTGGCTTGAAGTATTGGGTTGCGGCATGGTGCACCCAAATGTACTTAAAGCTGTGGGTATTGACCCAGAAGAGTACACAGGTTTTGCCTTTGGTATGGGCGTAGAGCGCTTAACTATGCTTCGTTACGGTGTTAACGACTTGCGCGCGTTCTTTGAAAACGATCTTCGTTTCCTTAAGCAGTTCAACTAAGGCAGAGAGTACACATGAAATTCAGTGAAAAATGGTTAAGAGAGTGGGTTAACCCGTCGCTGTCGGCACATGAGCTGTCTGAACAGTTGAGCATGGCTGGCCTTGAAGTAGACGGTGTTGAGCCAGTAGCAGGCGATTTTAAAGGCGTGCTAGTGGGTGAAGTGGTTGAGTGCGGTCAGCACCCGAACGCAGACAAACTGCGCGTAACTAAAATAAACGTAGGTGGCGATGAGCTACTTGATATCGTTTGCGGTGCGCCTAACTGCCGTCAGGGCATTAAAGTAGCAGTTGCTGTTGTTGGTGCTGTATTGCCAGGCGACTTTAAAATTAAGAAAGCAAAGCTTCGCGGCGAGCCGTCATTCGGTATGCTATGTAGCTTCTCTGAGCTAGGTATTAGCGACGACCACGATGGTATTATCGAGCTTCCAGCCGATGCACCTATTGGCACAGACATTCGCGATTATCTTGGTCTTGATGACAACGCAATCGAAGTAGACCTGACACCAAACCGTGCAGACTGCTTGGGTATTCGCGGCATTGCCCGTGAAGTTGGCGTACTTAATAACCTTGACGTGTGCGAGCCTGAAGTAGCTGCGGTAAACGCAACTATTGAAGATAAATTATCAATTACGCTAAGCGCTGACGACGCATGCCCACGTTATTTGGGCCGTGTGGTTAAGGGCGTTAACGTTAAAGCTGCATCGCCACTATGGTTAGTTGAAAAGCTACGTCGCTGCGGTATTCGCAGCATCGACCCCATTGTAGATGTGACTAACTTTGTATTGTTAGAGCTTGGCCAGCCAATGCACGCGTTTAATCTTGCCAGCATTGAAGGCAACATTAACGTGCGTATGGCTAATGAAGGCGAAACGCTTACACTACTTGATGAAACCGAAGCTAAGTTACAAAGCAATACTTTAGTTATCGCTGATGACAACAAAGCGTTAGCTATGGCAGGTATTTTCGGCGGCTTACATTCTGGTGTTACCACCGAAACCCAAGATATTTTACTTGAAAGTGCGTTCTTTAGCCGTGATGCGATTATGGGCCGTGCCCGTCAGTACGGTTTGCATACCGATGCGTCGCACCGTTACGAGCGTGGTGTAGACCCACAGCTTCAGCGTAAAGCCATGGAGCGCGCTACTGCACTGGTACTAGAAATTTGCGGTGGTGAAGCTGGCCCTGTTGTTGAAGCAGTGGCTGAAGACAAGCTACCCAAGCAGGCTACGGTTACGCTTCGTCGCGAACGTTTGTCTCGCGTACTAGGTATTAGCATTGACGATGCAAAAGTAACCGAAATGCTAAACCGCCTTGGTTTAGACGTAACGCAAACCGAAGCTGGCTGGGAAGCGGTTGCGCCAAGCTATCGTTTCGATATTTCAATTGAAGAAGATTTGATTGAAGAAATTGCGCGTGTATACGGCTACAACAACATTCCAAACGTGGCACCAAAAGCGACGTTGGCAATGCTGCCTTCGCAAGAAGCCAAGCTGCCGTTAAACACAATGAAGTCATTGCTTCTAAGCCGTGGCTACAACGAAGCAATCACGTATTCGTTTGTAGACCCTAAAATTCAAAACGCATTATTCCCAGACGTAAAGGGTATGGTGTTACCACACCCAATTTCATCTGATATGTCGGTAATGCGTGTAAGTTTATGGCCGGGATTAGTTGGTGCTACTGCTTATAACCAGAAGCGTCAGCAACAACGTGTTCGCATGTTTGAAACCGGATTACGCTTTATTCCTCAACAAGATGCGCCAAATGGTGTATTGCAACAGCAAGTAATTGGTGGTGTAGTAGCAGGGCGTCGTAATGAAGAACATTGGGACTTGGGCGACAACCCGGTTGATTTCTTCGATGCAAAAGCCGACGTTGAGGCGTTATTGGCACTTACAGGCAGAACCGGTGAGTTCCAGTTCGTTACAGGGCAACACAGTGCGTTACACCCTGGCATGACGGCAAAAATTTTGCTTAATGATGAAGAAGTTGGCTATATTGGTGCTATACACCCGCAGTTCACTAAATTGCTTGGTGTTAACGGCCGTGTATTTGTGTTCGAACTAGTGGTAGATGCCATTACTGATCGCAAGTTACCGTCAGCCGTACCAGTATCGCGCTTCCCATCGAATCGCCGTGATATTGCTATTACGGTTAAAGATGAAGTGCGTGTAGGGAATGTTCTTTCTTACATAGAAAATATTGGCGTAAATCAACTAGTTGCTCTAAACTTGTTCGATGAGTACAAAGGCAAGGGAATTGAGCCTGGCTATAAGAGCCTTGCTTTGTCACTTCATTTACAAGATCCGGATAAAACCTTGGAAGAAGCTGAGATTCAGCAAGCTGTAGATACTGTGGTTAAAGGTCTGGAATCTGAGTTTGGGGCCGCGTTAAGAGAGTAAACTATGGCATTGACCAAAGCCGAGATGGCTGAACACCTATTCGAGAAACTAGGCATTAACAAGCGTGATGCGAAGGATCTGGTAGAGCTTTTTTTCGAAGAGATTAAAGGCGCTCTGGAATCTGGTGAGCAAGTAAAACTGTCAGGTTTTGGCAACTTTGACCTGCGTGATAAAAATGAACGTCCTGGCCGCAATCCAAAAACCGGTGAAGACATTCCAATTAAAGCACGTCGTGTGGTTACATTCCGCCCGGGTCAAAAATTGAAAAGCCGAGTTGAAAACTCTGCACCTGTCGACCAATAATCTTTAGGTCGTTACAATACTGAAAAAGAGCGGGGTCTCTCGCTCTTTTTGTATTGCTTCTTTTATACAGTGCCGTCGCACTGGTTTTCATATGCAATTTCTTTGGAGGAAAGTGTGAAGAAAGCACTTGTCGTTCTTGCTATTATTGTTGCTGCTACGTTTTCATGGTTTGCTTATCTGTCGCTAGATGCAGACAAACGAGACCAAGACGCAGCGCAAGTTCCGCTAATCACAGTCATGGAAATTCTTCACGCTAGCGATTTGCAGGAAGGCGTTAAGCAGGCTGTGAAAGATGGGAATATCGAAATAGTAGATTCTTGGATGGTACAAGCCCGTGAAGTAGGGCAGGCTGCCAACCTGTCATCTGAAGATATGGATTATCTTAATTCAGAAACTGCGAAAGACTACGTCGTATTCAATGCTAAGCGCCAGCTGTACAACGAAGCGTTTGAAGCACGCTATTACGCGCTAAAAGATGTCGGTGTACTTAAAGAGCAATTTCCTGAAGCCAAAGACTTGTTTGCTCGCACTGACGCGTTGATTGAAAAACGCGACGCAATTATTCAACAAATAGCGGTAGCTATCTCGGGCAACGAACAGCCTGACGAAGCAGCGCTGGAGGAAGCGCGCAAACAGTGGTTAGCGCAGGCGGCCAATTAGATTATGATTTAAGTTATAACTTAGGCTATTGCTCGCGCTGCACTCAAACACTCACCAGAAACCTATACCACAGACCAGCTTCATACCCCTTCCTACTTTTCGTACTATAAATTCGTTGAAATCTTGATTTGAAAATGTACGCAATTTGGCGTACATTTGTCGTTCGTGTGGAGTGCTGGGTGCGTTACAAGGAAATAAAGCGACAGGTCATTGACTGTCTAAATAAAGGATACGTTTCCCATGAGCAGAGAAACGATATTGACGTTAAAAATTTATTGGCAATTGGGCAAGTGTCGCTTGAGGAAGTTGCCGAAATTATAGGTCGAAGTCGAGGAAACGATTATTCTTCCAGCCTTCATCATTTTGATAGCAGCATTACAGTACACGTAATTAAGACAAGGCTAGCCGGTCACAATTGGTATGTTAAATGGTATTACGTAGAACCGAATAGCGTTTTTATTAGCGTCCATCATTAGGGAAAAGATATGAAAATTTTCAAAGTCGGCGAGTCGCAGAAAGCGGCATGCAGCACGTGCCAGTCATTTGAAAATGTGACATTTCAACTTAGAGATGTTCCTTTCAGTGATGGTACGGGAGTGGTTAAAAAGGTTTTGGTGGGGGTATGCGATAAGTGTGAAAGCGTAACCGTGTTACCTCATCAATCCACACCTGCGGTTAAACGTCAATATGAAGCAAAGCGAAAGCCAGTGGAGGGGCGTTTACCTGCGCATTTAATCGATATTCTGAATTTAGCGACAATGGAAATCGGTGCAACTACAGACTTTGTTCCAAGCATGATGAAGTACTACATTCACTCATTGTCTGAAGATGAAAAGTCAGCAAAAAAGATAGCGAGTTACCTTCAAAGTGACTTGGCAAAAGGTAGATCAGAAAAGCGCCTATCGCTAAAAGGGCGTAAGATTTTTGAAGACATAGAGCACCTTAAATCACTCTCGCACATAGAAAACACCACTGATTTACTGAAAGGTATAATCCTTAAGATAAACGAAGATGTGCTTATTAAAAAAAGGCTCAAACCAATCGAAAACCTTAAGAATATAATGGCGGCAGTCGCATAACAAAAAGCTGCATTGTGAGTTTTCGCTAACGCAGCTAACGATATATTGGGTTGTGCTAAGTTAACTTACCGAAATATCTGCAAACTTGGCACCAGTGAGCGTAGCTAGATCAGAAGGGGCGAGTGCCACTTCCAATCCTCGTTTTCCAGCGCTTACGTGAATAGTTTGCAGATTTTCAGCGCTTTTATGAATGACGCTCGCTAACCGCTTTTTCTGTCCTAATGGGCTTACACCACCAAGTACGTAGCCTGTTGCAACCATTACTGCATTTGCTTGCGCCATTTCTACCTTTTTAACACCTAACGCTTTGGCCATTTTCTTTTCGCTAAGTTTGGTGTTTACAGGGACCACGGCCACGGCAAGCTTGTTGTTATCTGTACTCACTACCAAAGTTTTAAAAACGGTATCCGCGTCAAGGTTTAGCTTCTCAACCGCTTCTAGCCCGTAAGATGCCGCATTTGCGTCGTGGTCATACTTTAATACCGTGTGCGCGATACGTTTTTTGGTAAGTAGTGTGATTGCAGGTGTCATTCAACCTCTTTTCTATAAAATGTTCGGCTGTATATGGGCTCATTGGGGAGTAACGGTGTAGCAGCGTGCGTTGCGTAGTCGTTAAATCCAGACGCGTAAAATTCTGAAAGCGGGTGTCCAGATTGTCCGCCAGGTAGCGTTAAAATGGCATCTTCTAAATGGCCAGGGCTGATAAAAAATCGCTCAGAGGCACCAAAACTAGGTGCTTGTACAGCAGGCATGTATGTATCACCAAAGCCTTCTACTTGTTGCATGTTTAACATATCTCCAACTAGAGGAATTTGATCAGCAAATGGATGTTTAACAGAAAGTGCGTTCACCTTGCCCCAGGCTAATGTTTCCATATTAGCTTCTACTGGTGAATACTTGTCTAACAGCTTGTGTTTGGCGCGCCTGTAAGCGTCTACAAGTAGCTCGTCGAAGCTTTCAGTATCGTTAGGTAGCCAAGAGTCAGGCTGACTATGAATAAGTTGCCACACAGCAGGTTCAATGCCACGTAAGAGTGTACGGCTGTTTACACCTTGTTGGTCTAACGTTGAAAGTACGCCTCCAAAAAGGGTTTGTACCACTTCCTGCCTAAAGTGCTTAACTAACGTGTAGCCAACCGAATCTTCACATGCGCATTCGTCCCATGTGTTTAGGTAAGCGAGGTCGGGTTTAAATTCAATGTCTTGCATGTTGAGCAGCCCATACAAAAGGTGCTGCCAAGGAATAATAAAGCGGGCATGATTATCTAACTGAATGGCGTAAAAGTCAGTCTCAGTAAAGGTGTCTTTTTCAAATAAACGGTCTCTTATTTGTTGTCCGCGAGCACCTAGCGCGTAACCACCGTCGCCCCAGACTTTGAAGTCATCAGCCGAAATTACTCTAGCATTTGCAGTCCATATTCTTCCCATATCGGGGTTTAAAACCATGGGAAGCTTTAGTGCACGCTTTGGTGGTGTGTTTACTGCTTCTTGTTCTTTTATAGCAGTGAATGAAGCCTGCTGCCTTTCCATAACTGCGCCGCCAGGAAGCCAAGCCGCATTGCCGCTTTCATCAACAATCACGAGGTTTTGCGTGGGAATAGCAATGCGTTGGCCCATCTTTATCGCTGCTTGGACATTTTTTGCATTGCCGAAGTTTATTATTCCCAAGTTCGCAGCAAACGGATGATGCGCTACCCAATTAAGTGCATAGCGCTTGCC
Source organism: Alteromonas sp. MmMcT2-5 (assembly GCF_022348315.1). Classification (NCBI taxonomy): domain Bacteria; kingdom Pseudomonadati; phylum Pseudomonadota; class Gammaproteobacteria; order Alteromonadales; family Alteromonadaceae; genus Alteromonas; species Alteromonas sp. MmMcT2-5. The sequence goes on along the minus strand of NZ_JAKRFB010000013.1, from coordinate 11,973 downwards.
ATTGAGTTCTTTCACTGGCCCATACGAACTTACTTCAAACTCAAATGTGTGCTCACCATCAGGTAGAGGAATACGCTCTGTTACCGTACTTGTGGCCGTCGATTCGCCTAGCTCAATCCAATCTACATTGTCTAAATTTGCATTCGTAAAACCCCAAGCGATATGCCCGTTGGTGCCTACAACAATGCCAGGAATACCCGGCAGGGAAACCCCGGTTACTTGCACATCGCCGCCCGATTCTTGATAGTTAAGCTGGGCGCGATACCAGATGATGGGAACCCGCAAGCCCAAATGCATGTCGTTTGCTAAAAGGCCTGCGCTTGTCGTGGTGTGACTCCCGGTCACTGCCCAGTTATTGCTACCAATATCAGGAAGCTCAGTACCGTTATATTGTGCACGGGCAATAGCAGTATTGTCGTTATCGTTTGAGTACTGGGTAGTCGCGTCTTCAGGCTCTTGCTTAATGCTCTCGCCATTACTATCTTCTGGTGAGTGAGTAATTGGGCGTAGCGATGCAGGGTACTCTGGAATAGGTGCTTCAAGCAATGGTATCTCGCTGGCATCAAGCGCTGCCTGATAATTACTCGGCTGAGTGATGAAGCTGTATACATCATCCCCAAATGTTGAAAGCAGTGCCTCTCTCGCTAAATCAAGTTCTACTTGGCTACCTTGTAAATCCAAATACATACTGTAAATCACAAGAATACTGTCGGTGGGGCGCCATTGTTTTATATCAACGCCTGCAGCTAGGTATTCAAAAGGTGGCAACGTATACTCAGACAATGCGTCATTTACGCCGTGGGCGTAACGTACAAGTAGTTCTTGTTGTTTTGAGGGAAGGTTATCGAATACGGCTTTTGCTCGTTTCTCAAATTGATGAAAGCGGGCTTTTTTATCGATATCTAGGGCAATGTCGCCCACCCATTGTGACAAACTGCCCGATGCGGCGCGGCGCTGTAAATCCATTTGAAAAAAGCGATCTTGAGCATGCGCAAAACCCAGTGCATAGGCTGCGTCGTAAATATCGTTAGCTTTAATAACAGCTTGGCCTAGTTCGTCACGGCTTAGCTCAGTAGGTGCGTTTACGTGATAGGTGGCGCTATTTCCGTCAAGTGCGGGCAAACTCATACGAAGCGAGATGTACAATCCCAGTACCGTTAAAAAAAGCAGTGCTAAAACACTTAAAACCAACCACTTGAACCAATTTATCACGTGTAAAACTCCCTATTTTTCTCTATCCTAACCACAGAACTTGCAAAATTGAAGTGATGTTTTATGACACATACTAAGGCGGTGCCGTGGGGCCATTAATGTTGGATTGTCAGGCCGAAGAACTTCTGCCTGAAGAAAAGGAAAAGTTAACACATCCAGTAGTGGGTGGAGTTATTTTATTTAGCCGCAACTATCATGATAAACGTCAGCTCTCTGCGCTGGTTCAAGATATAAGACGCTTTGCAAAGCGTCCAGTACTGATCGCCGTCGATCATGAAGGAGGCCGCGTTCAGCGTTTTCGTGAAGGCTTTACTGCCATACCTGCAATGGGCGATATTTTAAGGCAGTCAGAGCATCAAGATGAAAGTGCTGCATACGCAAAAGCGTGTGGATTAGTATTGGCTTATGAACTTAAAACCTTAGACATCGATTTTAGCTTTGCACCGGTGCTTGATATAAATGGTGTATCGCAAGTTATTGGTGACAGGGCATTTTCAGACAATGCAGACGACGTTATTCGCCTTGCCGCTCATTTAATCCAAGGTTTAAAAGCTGTAAATATGCCAGCTATTGGAAAGCACTTTCCTGGGCATGGCAGTGTAGCGCCAGATTCTCATGTAGCGTTACCCGTCGATGAACGCGAATTTGATGAGATACGCAGTACCGATATGGTGGTCTTTGAACGCTTAATTGAGCGTGCGTTGCTTGATGGCGTTATGCCTGCCCATGTTATTTATAATCAGGTGTGCGATAAGCCTGCGGGTTTCTCAACTAAATGGCTGCAGGATATCCTTAAACAGGATCTAGGCTATGGCGGCGCAGTATTCTCTGATGACTTGTCTATGCACGGCGCAAGTGTCGCAGGAAGTTACGTTGAGCGTGCTGAGGCAGCGCTAGAAGCAGGTTGCGACATGGTACTTGCCTGCAACAATCCGCAAGGGGCTGAGACTATCCTTGATGGATTGGAAACGCGCTTTGCTAACCTGTCTAACAACGATTTACAAAAGCAAGAACGCATTATGGCGCTTTATGACCGTGTTATGCCTGCAGGGCTAAAAGATAAATACGACAGTGGGGTTGAGCTGGTGAAGCGCTTAAGCGAACGGTAGTTTTTATAACTACCGTTTTTCGTTTTCTGATTTTAATGCCGGCCGCTTAAACTGGTACTTCGTCTACGCCAGCTTCTATATTTATAAATCGTGCAAAAGTGAAGAGAAAATCGCTTAAGCGATTTAAATAAGCATGTACCACTTCTGGCACGTCATAATGTTTAGATAGGCTAATGACAGCACGTTCAGCTCGGCGGCATACAGCACGACAAACATGAGCTTGCGCAGAAGCCTTACTTCCGCCAGGCAGTACAAACGAAGTATTAGGCGGCATTTGACGGGTAATATTATCTATAAGACTTTCTAGGTTCTCAATATCAGTTTGCATCAGCGTTGAGCTTGCTGAAATAGCAAAGCCAGCTTGAAACAGGTTGCGCTGAATGTCTTGGAGCATTGGCTTATGTTTGTCAGTAACATGCGCTGCTAGTAGTCCGATATGGCTATTGAGTTCGTCCATATCACCGTAGCTTTGTACTACTAAATCATCCTTATCTACACGTACGGCTTTGTCAGCGTAAATTTGTGTGCTGCCCTTATCACCAGTGCGAGTGTAAATCTTCATAAAAACCTAAATCTCTCTATCAATCGCAAATATTATTTTTTGTTTTTAAAACCAAAGTGCTTACAGTAAGCGTTTACTCAAATCACTCGCTAACGTCAGGGCGGTTGTAGCGACGAATTTGTACTACAAAACCAAACAGCGGGTGGTCGAAATAATGCAGTTGCGTACTGATTACACGTCTTTGCTCAGCTAACGGAACCGAAACCAGCTTGTATTCTGTTGATGGTGCCAAACGGGGCTTAGCGGCATTGCTAGAGCTATCATCTTCACCGCTGAAGTAGCTTAGTGGCACCGGCTGGCGATAAAACATCTCACTATCAACATGAAGGTAGGGTACGCGGTTGATATATTTAAGAAATACTTTGATAGTGCCGTCAATTTCCCAAATGGGGGTTCTTAACGAAGCATCTATAGCGTCATCTTCACCTTGCTCTACAATCATCGGCGTATCAAGCGCTTTAAATGCGCCATACTCTATAGCCTGTGGGTTTGACAAACGGCGGTTCAAATCGGCAAAAATATCTGAAACAGCAAGAAATTGATCAGTGTCTTGCGCTATAGGCTTATTAGCTTCAAAAGCAGTACTTACATCACTTAGGCTGTTTTTATCTGCGCCCGACGTATAATTGCTATCGTAATCTGAAAGAGCGGCGGTGGAGTCATAACCAAATTCTGTAGCAGAATTGTTCGGCTCATTGTCTGAGCTATTAGCTAGTTTTTGCTCTCGCATATCACCGTTCATGTCAAACTGCTGCGCGTAGTTTTGCCCACCATAAAGGCGCACATTGAAAGCTTTGTTCTTACCAAACATAACTGGCTGACGCCAGGTAGCGTGGAACAAACGCTCTAGCTCGCGATTAGAACGTATTTGGCGAGAAATTGAAGAGAGTGCTTGCTGATTACTGGTTAGCAGATGCGCTTTTGAAGCAAGCGGCCAGTCGTGCCCTTCAATAATAATAGGTAAACTTGCTGGAGCGGGTAGCCTATTATCCGGCTGATTCACCTTCCATACGATTACAGGTTGAAGCGCGCTGCTTCTAGACTTGCTCTCGCTTGTCGAAACGCCTGAGATTAGTTCGTTGTCGCTTGGAACAACAACGTTCAGTGCAGTGGTTACCTCAGCGCTAAGCCATGGCTTCGCTTCTTCACAGTACTTAAATACAGGCACCGTGACAGGTGAGGAATCTTTTACGCCGAAGAATGACGTCCAATAGCTGGCGATGGTTGCAGCATCAGGAGCGGGTGTGACGTCGTCAGTGATGAACCCCTCATTTGAGTAGTCAAGGCTATCGCTATACTCGGAGTCTGTTGAAGAATAAGTAGCGCCATACTCATCGCCATTAATGGTTTCGCTTTGTGCCTGACTCGCTTCGTCTGATGTAAGAGATGGCTCATTGGCTGTTAAGCCGGATGTTTCATTATATCCATAGCCCGCTTCTTCAGAGTAAGAGCTAGGAGACATGTCACCGTACTGCGCACTGTTATCTTTAGGCAGCGACAAAAAATCTACATCCTTTGCGGGCACGCTCAAAAGTCCGTTGCTAGGCCACTTAACCGATGTATCAGCGCCGCAAACGGCTAACCCTTGTTTTAGATAGCTTATATCAGGCGAAATGATATCGCTGATGATGTCTGCCTGAGCGCGAGGGGCTGACAAGTTGTCAGCCAAAGAAAACTGCTCTTCTAACTCAGTTAGTGCCACGTTGCGCTTAAACGCAATAACTTCCACATCGAACCACCAGTTGTCATTGGCGTTAGCTGTAGTTGAAATTGTCGTTAAGAAAACGGCGCTTATTGATGCAACTAACGGGCACCAGCGAGATAACTTCATGTTACCGCGACTCCTTTGCAAAATCGGCAATAATATCGCTAATAAACGCGATGCGCTCTTTAGCTGTTTCGGTCTTTTTCACCAAACGCAGTTTTTGGCTTCCTTCAAACTTAAAGGTGTTTGGTTTGGTTTGCACCAAACTAATAATATAGCCTGGGTTAACCTTAGTGGTTTCTTTAAACTCTATGGTACCGCCTTGGGCCGACAAGTCTACTTTTAGAATGCCTAACGCCTGGGCTTTTAGTTTAATTTCAGCCACTTCTATCAAGTTTTTGGCTGGCTCTGGCAATAGACCAAAGCGGTCAATACATTCTACCTGGAATTCATCAATGTCGTCTTGCGACGTACAGCTTGCCAGACGCTTATATAGCGATAGGCGAGTGTTAACGTCGGCAATGTAGTCTTCAGGCAATAGGGCTGGAATACGTAATTCAACCTCGGTGTGGCCTGATGTTGCATCGTCTAATGACGGCTCTCTACCTTCTTTAAGCGCGTTAACGGCTTTATCGAGCATATCCATATACAAACTGAAACCAATACTCGCTATTTGCCCCGATTGATCGTCGCCTAACAGCTCACCGGCACCACGAATTTCTAAATCGTGGGTAGCAAGCGCAAAACCTGCACCTAAATCCTCAAGCTGCGATATTGCTTCTAAACGTTTTACTGCATCTTTGGTCATGCGCTTTGGATGCGGCGTTAATAAGTAGGCGTACGCTTGATGATGCGAACGACCCACACGACCACGAAGCTGGTGCAGCTGCGCTAAACCTAAATGGTCGGCTCTATCCATAATAATCGTATTCGCACTTGGTACGTCGATACCTGTTTCAATGATGGTAGTACACACAAGTACGTTGTAGCGCTGGTGATAGAAGTCGCTCATTACGCCTTCAAGTTCACGCTCGCGCATTTGGCCGTGACCCACTGCAATACGGGCTTCAGGGACGATTTCAGCGATTTCTTCGGCCGTTCGCGCAATGCTATCCACTTCGTTGTGAAGGAAGTAAACCTGACCACCGCGCAGTATCTCACGCATAATGGCTTCGCGAATAACGGCTTTATTACGCTGCTGCACAAAGGTCTTAATTGATAAACGACGGGCCGGGGCTGTGGCAATAATCGATAAGTCGCGCATGCCTGATAACGCCATGTTAAGCGTACGAGGAATAGGCGTAGCGGTTAACGTTAAGATATCTACATCGGCACGTAAGGACTTAAGTTTCTCTTTTTGACGCACGCCAAAGCGATGTTCTTCGTCGATGATCACAAGGCCTAAGTCTTTATATTTAATATCGCTAGACAGCAGTTTATGTGTGCCTACTACGATATCTACCTTTCCTTCGCCGATGCGCTCAACCACAGATTTTTGCGCTTTACCGCTTACAAAACGGCTCATGACTTCAATTTCAAACGGCCATGCCGCGAAACGGTCTTTGAAGTTCTCGTAATGTTGCTGCGCAAGTAGGGTAGTGGGCACCAAAATAGCCACCTGTTTACCAGCATTAGCAGCAAGGAAGGCCGCGCGCATGGCAACTTCGGTTTTACCGAAACCTACGTCACCGCAAACGAGGCGATCCATAGCCGATGGACTGCCCATGTCGTGCATAACCGCTGCAATGGCTTGGGCTTGGTCAGGCGTTTCTTCAAAGGGGAAGCTGTCTGAGAACGCTTGGTAGTCGTCCCAGTTAATTTTATACGCAAAACCTGGCTTGGCTGCGCGGCGGGCATATACATCTAAAAGCTCGGCGGCCACGTCACGAACTTTTTCGGCGGCTTTTTGCTTGGCCTTTGTCCATGCGTCAGAACCTAGGGCGCTAACTGGCGCGCTGTCAGCATCGCCACCAGTGTAGCGTGAAATCAAGTGAAGCGACGCCACAGGCACGTAAAGCTTAGATTGCTTGGCATACTCGATGCACAAATATTCGGTTGCTACGCCGCCCGCGTCCAACGTTTGAAGGCCCAAATAACGGCCAACACCGTGATCGAGGTGCACCACAGGCTGACCAATAGAAAGTTCGGCCAGGTTACGGATAATGGCGCTTTCGTCGGTGGCAGTGCGTTTATCGCGAAGGCGGCGCTGGCTTACCTTTTGCCCTAATAGTTCGGTTTCGGTAATGAATAACAGCTCGCCTTCCTGAGTTTGCCAGCGGAAACTGTTATCAACCATACCCACGGTAATGCCAATGCTGTCGTGACTTGCGATGAAATCGCTAAAGCTATCAACAATCTTTGGCTTGATGCCCGCTTTGGCAAGTACCGTAAGCAAGCCCTCTCGGCGACCTTGGGTTTCAGCACAAAACAGTACTTTAGCCCCGTTGTCAGTGGCTTGATTTACCGTTTTAATGAGTCTTTCAGCAGGTACTTTTTTCTGCGAGTTAATCGCAATATCATCAAGCTTTTCGCACTGAAGGTTGCTAGTACCTGATTTTTCTTCAAGCACCTTGCTAGAAAGGGATGCACGTGGCCACTGTTTTATGGCACCAAATAGCTCATTTATAGGTAAAAACAGCTCGTCTGGTGCAAGCAGTGGACGGGCTAAGTTATAACGATACTGCTCGTAACGTTCTTGTACGTCGGCCCAGAAAAACTCGCTGGCGTCTTGCACATCACCGTGAAGTAATAACAGGCTTTTAGGGTGAAGATAGTCAAAAAGCGTAGCGGTTTTTTCAAAGAAGAGGGGAAGATAATATTCCACACCGCTCGGCATGGTGCCCTTGCTTACCTGAGAAAATACGCTTTCAGATGCATTGTTTGCGTCGAACTTTTCTAAAAACTGCTGGCGGAAAAGCGTGATTGCCTCTTTGTCTGTAGGAAATTCTCGTGCTGGTAGCAAGCGAATTTCGTTAACAGCCTCGCCAGAGCGTTGGGTTTCAGTATCGAAATAGCGAATGGAGTCGATTTCGTCATCAAACAAGTCTATTCGAAATGGCTGGTCGCTTCCCATCGGAAAAAGGTCGATGATGCTGCCGCGCACCGAGAATTCGCTGTGGCTCATTACCTGACTAACATGCAGGTAGCCGGCTTGCTCGAGATTGCGTCTGAACTGATCTCTATCTAAGGTGTCGCCCTTGTTTAGCATAAGCAAATACTTTGCTAAATAATCGGTAGGGGCTAAACGCTGCATTAACGTGTTAACAGGCACTATGAATATGCCTTCGCCTTGCTGTGTAAAGCGGAACAGGGTTTCTAATCGCTGAGAAACAATGTCTTGATGGGGCGAAAACGAATCGTAGGGCAGTGTTTCCCAATCTGGGAACAACGTAATAGGTGTCTGCTTTGTATTATCGCTTAGGAAGAAGGCTATTTCTTTTTCGAGCTTCATTGCCGACGGTGTATCGGCGGTAATCAGTACAATAGGGCCTTTGTATTGGCTGAGTGCTTGGCTGATACATAGTGCGGCACTGCTGCCTTGAAGTTGGCCCCAGTGTTTGTGATCTTGTGATGAGGCTTCTTTTTTCGGCGCAGGTAATGGAAGCGATAATAAAGTGGCTGTCATGACGTCCTGTTTTTTAAGTGCAAGATGAGTTTTACGGCTTATATACTGATGTTAGGGTCTATTCAGATCCCGCTTTTTTTTCTTTCGCCCGCTTTCTTAACTGTTGTGTTTGAATATGCAAGCTAGCGCGAACCAAAAGCTCCTGATCTTGCTCTCGAATGGTGTTAAAAATAAAGGCGATATGGTAACGGTCTTCTACTTGCTCGCAAGTAATTACTTCGCCAAAACAAAATATTGCTGCTGCTTCGGCATCCAAGAAAAGTTTAAGTTCCGCTTTGGCGCCCACATCCAATGCTTCTTTTGACTCAATAATGACACCGCCACCACCCAGTTTGACTGTTTTGAAGCGGAACTCTGGCTCGTCTTGCTGGTGCAAAACGAACGACATCATCAAATCGATTTTTCGAGACTGATGGTTTAAGTAGTCAGCCAGCGACTCAGCGTGGTCACTTAAGTTGCGAAGCGGACGAATTGCTTGCGCTTCGATAGCGGCCATTTCGCTGGCAATGCGAAATGCATACGGCATCGACTCCTCTAAGTTCTCTTCATCAGGCACTACTTCGTCTTCACCTAACGGGCGCATATTGGCGTTTATGCGATGTGCGATAGAAAAATATTCATCGAATTGGGCTTTTTTTTGTTCTAGGCTAAGTTCGCTCACATCATTCCTCTGCCACTAATTCTTGTGCAGTTAGTAACTTATAAGTAGTATACCGTTCACACGTAGTATACTCACTTTACTATTTTGGGGTTAACCCGTCATCTCGTCTTTGGGCTACTTATCTGAATTTCTCATTCATTAAGCATAGCTAAACATAAGGCAGATTACCGTATTACTGAAAAGCAAGGCGCTATGTTTTATCCTCTTTCTGCATTCATTGCTTATCGTTATGCCAAGTCTAACAAAGCAAGCCAAACCAGTTTTGTTTCATTTATTAATCGATTTTCAGTGGCGGGTATTGCACTGGGATTGATGGCGCTGATTATCGTTGTGTCTGTTATGAACGGCCTAGAAGGTCAACTAAAACAGCGCATATTAGGCATTGTCCCCCATATTGAAATTACAAAGACACCCATCATAAGCGAGAACCCTAGCAGGACATCCAACGAAAACGCAATTACAGAGACACCCACGCAAACTGCAGAAAAAACGCAGACAGTGACTTTAAAAGAAATTAGCGAGACACCCATCGAAGGCGTTGTTGCCACTATGGCTTACAGGGAAGCTGAAGCAGTAGTGCAGTCTCGCTCGGACTTGCGTGGTGTTCAGGTTCACGGTGTTCAACCTGAAGTAATGATTGAACACACTTTGGTAGCAAGTCACATGGAGCAGGGGCGATTTAGCGATTTAACTGAGGGGAGTTTTGCTGCCATTATTGGGCGCTCACTTGCCATTAAACTTGAAGCGCGTGTTGGAGACCGATTGCGGGTTATGGTGGCAGGCGCAAGTGTGTATACACCGTTTGGAAGAATGCCAAGTCAACGGCTTGTAACCGTGGTGGGTGTCTTCGATATGGGCTCGCAGATGGATGACAAAGTGATGTATATGAACCTTAAGGATGTGAACCGCTTAATGCGAGATCCTAAAGGTAGCGAACAATCGCTTCGACTCTTTTTAAATGACGCTTTTAACTATCAAGCAGTTGTTAGCGCGCTCACCGATAGGGTGGGTGTCTCTGTAAATAATATGAAGACTTGGCGTGAGCGTCAGGGGCCGCTATTTGATGCCGTCAAGATGGAGAAGAACATGATGACGCTCATGTTGCTGCTTATTATCGCGGTAGCGGCATTTAATATCGTCTCGGCACTGGTAATGGTGGTAACGGAAAAACAAGGCGATATCGCAGTACTCCAAACTCAAGGTATGTTACCCAGTTCAGTAATGTGGATTTTTGTGTTAAACGGTTTGTTTAACGGCATTAAAGGCGCTGGCATTGGTCTAGTATTAGGCGTAGTGATTACGCTCCAATTAAATAACATTTTGGACCTTATCGGGTCGCCGTTAGCCTTAGCGGCAGACGGTAGAGGGCTGCCAATTGAAATGGACGTTGTACAAATTGTAGGTATTGCTTTGCTGTCTTTGCTACTGTGTGTTTTAGCCAGCGTTTATCCGGCGCGCAAAGCGATGAAAATTGCACCATCGCAAGCGCTCCAAAACGAATAAATCGCTGAATTTACCGTGCAAGTTAGTGCAAAATTCACTATACTCGCGGTCTTTTAAATTTTGCCCAGTGAGACGTCATGAACAAGAATTTTATCACCTCGCAATCGCTTCTACAGGATTCCTTTCGCCTAGCGGCAAAGGTGTATGAAGACGGCTTTCGCCCTGACTTTATTATTGGTATCTGGCGTGGTGGTGCTCCCATTGGTATCGCGGTTCAAGAATTCTTTGAATTTAAGAATACGTCAACCGACCATATCGCAGTACGTACATCGTCTTACTACGGAATAAACAAACAATCGAAAGAGATCCGTGTGCACGGATTACACTACTTGGTAGAAAACGCGAATGCTGATGACAAGTTATTGATTGTTGATGATGTTTTCGATTCAGGCCGCAGTGTAGATGCACTTATTAAGCAAATTAACAAACTAATGCGCTTGAACATGCCTAAAGATATTCGCATTGCATGTCCGTGGTACAAGCCGCAAAACAACACAACAGACATCGTGCCAGATTATTACGTTAACGAAAGTGATGAATGGCTAGTTTTCCCTCACGAAATTGCGGGTTTGTCGGAAGAAGAAATTCGTGAAGGCAAAGGCGAGCTGGCTGACGTTATGGACATTTTGTTCAAAAAGTAGTGAGTAATTGCTTGATATAAGCGACTAGGAGTTGCTGTCAAACGTATCTAAACCGCACGCTTGTGCGGTTTTTTTATCTTCCAACTTTGTTGGAAAAGATAGGGTAAATGTGGTGCCCACGTTTACTTCACTTTCTACGCTAATGGTTCCCCCCATCGCTTCAACGATGGAGAACGAGATATAAAGTCCTAATCCAGTGCCTTTGCCGGTTGGTTTGGTGGTGTAAAACGGTTCAAAGAGCTTTTGAAGGGCATGCTTTTCTATACCGCAGCCCGTATCTTTTACCGTAATGACGGTGTGATCTTTTTCTTCAAACGAAGAAATAGTTAATTTATCGCCATCTTCCATCGCTTGCGCAGCATTTACGAATAAATTGACTAATACTTGGTTTAATTTTCCTGTTTTTCCCTTAATTAAAGGCACATCGCTTAGGTGCTGTTGAATCTTTATTCGGTGCTTCAATTCACTGTTTACTAATCGCAAGGCGTGAGCAATGCAGTCGTTCACGTTTACGGTTTCATCATCGGGAATATCTGCATCGTGGGAAAAAGAGCGAAGACTGGTGATAATGTCTGTAACTCTATTTAGGCCTTCCTCTGATTCGCTGCAAATATCTGCAATTTCGTCGCTTAATGAATCAATCTTATTTTCAACCTTCCACTGTTTCGCAGCTTCAGCTACCTTCAGCCTCTCATCGTCGGTTGCGCTAGCCGCCAATTGTAAGACGATGTCTTGCATTTGCGATAGCGCAGGCAGCACGTTCCGTAAAAAGTGAATGTTGCTATTAATGAAAGCAACAGGGTTATTAATTTCATGGGCAACACCAGCGGCAAGCAAACCTAGCGATGCCATTTTTTCTGTGTCGTCCTAATATAGGTTGACAGTTATTAGGCCAGCTCTCGAAGCTGGCCTTTTCTATTATGCACTGCGTTAGGCGTTTCCATATCTAATGCTA
>NZ_JAKRFB010000120.1:0-2178 GCF_022348315.1 Alteromonas sp. MmMcT2-5 | reverse complement strand
CAACTCAATAAACTCGCTCACTTCGTTCGCTGGGACGCATACACGCAGGGCGGCTTCGCCATTATGCCCTACGTGCCTGCGCCCGTTATTGAAAAGTTATGCACCTACGGACACATTGAATGGACTCAGACATTGAATTAAATATCAGCTTTAGATTCTTTTCGCTTACAGAAGAATTATCCAACGAAATCAAATCAAGCCTTAAAGCCTCATCTTGTAGACCTAATAAAAAATTAGGTGGTTTTGTAGTGTGCGTTCCTCTGACACCATCTTCACTGGAATTTATAGGAAGTTTTGTAACTTCTAATAGTGTAGAAGTAGAGAATACAGATATCTTCGTTTCATTTGTTACTGAGTACGATTCAAGAGTCATTGATCTGCCAAATATTATCACTAAAGCTTCTTTTTCTATTGGCTCACCAGTTACACTCTCATATACGGTGGTTTAGGTGCATAACAACTCAATAAACTCACTCACTTCGTTCGCTGGGACGCATACACGCAGGGCCGCTTCGCTATTATGCCCCACGTGTCTGCGCCCGTTATTGAAAAGTTATATGCTTTTCAGGACGCTCATCAATAAGGAATTCTATGAATCTGAACGCTACATTTTGGGGGCAAGCACTCTTCATCCTCGCTTTAATTGTAATTTTTCTTACCATCAAATTTGCTAAAGGAAAGGCTGACAATATTGGGTTGGTTGCCATTTACGCCTTCTTGCTCAACTTCTTGATTCCACCTATTGGTTGGTTCTATTGTTACCGATGGGCAAATAAATAATTACCTAAAACAAATATTATCCTCTATGTAGCTAGGGTTTGTTTTTATTAAAGTGGATGTGTAAAAGGTTTTAAATTGTACGCATATAACAACTCAATCAACACACTCACTTCGTTCGGTGGGACGCATACACGCAGGCCCGCTTCGCTATTATGCCCTACGTGCCTGCGCCCGTTATTGAAAAGTTATACGCAATTGGTCAGAATAGCTTTTTAACATCGCGGTAAAAGTTTTCATGAGAACCAAGAGCTATTAATTCAAGTATTACAGTGCCGTCCTCGTAGCTGTAACCTAATAAGGTTAACTGCTTAACCATCTTGAACTTGTACACGCGAAGAAAAGCAAGGTCGCCTTTTTTCTGTTCACCTAGAAGAGGATCATCCATCAGTTCCTTTACAGCTTTATCTAAGTCTTTTTTCTGATTCTTATGTAACTTCTTTACTGCTCTCTTAAAATTAGCTGTCTGTAAAACACTCGTAATCTTAGCCAAAATCGTAAGGCTCCAATTTTCCAGCCTCTTTTTCCGCTTTGGAAATAATTGCCTGTTTCACGAATTCGTATGGTAAATCAGGATTATCTTCCATCATTTCACCTATTTTTGCCCAGTGCTCAATCTGTTTTGGCATAGTTCGGTTCAGTGCTTTGCCCATAATGGTAGCTTTCTCAACTAGATCTTGGTCTAGTCTTACGCTCGCGGTTGCCATAATATGTCTCCTAATAGTTCATTACCATATTGTAGCAATGCGCTACAGGTGTGGCAAATTGCGTATAACAATCGCATCAACACTCGCTGCGCTCGCTAGGGACAAAAATACGTAGGCTCCCAGCGCTTCGCTTGGTATTGTAGCCTACATATTTTTGCCCGTTATGCGGGTGTTAGGCACCAAATGGACATCATCAGCCTTTTAGGAAGAAAGCTTAAATCAGGTCCAATAAATGACCTTTTTGAAATGTACAGTGTCAATGTAACCTACCAATACGATGGACTGAGTGAAAACGAAGCCGATTACTACTCAGCCACGATTGAAGAACTTGGATTAGAATTCTCGTTTGACACTGCACAAGTACTACAGACAATATTCATTACGAGTGAACATTCATTTTCGGAAATTCAGAGGTTTGGGAGTATCAAGGAAGTCGAGAACTACTGCATCGAGCATTCTTTAAGTTTTGAGAGGGGAACCTCTAAATTTCTGGGTATTTTTCGTGAATGGATGAAAGTGTCGTATTCAAATCACTATATCCACTATGAATTTCAAGACTCAGTTTTATATATGGTGACACTGGGGGGCGTTGGTGCCTAATCGGGTAGCCGGAGGTATCTAGCCTCCAGCCCCCACAACACCCTGCATGCGGCTCCGCACAGGGCGTTTCATTTAGGATAGTGAAGCGCAATCC
>NZ_JAKRFB010000119.1:0-2249 GCF_022348315.1 Alteromonas sp. MmMcT2-5 | reverse complement strand
CGATTGCTTGCTAATCGTAAATTTAAATAGGATTTATGATGACTAGAACTGAATGGATTTTTAGCGACGAGAACCATAGCTTGCACCAAGAGTTTCCTAGTGAAGACAGTGCCTCAAATCCAAGTGACAATACAAACCCAGCAGAACTGATTATAGACTTCCCTGTTTCATTTAGTTTAACCCAAGGACATACCGATGATGACGCCTTTTCTCAATTGTCTGTTGATATTCCGGCAGACATCATGGATAGGATGGCCATCGCTTGGTGCAAAAAAAGAAGGCTGCACGGAGCGCTCGGGGGTCCAGTTGGCCGTGAGTTTGGGTCCGTAGATTGTGCTTACGACGAGCAAGCTTCCGAAAGACTTGAAGAAGATGCTGAGCTTCGGGTACTGGTAAAAGACAGGGAAGGACCGCCTGAAATACAAGCAAACCTCGAGTTTGATAATATTTTTGAAGTTGTTGCAAACACTAAAGAGGAAGCTCAACGGTTAAAAGAAGAGTCTGATAAGTTAATTCAAAACAGGGACATCAACAAAGCAACAAGAGAGTGTTCGATGTTACCTACGAGATACAAACGAGTAGCTTTGTGCATTTTCGACCATATCAGAGCAAATCAAAGTGTGAATGACGAATCATCACTGCTTTCGGCAATTGCCAAAGCGCTATTATCCGACCATTTTATGTCCTCTGATGAGTATTTTTTAGACTCAATCTGGCAGTTTGAAGATAAGTTAGCGACTGGGGTATATGCACCTGGATTAGATGTACATGGTCGATGGATACTCGTTGGGAAAGATAGTCGCAACGAAACACTGGTTGCTGCACTTGAGACTCTTAGTGTAAAAGTTATTGAGCGATTAATTCAACAAAAAAAGTTGATTCCAGAAGTATCACCGAAATGGATTACGCCTCAACTTCAGCTAACTATGCATAGATGGCATGGTTTAGCTAAAAGAGAATCTTAAGCAATTGATTTGACATGTTAACCCAAGCTTTAACTAACACGTTAGTTGACAGAACAGAACCAAATCTGATGGACTGCTGTGAGCGTGAAGCGGACATTGGGTAAATCTTCTATGCAGGTCAGTTTTAGTCAGACTCCAGACTTTTTGTGTAGGTGATCTGGATTTTCAGTGTTCTCGTTATGAAGAAGAAATATTAACTACGATTCACAACTTACCTCTTTCACAAATCATTATTTCTCAAATGATATCCATATAAGTTGTAAACTAGAACTTGTCGGCTTGCTCCAGTAAATCAGCTCTGTTTTTAGTTCCGATTACATTCGCCATTCTATCGTAGGAATCTTTTGCAAAACCTTCAAAGCCAATAGCTCCCATGAGGGGAGAAAACATATAGCAGGCGAGAAAATCATTATCACCTGAATGTTCTGTAACCGTCTTTTTGTGGAATGACTCCTCCGAGAGGGTTCTATTGTTAGATAAAAAGTATTGCTTAGTTTTGTAGGAAGGGTTTGCAAAAAAAGTATAACTAGCAGTGAAGTATTCTAGATATCTTGTAATATCTTTTTCGGATGAATAAGACTCAAGTGTATTAAGTGTGTTTGGCAAAGCTGCACCTCTGGCTTCATCTTCTAGACTAATGATCATGCTTGCTTTGATGTCAGGGCTAGCATTTTCAAACCATTCATTGCATGCAAAATTGAGTTTTTTCAAACGCATGTATTCGTCTGAGGAATAGTACCATTTAAAGCTAGTACCATCGCCTGAAGAAGCTCTAACCCAATCAACTGCGACAGGGTTTTCCTCTTCGATTAAGTCCATAAGAGCAACTTGTGGGGGGGCATCTTGAAAAGAACAACTTGCGAGTAGCACAGAAATAGAGACAAATAATTTTCTCATCATCATCCTTGAAGTCTTATTATCATTCCCCTCAATCTAGACTTTTGGCTAGTAAAAGTCTAGAGATAGCTTTTAGGGTTTTCAAAAAGGAGCCTTTTTTTAAACACATTTGACAAGGGGAAATACTCGTAATCACTAATGAACGACTGCATGCTCCTTTCGGCGGCTTTTCATTTCTATCCTAAATTTCCTGCTTCACGTAAAAATGTGGCCTTATGATACTCACTTGTGTATGGCTGTTTCTGGCACAAAGCCGAAGTAGCTGGTCAATAATCTGTTCGTCCGCAACTTGTTGCTTGCGGATATGGTAAATGAACCCATCAGTTAACCGTTCCAGTGCCAGTTGTATCCGCTCTGTCAGGTGACATAGCAACCATAGATGCTGCT
>NZ_JAKRFB010000118.1:0-2266 GCF_022348315.1 Alteromonas sp. MmMcT2-5 | reverse complement strand
TGTCTGAAATCCGGGAATAACCCGGAATAAGGTCGAAATCCGACCTAAAACAGCGGTATATTGGCCTAAACTGCAAAATTAGAGTTTAAAAATTAGGCCAGTGATGCTGCAACTTAATTGAGCGCTAAATTGCGGGACTTATTCGCAGTTTCCCTAGATACGATAAGTTAGAGCGCAATTATGCCAGCATGGTATCGCTGGCATTTATGTTAATGTGGCTGCCGATGCATTGTTGATCAAAATATGTACAGCAAAGATCAACGATGGAATGGTCTCCCCCCTCAAACGGCATCGCAATGTGCCAAACTTGGAATTGAACAATCAAGTTAACAAGGTGAGGAGACCAAAATGAATATTACAACGGTTGGACTGGATTTAGCAAAAAGTGTGAGCCAT
Organism: Alteromonas sp. MmMcT2-5; assembly: GCF_022348315.1. NCBI lineage: Bacteria > Pseudomonadati > Pseudomonadota > Gammaproteobacteria > Alteromonadales > Alteromonadaceae > Alteromonas > Alteromonas sp. MmMcT2-5. The sequence continues at coordinate 1,870 of NZ_JAKRFB010000118.1, read as the reverse complement.
TTAGTCTGCTGTAATCAGGCAGGCAAGATTGTGCGTAAAAAAATGTTAAGACGAAATCAGGTACTGCATTTTTTTAGTGAGCTATCCCCCTGTTTGGTGGGAGTTGAGTCATGTGCCAGTGCGCACTATTGGGCGAGAGAAATAGCGAAGTATGGGCATCAGGTAAAACAAATCGCACCACAGCATGTAAAAGCGTATGTGCGAGGTAATAAGACGGACTTTAATGATGCGCTGGCGATAGCAGAAGCAGTTGTACGCCCCGAGATGCGGTTTGTGCGAACGAAAACGCAAACCCAACAAGATATTCAGGCGATACACGTGATGCGAAAGAAGTGTGAACGGGATAGAACCGCCAACTGTAATGAAATACGGGGATTGCTCAATGAGTACGGAATAATTGTTCCGGTAGGCATAAACCATGTGTATAAATCACTGCCTGAGTTGTTTGACCGGCAGGTTGAGAATGGTTTGAGTGAATTATTCAAAGAACTGTTAGAGCGACACTATCAAAAGCTTGTAGAGCTGGATGAGCACCTGGACTGGTATACAAAGAAAATTAAACAACTAAGCCAACACGAAGCTTGTAGACGGCTACAAAGTATTCCCGGAGTTGGTCCAATTATAGCCAGTGCGCTTTATCAACATATCGGCAATGGCAGTGAGTTTAAGAATGGCCGGGCAGTCTCAGCATCATTGGGGCTGGTACCCAAACAACATAGCTCAGGAGGCAAGCATAATCTACAGGGGATTAGTAAGCGTGGAGATAGCTATCTAAGAACCTTACTCATTCATGGTGCCAGGGCTGTCATGCGAGTGAGTAAACATAAAGAGACACCATTGTCTCAATGGATAAAGCGAATAGAGCAAACGCGGGGGAGAAACAAAGCCGCGGTTGCACTGGCTAACAAGTTGGCCCGAATAGCTTGGGCACTATTAGCACAAGGTGGCGATTATCAGCCTGAGTTGACAACCGCTTAAGTTAATAATGAACCAGTTCACTTCCAAGGATTGCTGAATAAACATAACGTGATGACAATACGGTTAAACCGACATATCGAAAACCTGATAGGGCGTGTGGATTATTAATCCGAGTCAACGATAAGGACGATATGGGCGAAGTTCATCGAGGCTCGAAGTGAAAATACTTCAACGAGAAGCCGGATATACGGACGCAAACCATTTTAGTCAAACAGCATGTTTACTCTTGCAATAAAGGGGGAGACCATATACACGCCCTAATACACGTTAATCTATTTCATGAGATGGATTAGTTTTATGTTTGTTCAAGCATTCTCCATACTTTGCTTGGGGAGATTTTGATGGATTTTAAAGTGACTTGATGACGGAGGCAGGCTTATCACCACTTCCCGATGAAGAGTACACTGGGAATTAGTCGCACAACAATGCATTTATTTTTTACGGCTTATCCAGTCAAAACCGCCTATCAACACAACGAATGCTAATACCACTGCTGAGGTACCTAACAATTGAATGGTGTTCACAAATTTTCCTTCCTTTTTCGACAGCCAAATTTTGACCTACCTTCAAGACTAACATTTACTTATCTTCGGGCTTAGAGAAAACTTCAGGAAAATACTTTTCACCGATTCTATCCCAATCAATAAATATCGCAGCACATAATGCCACGACCAGAAATCCAATCGTTGTATATATGATTAACTGGTACATAATTCGCCTAATTAGTCCATTTCCCTAGGGAAACTGCGAATAAGTCCCGCAATTTAGCGCTCAATTAAGTTGCAGCATCACCGGCCTAATTTTTAAACTCTAATTTTGCAGTTTAGGCCAATATACCGCTGTTTTAGGTCGGATTTCGACCTTATTCCGGGTTATTCCCGGATTTCAGACA
>NZ_JAKRFB010000117.1:0-2541 GCF_022348315.1 Alteromonas sp. MmMcT2-5 | reverse complement strand
ATTGCAAAAGTTATTTGAAAGCTTAGCCTCCGAGGGTGACCCAGAATGGTTGTTTCTTGATGGTAGTATAGTTAAAGCGCATCAGGATAGTAGCGGTGCAGCGGGTAAACAAGATGAGGCCATCGGAAAAAGTCGAGGTGGTAACTCAACGAAAATTCACCTTGCAGTAGATAGCGGTGGCTTGCCCGTTTATTTTGAACTATCCGGTGGTCAAGTGAATGACATCGTACATGCACAAAGCCTGATACTAAACTCTCCACAAGCCGATATTGTTTGTGCTGATAAAGGCTATGACAGTGAATCCTTTAGAGCTTATGTAGAAGAAAGTGGAGCAGATGCCAAAATTCCACGCAAAAGAAATAACAAGTTAGGTAATGCCGATATGGACTGGTGCCTGTATCGATATAGGAACCTTGTTGAAAACGCGTTTTTGAGGATAAAAAGGTACCGTGCTATAGCAACAAGATACGACAAGCTAGCTCTAAACTATAGCAGTACAGTCGCATTGGCATTCATGATGATGTGGCTACCAATGTACTGCTGAACAAATAATGTTCAAAGATCAACAGCCTCTAGATTTGACATGAATTTCGAGGCGATCTGAATTCACTTTAAGCGTTTTTTAAACTACACCTTGCTCAATCATTGCGTCTGCAACCCGACGAAAGGCAGCAATATTAGCTCCTAATACAAGGTTACCGGGCGCACCGAATTCTCTTGCAGTCTCACTGGCTCGTAGATAAATATCCTTCGTTATTTGTAGTAATTGACAATCGACTTGCTCGAAAGTCCATTTTTGCATACTGGCGTTTTGCGCCATTTCTAACTGACTTGTCGCTACTCCCCCGGCGTTAGCGGCCTTACCCGGACCATAAGAAATACCGGCTTTAAGAAAGTACTCTACCGCACCTTGTGAAGAAGCCATATTTGCACCTTCACTCACCAATTTGCATCCATTAGAAACCAGTGCTTCGGCATCACGAGTTGTTAACTCATTTTGTGTGGCACATGGAAACGCTAAGTCTGCCTTGTATCGCCAAATAGTATGTCCTCCTGAAGGATATTCACTGATCGGAATGAACTGTGCCCTGGGGTGAGACTTTAAGTAACGTAAAAGCGAAGTACGTTCTTTTTCTTTGAGTTCCTTAATAAGAGACAGATCCAACCCTTGCGCATGATATAGCGTACCGGTTGAGTCACTACAGGCAATAGGAGTAGCACCAAGTTGATAAAGCTTCTCCATTGCATAAATAGCGACATTTCCAGCACCGGACACGAGGCAACGTTGTCCTTGTAAGTTTTCGCCTCGTGCATTAAGCATGTGATCTGCGAAATATACTGTTCCATATCCTGTTGCCTCCTTTCGCGCGTACGACCCCCCCCAAAGCAAACCTTTTCCGGTAAGTACGCCCTCATATTTCCCGGTCAGTCTTTTGTATTGACCGAACATGTAGCCTATTTCTCTGGCGCCTACACCAATATCACCGGCAGGCACATCAGTATTGGGTCCAATATGACGATAGAGTTCGTTCATGAATGACTGACAAAAACGCATTATTTCGGCATCGCTTCGTCCTTTTGGATCGAAATTTGCGCCTCCTTTGCCCCCCCCAATTGGCAGGCCAGTTAACGCATTTTTAAATATTTGTTCAAATCCTAAGAATTTTATAATACTGGCATTGACCGAAGGATGAAAACGAAGTCCTCCTTTGTACGGACCAAGTGCCGAATTAAATTCAATGCGGTATCCCTTATTAATCTGTATATTTCCGCTGTCATCTTGCCAGGGCACCCGAAACATAATTTGTCTTTCGGGTTCAACTAATCGCTGTATAATTGAATGCTTCGCATAATAGTTGTTTTTTTCCAGAACAGGTTCCAGAGTTCGCAGGACTTCCTCAACAGCCTGATAAAATTCAGTTTGTGCCGGACTGCTTTGTTTTAGCTGAGAAATAGTAGTACTTAAATAATTCATAAATCAACCTGTTAATGATTACCTTCTAATCACAGACGAGATAACGGACTTTTCTTTTTACTTCTAATATATCAATTTGTTGTTCGCCACTTTTAGTATTCCAGCTAATTTTTTGACCAGCTCTTAAACCTATTAATGCCGAGCCAATTGGTGCGAAAATTGAAATGCCGTCTTCGTATTTATGCATATCCAATGGAAGGCAGAGTGTTTTAGTCAAGTATTTATCAAACTTACTTATTTTAAATGTAACCTGAGAACCTATTGCCACGACGTCTGGAGCAAGATCTTTAATGTTAACGACTTTGGCGCGAACTAATTCTTTTTCTAATTCGTCAAACCTTTCAGCCGGTAATTTAATTTTTCTTAGCTGTTCTTCAATATCACTCAAGTCTTCATATGAAATTGTGATGTTAGGTTTTCTTGACATGATAATCCTTCCTCTTTGAATTAAAAATCACCCGCAGGAAAGCCTTCCCTGTGAGGAAATAGAAATTTAATCTATAGCTTTAATTTATTCCGGTACGGAATTTCTGGTTTTAGATAAATAAGAGGCGGCCGAATGCAGA
>NZ_JAKRFB010000116.1:0-2593 GCF_022348315.1 Alteromonas sp. MmMcT2-5 | reverse complement strand
TGTCGATTGGCACCCTAATAGATCCACCCATTTGCGGCGTATTGGATCCACTTAAAACCGTCTTTTTTGTCCTCAAACAGAGTGATTATTTCTTGCTTTGTGCTCCTCGTCCAGTCTGATTATTGTTCTCTCGTAATTTGCGGTAACTTTCGCCTTCCAGAACCAGTCGATAGGCGTTGTGTCTGAGTCGATCGAGTGTCGCCGCGCCGAGCAGTTTATTTGGGAAGGCTTGTCCCCATTCACTGAAGTCTAGGTTGCTGGTGATGATTGTCGATTTCTGTTCATACCGTTCATCAATTAAGTCGTGTAAGTCTTCATCATGAGGAGATTTGAGTGGCTTTAAACCGAAGTCATCGACGATGAGCAAGTCTACTTTAGCTAACGTCTGGAAGCGTTTCTCATAGGTGTTCGTGGCTCTCGCTGCATGCAAGTTCGCAAGCAGTTTTGCCTGAGTAAAGAACAACACGTCAATCCCTTTTTGTACTGCACAGTGACCAATAGCCTGAGCAAGATGGCTTTTACCGGTGCCGCACGGCCCCGCGATAAGCACTGCTACATGTTCGTCAATGAACCGGCAATCCGCCAGTTCGTTGATATAAGCGCGGTTCAGATTAGGATTGGCATTCAGATCGAAGTTTTCCAGTGTTTTATTACCTCTGAAGCCTGCACGACGAAGACGTGTGGTATATTTTTTCTGGTCACGTCTGGCGACTTCATCTTGTACCATTAAGGCCAAGAAGTCAGGATAACTGAGTTGGTGGTCAATGGCTTCACGGTTACGTATTGCCAGAGAGTCTGTCATGCCAGACAGGCGTAGCTGTTTCAGTAGTGGCGTGAGTTCGGGGATCGGATTAATCATCATTTTTTCCTTTTTCTAATGAGGGAGTAGTTTATTTGGGTCGCGATGGAATCGACCACCGCCGGTATAAGCATCGCTTAAGGTATCGAAGGCGTTTGATTCATTGGGCTGCTGGTCTAGCCCCTTTTCTAGGATTTGTTTGACTGCGCTGTAACGCACATTGTCGAAGGTCAACGCGCGTGAGCAGGCGGCGTCGACGCGTTTATCACCGTAGCGTTTGGCAAGGCCCACAACACCTTGTGCAGCACGCAGGTTGTCCAGTACGCGACTGGCAAACAGACGCTTAATCAACACATGGCATGATTCGCCAATCCGCTTCGCCTGAGTCAGGCAATATTGCGGATCCTGCATGTTATAAGCCTGAGCGGCTGGCGGTTGATGTTCGGGAACGGTGGCTCTGCCACCCTGATGGCGCATTCGGGTATGTGTTGCTTTGAGTTCATGCCCCTGATAAATACGCACCATAGTGTCACTGGCTTTAAGCCAGAGCGTTTCTCTAATCAGCGTATAGGGCACCGAATAACGGCAGTGTTCAAATTGCACATGACCATCACCGTGTACCTTAACCTTTGCCCAGACAGCCTGCTCCGGTGGCACATCAGGTAATGGTTTAAGTCGTGCCTGTTCAATCTCAGTAAAGCGCTCCAGCGGCTGACATTTGGTGGTGCCGTGTTTACGATTTCCCGCAACCGCCAGTAACCAACGTTTAAGCTGTACGTTGGCATCACTCAGACTACGGAATTCCTTCAGAGGAACGAAGCTATTTTTGATGTACTTAACATTAGATTCGACACGGCCTTTTTTCTGCGGGTCACGCACGGGACATGGCGCAATCAAAAATCCATAGCCTTCGGCACACTCACCGTAAGCGCGCTGAACCTGTGGGTCGTGATAGCAAGCTTTTGTAATCGCACATTTAGGATTGTCGATGACCACGCGTTTTGGCACGCCTCTAAACCATTCAAACGCACGACGATGACAGGCCAGCCAGGTGGCGGTGCTTTGGTCACGAATGAACTCAGCGTAAATGTGACGACTCCAAGCCAGCGTCATCACAAATATCCAGCTTTTGCGAAGCTCGCCAGTTTCAGTATCCACAATGAGCGGCCCTGCACCAAAGTCAACTTGTGCGGTATCGCCAGCTGTGAATTCCATGACAGTAGTAGGAACTGGCGTCTTCTCAGCTAAGACTTTTAAAAAACGGATGACAGACCAGTAGCTTCCTGTGAAGCCATATTTCTCCACCAGTGCTTGATGGATTGTGGTGCCCTGCACACCATCCTGATACCACTTTTTCACTTTGTCCGCGTATGGTGCAACAGATGACGTTGTCGTTGGATTGGGTGGCCTCTCGCCGAAGACAGTGGCCAGTTGTGAATCATCAGGTAGTTCGCTATCGGGTTCAAGCCAGCCATGTTTCGATGCAATACGCTTAATCGCTTTGACTTTATTACGACCAGCGATTCCACTGTCAGCGATGGCTCGATTGGAATCGCCCATTCGCATTCGAACGAGGATGTGTCGGTATTGGTACATTTCAAACCTCCGGTTTGGCATGCGTATTCTCCTGACTACAAAACAGTCAAAGATACGCGAGTTAAACAGAAGTTTGAGGGGAAAAATCAGATTAAAGTGGATCTATTACGCCGCCAATCAGGTGGATCGATTACGGCACAAATGGGGTGGGTCCATTACGCCGCCAATGGAATGGATCCATAGCGGTGCCAATTAACA
>NZ_JAKRFB010000115.1:0-2596 GCF_022348315.1 Alteromonas sp. MmMcT2-5 | reverse complement strand
TAGGCTCCAAGCTGAAAGTAAACCACCTCCGCAGCCATTTATTGGTGTGGTCTACAGAGGATTATGTCTTTTTAGAGGGGAAAATCCCTAGAACCCCAAATTGGCGAACGCAATAAATACCATTGCGATATCAGAAACAGTGCCAAAATCGCTTTTAATTTGAGATAGAAGGACAGACAGAATGACAAAAGCAAACAAGGAATAGATATACTTGTCGAGCTTTGCGAAGCGAATTGATGAATTCCATTTCATTAACAAATTACCATTACTAAATATAGATTACTTTGATTTTCAAACGATTTCCAAATTGAAAATTCATTATATTAATAGAAATATCATACCCATTCTCTGAAACAAGGACTAGTTGATTATTATGTGTTCACTTTGGGTGAAACTACCCTTTATTGAAAGTAACAGCAATGTTTTGCATTGTGACCACCGGAAGAAATCCAGTGTTATAAACCTGACCATCTGTATATTGTCTGAAGCTGTCGTGTATTAAGGCGTAGGTCAACATCCGCTTTTCGCTCTTTGAAGTCTAAAATAGCCACTGCCGAGACTGAAAATGGTCAAAAGCGGACATCAGCAATACCATGAAGGACTGGAAAGCGAAGATAAACTTCAGAGATCTGAGTTTTGTTCGAAAATATATTGGGAATAAAGCAAGTCGGCAAAATCTGACTCATCAATTTTTCCGATGACTAAGTCTCTGATTGCATCTGCAAAGAGATCATTATCAGCGGTTAACTCAAAATCATTGAGCGACAAATACTCCAGCGCAACGGCCAGACCTGTTCGTTTGTTAGCATCGGGGAGTGAATGAGAAAGCGCTATTGAAGCGGCATATTTTGCAGCAATTTCGAAAACGTCATCTAAGCCTGAATAGGCAATAGCATTATCGATTCTGCCTAAGGCACCCTGAAGTTTGTTGATATCAGCGGCGCCCTTCATGCCTGGTTCGTTTTCGAGAATAAACACGTTAATTTCTATCACGCGTTCAAAGGGGAAGAAAATGAGTTCCATCACATATCAGCGAGTTTTTCAAACGTACGCTTATGTGTTCTTAAAACTAACTTAGTTTCAGACTTCACAATTTGCTGACCAGCGTCACCGGACAAGTCAAGTTTCTTACTGGCGGCGATTTTAGGGCGCTTAACAGCTTTCACGCCGTATATTTCAATCTTTGTATTCATAAACACCTCTAATAATGTGACAGCTAGTATACCTCTGATTCGAAGATAAGAAAATCTGGCAAACAGGTACTAAATTAGTGGTGTTTAGTTTACAGCTTATTCGAGAGAAAAGAACAGTCACAACTGCCTGTTTCAGGACTTCCGGCCCATACTACAAATTATTAATTGCCGGGAGATTTCTATGACAGCCGCTAGCAAACCTTGGAACAAACACCGAATTATTGGACAGAAGCGACCGCTGAAGATCTCTCACATATGGGGGATCAGAATCAGATTGGAAATAGAAGACAACAAACGCGACTTAGCATTATTCAATTTGGCGCTGGACAGTAAACTTCGCGGCTGCGATTTGGTCAAGCTGCTCGTATCGGATGTCATGTCGGGTGGCGTGGTAATGCGACGCGCACTTGTGACTCAGCAAAAAACAGGCTCTCCGGTTCAGTTCGAAATTACTGAGGGTACGAGAAAATCTGTGCTGGACTGGATCAATTTTAAGAGCCTAAATTACAGCAGTTATTTGTTCCCATCAGCAAAAGTCCCTGGAGAACACATCTGCACCAGGCAATATAACCGTATATTCCACAGCTGGATTGAAAAACTAGGTCTCGATCGCACTCTTTACAGCACGCATACAATGCGAAGGACTAAGGCTTACCTGATTTATAAGAAAACGAAAAATCTACGCGTGGTTCAGTTGCTACTCGGTCATAAGAAGCTTGAGAGCACCGTGAGGTACCTTGGGATCGAAGTTGATGATGCTCTGGATATTGCTGAATCGCTTGATATTTAGTTAGCAGGCAAGAACTTTCCTTAATGCGGCAGTCGGATTCCTGCTTTATAGCTATCTATCTACTTTCAAGCGTCCACTCCCAAAAAACACTTAACCTACTGATATGTAAATGGTGTTTTCATATTTAGATGGGTGAAAAATATCGGGAATATCATTTGGCAGACATATTGCTCAACCTAGTCCAACAGTTAAAAAGTGCTGAAGGATATCTCTATGATTAATGGTGTAAGCAATTCGCAAAATTATATTTACGGACTTCAAAGAAATGATGCGGTGTCTGTTAAATCCAATGACTCTCTGGAATCCTCAACAAGTTCAAATGTAAGGGAGCATGACAGTCGGGCAAATGCTCTGGCTTTCATTGAATCTGCGTCACCGGAAGAGTTAGCTAAAAAAGTAGATTCGTTAAGTGGAGGAATGCCGAATTTAGCTGCAATTAATTTTAGAGAAATTTTAAATTCCGGTAACGAAGAAGAAGTTCTTGGCAGAATTAGACGCTTGCAGGGCAGGTTTGAGGATGTTGTCGGGAAGTTCGGTCATGGTGTTGTATAGGCGTAGGTGTCAGTCAGATCCATCCGACTCGGCATTGGTGTTTGCTTTTTTACCCAACAAG
>NZ_JAKRFB010000114.1:0-2597 GCF_022348315.1 Alteromonas sp. MmMcT2-5 | reverse complement strand
CGATTGCTTGCTAATCGTAAATTTAAATAGGATTTATGATGACTAGAACTGAATGGATTTTTAGCGACGAGAACCATAGCTTGCACCAAGAGTTTCCTACTGAAGACAGTGCCTCAAATCCAAGTGACAATACAAACCCAGCAGAACTGATTATAGACTTCCCTGTTTCATTTAGTTTAACCCAAGGACATACCGGTGATGACGCCTTTTCTCAATTGTCTATTGATATTCCGGCAGACATCATGGATAGGATGGCCATCGCTTGGTGCAAAAAAAGACGGCTGCACGGAGCGCTCGAGGGTCCAGTTGGCCGTGAGTTTGGGTCCGTAGATTGTGCTTACGACGAGCAAGCTTCCGAAAGACTTGAAGAAGATGCTGAGCTTCGAGAACTGGTAAAAGACAGGGCAGGACAGCCTGAAATACAAGCAAACCTCGAGTTTGGTAATATTTTTGAAGTTGTTGCAAACACTAAAGAAGAAGCTCGACAGTTAAAAGAAGAGTCTGATAAGTTAATTCAAAACAGGAACATCAACGAAGCAATAAGAGAGCGCTCGATGTTACCTACGAGACACAAGCGAGCGGCTTCGGGTATTCTTGACCATATCAAATCAAATCAAAATGTGAATGACGAACTATCACTGCTTTCGGTAATTGAAGAAGCGTTTTTAGCCAACTACATTATATCCTCTGATGAAGATTTTTTAGACTCAACTTGGCAGTTTGAAGATAAATTAGCTGCTGGAATATATGCACCCGGATTAGGCGTAAATGGTCGATGGATTCTGGTTGGGAAAGGTAGTCGCAATGAAACAATAGTTACTGCGCTTGAGCCTCTTAGTGTTAAAGTTGTTGAGCGATTAATTCAACAAAAAAAGTTGATCCCAGAAGCGTCACCTAAATGGATTACGCCTCAACTTCAGGTAACTATGTATGGCTGACTGAATGAACCAAAAGCATGTCTTGACCTGTTGATTTAATAAAGAAATTAAAGTTTTTCCTAACGTTTTAGATAGCAGGACGGAAATCTGACAGACAGTTGTTTACGTGAAGCTGACGATCGGCAGTGTCATACCGGGCGACAGGAATGAGCGTATAGCAGTCGTTGGTTCCTTCTAATCAAAGCACAGAATAAAGGTTTTCTGTAGAATCGGATGATAGTATGAAATTCTGGTAAAAAGCTCTGAGGCGCGATTTAGATAATGTCAAAAGAGGTTCAACTCAAATACAAGGGAAATAAGTGTTCTGCCTGTGGGTTAAGTGTTGAAGAAATGCTTGAACGCTGGGGCACTTTTAAACGGATGACCGAGTTTCATCACATTGAAGAAGATAAGAAAGCAGATAACTATAATGCCTTAATTCGTCGCAAGCTAAGCACCGAACAGCTTGATGAATTAGATAAATGTATTCTTCTTTGCAGCAACTGTCATAAATTGATTCACGCCCAAAATATAAAGGCAAACCTAGATTTTAAACTAGAATTCGATGGCAACGTTTATACCCAAAAAGTTATTGGATGGGTAATAGTGGACTTTCGTGAAAGGAAAATGCGGATCTACACTGATCAAAAATACCTACTGCATTTGTACCAAATTAAAATTGGAGACGAGCAAGCCAAAGTAATCGCTGGTGTCGAGATGGATTCAGCTGAGTTCTTTAGCAGTCTTTTTAAAGGTCTTCGTAATTACAAGAAGTTTGAGATTCGAAACGCTCAAAACACCAAAGTACTTATGCGTGGCAGTTACCTTGGCTCAAACGAGATCGAGCTAAAGCAAGCCGTAGAGTTTCCATTCCTCGAATACGAGTGGGACTTGGATGGTGTTAAATCATGGGCAAGAAACGGGAAGATGCTCGATGAAAATGGCCACTTTATAGTAGAAGGCACATTAACAACCAAAATGAAACTTGTTTAAAAAGCATAATGAGGCTATCACGGGCCAAAGACGGACTGCACGGTACGTGAAGCGGACTTTGAATATTACTGTGGCCGCTGGGTCGCTTCAGACAAGGAGCAGACGTTAAGGTTTTTGTATTTTAGCTTCCGGTCTGTGCCAAAAGCAGACATTACAAGACTTGTTTCATTTAGATGTTCATGCAACTTCAACAATAAACACTCACAAGCCCAAAGCACTTTATCGACATTAAATCACATGTAAGCATAATTTAATGCCTGACCTAACACATCACGAAACAGATGGGAGAGCACTATGCCTATAGGCTCAAGCATTGATGACTTCTTGGAAGAAGGGATTAAGTAAGAAGTAGAATTTACAGCTAGTAATCGAATAGCACAGAGTCAAACTTTTCTGGTAGACAATGATCAAAACACAAGTGGTTGTGACGCACAATTTAATTTGATAGCCTATCTAAATGAAAAAGATATTTATCAACACAACCTCTTCTTACAACTGGTGGCGCTCACTCTGAGCGGCACGGAATTCGTACATTCTTTTGCTGCTGGAAGGTAGCTAAGTCTGTATGTTCTTTATATCTCCAGTAGCACGTTTTATTTACTTGGAGATATATCGTGACCAATCAAACAAATACCGAACGACAAGTCATTCTCACTGGCGACCGAGCGACTGGGCCTCTTCACTTAG
>NZ_JAKRFB010000113.1:0-2601 GCF_022348315.1 Alteromonas sp. MmMcT2-5 | reverse complement strand
TGCATATTCCGGCCGGATCTGAACAGCGATTCCGGAAATACTTGAACACTCATTCTGGAATTATTTGAACACTGATTCCGGATTTATTTAGTACAGTTTTGGGCTGATTTCCGGAATCGGTGTTCAAGTACGCCGGAATCTTTTCAACGCATTGAAATCACTATTAATTTGATAACTTAACCACTGACTTTTAGTTGGCGAGTGAGGGTTAGGTTTGAAAAGGATTACAATGCGTAAAATCAGAGAGGTTTTAAGGCTGCATTTCTCGGCAGGATTGAGTATCCGCGAGATCCACCGCAGCACCAAAGTCAGTGTTGGCAGCATCCAAACACTGCTCAACAAAGCCAAGGGGATGAACTTGTCCTGGCCGCTGCCGGATGAACTGGATGATGCCCAGTTAGCCCGGCGCTTTTACCCGCAAGCCGATACCCGCCATGCCAAACGATTCCAGGAGCCGGATTGGGCAGACTTGCGCAAACAATTAAGCCGAAAGGGCGTAACCAAACTACTGTTGTGGGAAGAATACACCCAGCAATACCCCAACCGCTGTTACAGTTACTCTCAGTTCTGCGACCGTTACCTGCAGTGGTTGAATAAGCAACGCCGCTCCATGCGTCAGCATCACCGGGCAGGCGACGTGTTGTTCGTGGATTATGCAGGGCAAACTATGCCTGTCGTGAACCCGCAAACGGGTGAAATCCGGTATGCACAAATATTCGTTACAGCTATGGGCGCGAGCAGTTATTACTACTCAGAGGCGACCTGGACTCAGGGCTTGCAAGACTGGCTCGGCAGCCATGTACGGGCCTTCGAGTATCTTGGTGGCGTACCCACCATGGTGGTGCCGGATAACTTAAAAAGTGCAGTGACTAAAGCCTGCAAGAGCGACCCGGATATCAATCCGGCCTATCAGCAACTGGCAGCTCATTATGATACGGCGATTGTGCCCGCCAGACCGTATAAACCCAAAGATAAAGCCAAGGCCGAAGTGGGTGTGCAAATCATAGAGCGATGGATATTAGCCCGGCTTCGCCATCACACCTTCTTCTCACTACATGAGCTGAACCAGTGTATCCGCGCCTTGCTGACAGAGGTGAACAATAAACCGTTCAAACAAATGACAGGCACGCGTCAGCAGTGGTTCGATGAACTGGATAAGCCTGCCTTAAAACCACTGCCGCGCCATGCCTATGAATATACCGACATCCGCAATACTAAGGTGAACATCGATTACCATGTGCAGTATGAGAATCACCTGTACTCGGTGCCACATCAACTGGTGAGTGAAAAAGTGGAGCTTCACGCCAAGCCACGCCTGGTGGAAATCTACTTCCAGGGCAAACGTGTGGCCAGCCATCCCCGCAATGACCGTTACGGCTTTACCACCACGCCGCAACACATGCCTGCGCAGCATCAGCACTACCACAAAGTAAGCGAAGGCAGCCTGATGAACTGGGCGAAAGACATCGGTGATGACGTGCTTCTCTGGGTAAAAGCACAGCTGAAACGTAAACCACATCCCCAACAGGCGTTCCGTGTCTGCCTGGGTGCCTTGCGATTAGCCAGTCAGTATCCGCCGCAGCGGCTCAATATCGCCTGCAAGCTGGCTAACCAGCATCAGCTCTATCGCTTACAGCAACTCAAAGACATCTTAAACAGCAATCAGGACAAGCTCATCAGTGAATCCAGCCAGGACACCCTGACACTCCCTCAACACCACGAAAATATCCGTGGACCACAAAGCTTCCATTAAGGAGAAAATCCATGCTAACCACCACACTGTCACAACTGCACCAACTTAATCTCAGCGGCATGGCAAAAGCACTGAGCCAGCAACTCGAACAACCGGGTCAATATCAGGACTTATGCTTCGCCGAACGCCTGCAACTGCTGACCGACCAGGAAATCCATGAACGGGACAACCGTAAGCAACAGCGCCTGCTTAAACAGGCGCAACTGAAACTCGCGGCCAACGCCCATGACATCGACTATCAGCATCCGCGCGGACTGCAAAAAAGTGTGATGACAGGATTACTGCAATGCGACTGGCTACAACGGCAACAAAACCTGTTACTCACCGGGCCGTGCGGCACCGGGAAAACCTATATCGCCTGCGCACTCGCTAACACCGCCTGCCTGAAAGGCTACACGGTGAAATACTACCGGGTGAGTCGACTGCTCATGGAACTCACCCAGGCCAAAGCCGATGGCACATACAGCAAAAAACTAAAGAGCCTTGCCAAACTCAATCTGCTCATCCTGGATGACTGGGGCCTTGAACCGTTAAAGGCGGCTCAGCGCAACGACCTGATGGAAATCATGGATGACCGCCACGGCAGCAGCTCAACCATCCTCATCAGCCAGTTACCCACAGATCAATGGTATCAATCCATCGGTGATAACACGCTGGCTGATGCCATCCTCGACCGCCTGATGCACAACGCTCACCGGATAAAACTGAAAGGAGAATCAATGAGAAAAACACTGGCATCCATTGACGCCACTTGAACACTTAAGGTAAAAATCGACTAGCCAACGATGCGTTGATCTGAGGTGTTCAAATAAAACCGGAATGGGTGTTCAAGTAAATCGGAATACGCA
>NZ_JAKRFB010000112.1:0-2624 GCF_022348315.1 Alteromonas sp. MmMcT2-5 | reverse complement strand
GTTTGAATTCTTTTGAATAGCTTTTTCGCGTTTTCATATACACTCCAGTTGAGATAATTATCCCTTAACTGGCTGTGTGAATCTATTGGAGCACGTCAAGCCTCTACGCGTTCGCTAAAAATAGAAGATGATGGTTTTGTTGCTACGTATTACTCTTCAGAGTCACAAGAACGTAAAGTTGGCGTTTTAGTGCTTGGAGGATCCGAAGGCGGCGTGCCAGAAAAGCTCGCTAGTCCAATCGTTGAAGCGGGATTCCCTACCCTAGCTTTAGCTTATTTTAAGGAAGAAGGCTTACCACCAGAGTTAGAGAGAATACCTCTTGAATATGTAATTCAGGCTATGTCGTGGTTAAAATCACAACCAGAAACCACGCCGGACGACATTATTGTAGTTGGCTGGTCGAAAGGCGCTGAACTGTCACTTCTTCTAGCGTCAAAAGAACCAAGTATTTCAAATGTGGTTGCTATTGCGCCTAGCTCTGTTGTTTGGGCAGGTATTTTGAAAGATTGGAGTAAAGTGCCTGGTTCCAGCTGGACTTACGACGGGCAAGACTTAACGTTTGTTCCTTTCAACCCGTCGGGTGAAGTTAATGGTTTGCTAGATCTCTATACGCAATCTTTAGAAAATCGAGCAGACAACGGTAAAGCTAATATTCCTGTACAGAAAATCAGCGCCGATGTTGTGTTAATGACTGGCGAAAACGATGAAATTTGGCCCTCGCCTACTATGGCTGAAACAGTTTGTGAAAAAATGAATGCGCGCACTAAACATAAGTGTAAGCACATAAACTACCAAGGGGCAGACCACTTGCTTAACTACGAGTTCTTAAAAGAGGGTAGCGATATGAACCAAACCTTTATTAAGATGCTTACTAATCACAATAACCACTAGTCAGCTTCTTCAATAAATAGAATCATATGACCATTGATGAATTCAATCACTATTGCAAAGCACTCCCCCACACTACTCACGTCGTTCAGTGGGGGAGTTCAGAAGTATGGAAAGTAGGTGGTAAAGTCTTTGCTATAGGGAGCATTAGCAAGGACGGACACCCTGCTTTTACCTTTAAAACATCTGAGCAAAACTATTATTTTCTGGAAGAAAAGCCTGGCTATAGGCCTGCGCCCTATCTCGCTAGTCGTGGAATGAAATGGATACAACAGTACAATTGCGAGAGTGATGAAGATGAAGCGTTAAAATACTATTTAAGCGCATCTTATAAACTAGTATCGTTAGGGTTAACCAAGAAAATGCAAAAAGAGCTTGGTTTAAATCAACCTCAATAAAGGTGCTTACACCATGTTCAAAGCAAAAGGCTTTACGCGCAATATTCGCCCTTATGTAGAAGCTGAACTAGCGCTAGCTCATAGAAAGCAAAACCAAAACAGCCAACAGTGTGCTTTTTCACACTTAGAAAATGCCCACGTTCTTGGTCAAGCCTCTACAAGGCTACACGTTAAAGTACACGTTCAAATGCTTTTATGGGCAGTGAAACAAGGCAATATTGGTGAGTTTTTTGGTCAACTTTTCAGAATTGTGGGCGCTGCCACAAAAACTGTTTTTGGGCTAGTACCTCATGGAAATACAGGTGGCGCTAACGTTAGCCCATTTAAGGCAATGCCAATTAAACCAAACTTAAATACGATCATAAAAAAAGCGCGTTCGAATGAAAATTAAAATTAACGTTGTCGATGCATTTACTAATGTAAGGTTTAAGGGCAATCCTGCTGCAGTAGTTATAACGGGTAAATGGCTTAGCGATGAAAAAATGCAAGAAATCGCTGCTGAAAATAACCTTTCAGAAACCGCCTTTTTAGTTGAAGATGATAATGGCGTATTCGCTATACGTTGGTTTTCCCCTGTGACGGAAATCGATTTTTGTGGTCATGCTACTTTAGCTTCTGCGTTTGTCATTTTTAGCGAAAACTACCAACTGCCGCACATCTCGCTTTTCGCCAAGTCGGTTGGGATGATGAAAGTCGTTAAAAAAAGCGACGGATTTATTCAGATGGATTTCCCTAATAGAATGCCCAGCCCTGTCGGTGAAGCGCCTGAAGCGTTACTAAAAGGGCTCTCTATCAAGCCCAAAAGCATTCTAAAAAATAACCAAGCTTATTTTGCTATTTATTCTAACGAAGACGATGTTTTAAGCGTAATTCAAGACAGCGAACAACTAAAATCGCTTGCGCCTTATGATGTGGTAGTGACAGCGCCTGGTACGCAATTTGATTTTGTTTCGCGTTATTTTTGGCCTGCGAACGGCGGTGATGAAGACCCGGTTACCGGTTCAATCCACACTGGGCTAGCGCCTTATTGGGGAAAAATATTTGGACGATCAAAACTTATGGCTTATCAGGCATCTAAACGAGGCGGCACATTAAAATGTGAGGTGGCAGGTGACCGCGTGCTTATTTCTGGTCAAGCGGTGTCTTACCTTGAAGGTTACATTAATATTTGATGGTTGATTGCCTTACACGAACTAATCGATAAAAGAGAACCCTTCTCTCGAGTGTTACCGTCCGCCTCAAACATCGAGTAGGGTGAGGCGTCACCGCCTCATCCCTCTCACAGAACCGTACATACGGGCCTCGTATACGGCTCATGTACATAGTTATTTAGCGTAA
>NZ_JAKRFB010000111.1:0-2747 GCF_022348315.1 Alteromonas sp. MmMcT2-5 | reverse complement strand
TGCCACACTTATAAGTAGTAACCCACCTCCGCAGCCATTTATTGGTGTGGTCTACAGAGGATTATGTCTTTTTAGAGGGGAAAATCCCTAGAACCCCTAATACCATGGCCAATTGGGTTATCCGACTCAACGACGTATTTCACCCCTTAATCAAACTGGCCCGCGAACAACAAAATCAGGGCAACTATATTCAAGCGGATGAAACGCGCATTCAAGTCTTAGACGAAGCCGGTAAAAGTCGTCAAAGTGATAAATGGATGTGGGTGACCCGTGGCGGCCCACCGGATAAACCGACAGTGCTGTTTGACTATGACCCTTCACGCGCCGGTCAGGTTCCTGCACGTCTACTCGATGGATTTAACGGTGTCTTGCAAGTTGACGGCTATGCGGGTTACGCCAAAGTCTGTCGCGAGCGTCAATTACCCCGTATTGGCTGTATGGACCACGCACGGCGTAAATTTATTGAAGCCAGTCGAGCGGGCACGCCTAGCCATAAAAATAGCAAAAAAGGCACGCCCTCTAAAGCCGATGTAGCGATTGGTTATATCCGAAAGCTGTACGCCATTGAAAGGAAAATTGCTGACTTGAGCAGTGACGAAAAATACCAGGCACGGCAAACCTTAGCGGTGCCTATTCTGAACGAATTTAAACCGTGGCTTGAGCGTAATCTACCCAAGGTACTGAAAGATTCACTGACCTACAAAGCCATATTCTATATGCTTAATCAGTGGGATGCGCTTGTTGCTTATTGCGACTACGGCTTCGTCAATATCAGTAATGCCCTAGCGGAAAATGCCATTCGACCGTTCGCCGTAGGCCGACGAAATTGGTTGTTCGCAGATTCATCGCGAGGTGCACACGCCAGTGCGACCTGTTACTCGCTCATTGAAACTGCCAAAGCTAACGGTGTTGAACCCTCCAGTTACATCAAATATGTGCTAGATAATATTGCCGATGCCACGACAGTTGAAAAATTAGAAGCATTATTACCTTGGAATGTGCCCAAAACTGCGTAAAGTGCTGATTTAAGATCGCTTACATGACGGGCAGTTGAGTATTGACAACAACCATACCGAACGTGATATCCGTCCGTTTACGACTGGGCGAAAAAATTGGTTGTTCTCAAAAACTGTCAAAGGGGCAGAGGCGAGCGCTATACTTTACAGTATCGTGATGACCTGTCGTGCCAATGACATTAACCCCTATTATTACTTCGAAAAGCTATTTGCTGAGCTTCCCCAGCGAGAATCGGGCGCGGATCTAACCGATTTATTGCCGTGGAATGTCAAGCAAGCGCTTGATTAGCCCTGGCCTCACCGCTTAAATTGGCGCTTACGTATCGATTTGTATTTTGACGGCGTACACCCCTGCCAACGAATGAAAGCACGGGTAAAGGAAGCAACCTCACTAAAACCACATCGTTCTGACATACATTCAAGGCTCTTAGTTGTATGCTCAAGGTAAAACAAGGCTTTTTTGTGTCTAAAGTCATCTTTGATTACCATGTAATTAGAGTTTTCTAACTCTAATTTTCGTTGCATGGTTCGAATAGATATTCCAAGTTCCGATGCAAGTTCATTTTGAGTTGGAAATTGGTTTCTAGGGTATAAAGAAATGATGTTTTTAATCTGGCTTATAAGCCCCAAAGAGTCAAAAGAATGACTTGTTATAGATAATGGTACCCTTAATTGTTTTTCCACATCTTTATAGTTACATAAAACAGGTTTGTTTAGCCATGCTTTATCAAAAACGAGCTCGTTATAATTTTGATTGAATTTAACCGGACAGTTGTATAAGAAATGATAATCGCATAGGTTCACTGGTTCATCGTCTTTAAAGGATATATAGAGCAAAGGAACCTCTTTTTTCAATAACATACTTAACATTCTATTCGCAATACAAGTAAGCATAGTAATAGCGAATAAATAGTGGTTAGAATTTTTTGTTACAAAAGAAAATTGCCACCGCACTATATCCTTTTCAAGGATTAAATTTGCTACTATAGGGCTTTGGCATACACGATTAACATTATCAATGGCGCTTAAAGCCTTTGATAATGTTTTTTCTGCACATGCAGATTTGATCATTAAAGCAATAGCTCCTCTAGGGAGCGGTTTTTCTTGAGTACCTAATAATTCATCTTTTGTATAGCTTAAAAGCACTTTATAAGACTCTATAATGTAGTGTAAGGAGATAATTCCTTCGGGTTCATCAATGCACTCAAATGGCAAGCCTATTGCCTGTGAAAAATCTATTTTTGACATACCTACATAATCAGCAATTGAACAAAAGTCTTGAATAAACTTATTGGTAGAGAATAATTCATTTCTATTCATTTTTTTACATGCCTCTGCATTTGGTTTGACTCAGGGGTATTTCAAAGGAGCACGAATTATAGCTATGCTCATGGCCACAGCACTGGCAAATAAATCCGTTTGGCCACTTTATTTCCTTCAAATAAGCTAAAATTTTGGCTTCTGGCATGTTTATTTGTCTACGCTTTTTGTTAATGATTCACGGTAAACACTAGGGGTTTGTCCTGTCCATTTTTTAAATGCTCTATTAAAGTTTGCAGTGTATGAAAACCCAACAAGATAAGATATTTCATCATACCTCAAATGCAATTGCTTCAAATAGCCTAATGTTAACCCCGATTTCAGATAATAAGTGCGACATTCATGGAAAGGTGTAGAAGAGGAGGCCAACTGCTAAAAGTGGTACGCTCTTCTCGTCAAAGAAACAAGCAG
>NZ_JAKRFB010000012.1:0-83317 GCF_022348315.1 Alteromonas sp. MmMcT2-5 | reverse complement strand
ACTGCTTGTTTCTTTGACGAGAAGAGCGTACCACTTTTAGCAGTTGGCCTCCTCTTCTACACCTTTCCATGAATGTCGCACTTATTATCTGAAATCGGGCCTTATGAACGGTTGCACTAATCAGCTAACGCCCTGTTAATGGGCAAAATATAGTTGGCTAAAATAAGCGACGAAGGAGCAAAAGCCAACTGTATTTTGTCCTTGTTAAACAGCTTGTTATAACGATTTTCCTCGGTACTTTTCTATAGTTGAAATAAACTCATTAGGTGAATCTACGCCTAAATATATTAACTTACCGGAATTGAGCTTAATCTCTATATTTGGGTTACCTGCCAAATTGAACCTATTAACATTACCTGACCTACGTATAAAATTTGAATTAGGTTGTATGTGATTAATTTCACTTAAAGCAATTCTTAATGGGTTCCATATGCCATACCTTACAATAATACTGTCTGGAACAATTGAAATAGGTCTAATTGCAATCGCTTTATACTCTGCAATAAAAAAGACTAAACCTAGAAGAGTTAAGCCTGTTGTTAAATTGGCCGCAATCGGTGACCACAAAAAATGTAACAACAAATGCATAATGGGTAATTCAAATAAAATAATAAGAATAAAGCCTAATTGATTACTTTGAGCTCCATCTTTTTTATGGCAGCTAAAATGACTATCACCAGTAAAATTTTGCTGTCTTATCTTTTTGGAAAATAATGCGTATGTCCAAACTCGCGCCTCAAAAGAGAGCAATGAGCTTATAGCACCTTTACCTAGAACTCTTTCAATTGGCTTTGATATAGCCAAATCTGGATCTTTATCTTTGATAAGAGAAGCTTTGATAGCAAAAAAGACTGTCAAAATAGTGGTAACTTCCAAAACAATAAACGCCGCAATAGCAAGATAGCGCAACGATTCAAGGTAAGGCCATACAACCTTCGAGCTTTCAGGAATAACAAAGCTACCAAGTAATATAATTAAACAACTGTAGGCAACAGCTTTGATAGCAGCTTCTTTCTTATCTTTAACAAACCAAAAGCATAAAATAGGTAAGACAACTAAGCCATCGATTAGCAAAAGCCATTCTGGTTTTTCTACGCCATATCCATTGAGAGCATTAGAGCTTTGATAAAAAAAAGCCCAAAAAACAGAAATAACAGCAAGAAATATAAATGGGATATTCTTTTTAGCTAAAGTTAGCACCGATACTCCTTATCGTTATAACTTTAAGCTAAGGGGCGCAGATACGTGGGGCATAATGGCGAAGCCGCCCCGCGTATAGGCGTCCCAGCGACCGAAGGGAGTGACTTAAGCGCTTTGTTATACGCGTTTTAATATAGCCCACCATTGCTAAAATCTATTTCTGGTGGGTTGTAATTTTTGTCAGTGTAATAACCAGTACAGGTATGGCAACACCAACTACCTTGATCTCTTTCTTGTAATCTAATTAGTTTTGAGTCGGTGTCATAGCACTTTTGGCAAAAGGGTCCTTCCTTACTGTCCCCGTCTTTTAGGAAGTAATAAGGTCTTTCCCACTGTAAATTGGATTTAACATCCATTTCGCTTTTCAGTTGGTTGATTTGCTTTTCTTTTGAAGCGAGAACTTCTTGAATAGAGGCTAACTCTAATTTTGCTTCTGCTAACGCACCAACTAGTTCGGCTAACTTAAAATTGACCTCGGCTTGCTCAAGAGTGTTGCCACTATCCTTAATAATTTTAGCTAAATCAGTCGCTGTTTTTAAGCTAGTTAAAGCGGTTCCAATATATCCTATATCCATAATATTCCTTTAAGCGTATAACAGTTTACTCGTCCCCAAACCGTCATGCTAATCCACACCACTCTGGGGCACTTCTCCTTTTTTCTTCTTACAACTCTAAACCATAACCAACAGAGAAATAAAGAAAAATCCGTAATGTCGTTTTTAGCTCATTTAATAAAAATACCAAATCGGCGCACAGACTCCACAACTACATTCATCCACCCCAAAAATAAAAAGCCAGCATAAGCTGGCTTCAATACACAAAAACAAGTTTCGTCTTATCTAAAAACTACTTCCCCTGCCTAGCAGCTAACTTCTCCAACTGCTCGTCAGTAGCAGGAAGCTGGTGCTTTTCTTTCCATTCTGAATACGGCATTTTGTATATCACTTCACGTGCGGCTTCGTAGTCGATATCAGCGCCCTGCTCGCTTGCAGCGGCCGAATACCATTTTGCTAAGCAGTTGCGGCAGAAATCGGCCAAAATCATTAGGTCGATGTTCTGAACATCTTTATTCGCGTCTAGGTGTTCTACTAAGCGGCGAAATACTGCTGCTTCTACTTCGGTTTGCGTTTGCTTATCCATTATCTAATACCTCTAAAAAAGCGTTTTTCGTTATGGTTTGAATGTATGGGTTAGTGGGTAAAACCCAACCCGTTATTACTTTTAAAACCTATAACGAAAAAAGGGAGCAAAGCTCCCTTTTTACTTATATACGGCAAACTAGGTTTAAAACCTAATCGGCATTACTCTGCGTCGTCAGACTTAGGCGCAGGCTTTTCTAGAAGCTCTTTAATGCTTAAACGTACACGGTTTTGGCGATCGATTTCCATAACCTTAACGTCAACCATTTGGCCTTCTTTTAGGTAGTCAGTTACTTTGTTCACACGCTCGTGAGCGATTTGTGAAATGTGAACAAGACCTTCTTTACCTGGAAGTACTTCTACAAACGCACCGAAGTCTACAATACGTGTAATCTTACCGTTGTAAGTCTTCCCAACTTCAATTTCAGCCGTTACTTGTTCAATCTTGCCAATAGCGATGTCTGCTTTTGCACGCTCTGTCGCGAAGATTTTGATAGTACCGTCGTCTTCAATCTCAATGTTAGTGTCAGACTCTTCAGTAATTTGACGGATCATTGCGCCGCCTTTACCGATAACGTCACGAATCTTGTCTTGGTCAATCTTCATGGTGTAAATGCGTGGAGCAAATTCACTTAGCTCTTCACGGTGACCGCCAATCGCTTCGTCCATTACGTTAAGAATGTGCAAACGTGCTTCTTTTGCTTGTTTAAGCGCAATTTGCATGATTTCTTTAGTAATACCTTCAATCTTAATGTCCATTTGAAGTGCAGTGATACCTTCGGTAGTACCTGCTACTTTAAAGTCCATGTCGCCAAGGTGATCTTCGTCACCAAGGATGTCTGAAAGTACAACAAAGTTGTCGTCACTCTTAACTAGGCCCATTGCGATACCCGCAACAGACGCTTTAATTGGAACACCTGCATCCATAAGCGCTAGTGAAGTACCACATACCGACGCCATTGAAGATGAACCGTTTGATTCTGTGATTTCAGAAACCACACGTACTACGTACGGGAATTCTTCTTCACTTGGCATTACTGCTTGAATACCACGCTTCGCTAGACGACCGTGACCAATTTCACGACGCTTAGGCGAACCAATCATACCGGTTTCACCAACACAGTATGGAGGGAAGTTGTAGTGAAGCATGAAACGGCTGTCGCGCTTACCTTGAAGCTCGTCAATCATCTGTGCGTCACGCTCTGTACCAAGCGTAGCAGCTACAAGTGCCTGCGTTTCACCACGAGTAAATAGTGCAGAACCGTGAGTACGAGGAAGAATACCTGTTGCTACGTCTAGTGCACGGATCATTGCTGGGTCACGACCATCGATACGTGGCGCGCCAGATAGAATGCGTGAACGTACAACGTCAGACTCAAGATCATGAAGAAGGTCTAGTACTTCTTTCTTATCTTGTTCTTCGTCTTCAGCAAGGATAGCTTCTAGTGCTTTTTCAGTTGCTGCAGTTACTGCGTCTTTACGCTCTAACTTGTCAGAAATCTGGTAAGCCGCAGTCATTTCTGCTTCAGCTAATGCTTTAACTTTGTCTTTAAGCGCAGTGTTTTCTGCTTCTGGTGCCCAGTCCCACTTCTCAGTGCCAACTTCAGCAGCAAATTCGTTAACCGCGTTAACTACAGTTTGCATTTGTTCGTGACCGAACATAACCGCACCTAGCATGGTATCTTCAGAAAGCACGCTTGCTTCTGATTCAACCATAAGTACTGCGCCTTCAGTACCCGCAACAACAAGGTCAAGCTCGCTTTCAGCTTGCTCTTCTGCGCGTGTATTTAGAATGTATTCACCGTTGCTAAAACCAACACGAGCCGCACCAATTGGGCCGTTGAAAGGAATACCAGAGATAGCAAGGGCTGCTGAAGTACCAATCATAGAGATGATGTCTGTAGGGATATCTGGGTTAGCAGACATTACAGTTACAACAACTTGTACTTCGTTTTTGAAACCTTCTGGGAATAATGGACGGATTGGACGGTCGATAAGACGTGCAATCAGTGTTTCACCTTCAGATGGACGACCTTCACGCTTGAAGAAACCACCTGGGATTTTACCCGCAGCGTACGCTTTTTCTTGGTAGTTAACAGTAAGTGGGAAGAAGTCTTGATCTGCTTTGGCTTCTTTTTTACCAACTACTGTTACCAGTACAGACGTATCGTCCATGCTCGCAAGAACCGCAGCTGTTGCCTGACGAGCAATTACACCCGTCTCTAGAGTTACAGTATGCTGTCCATACTGAAATGATTTAGTAATAGGAGTCACTATTTGTCCTTTAATTTCAATCTTTATTTTATCGCTTTTAAACGCGGCGCATAGTATAGCCATGAAGTAGCGTTAATACCATGGTCAAATGCAGCCCCGCGCGGAATTTGTCGTGTTATTTGGTCATTAACCGCTACCACCTATAGCACCATGACTATATGAAATATCTGTGAAATTTCAATTATTGACTATATTTTCATCATATTGACACAAAACAGCGTATGCTAGAACAAAAAGCGAAAAAAGTAAGAACTTAAATAAACATCACGTGCGACCAATGCGCAGAAGTGATTAACCACAACAAGAACGTCTAATATTAGTGTGCTAAAGGAGATAACCATGTTGGTACTTCGACTTAATAAAGCAGGCATGCCACAAGAGTGGATAGATGTTGAACAAGCCGCAAAGCTTTACAGTCAAGATAAGGTGCTATTTGAGCTAGGTAGCGATGCTATAACGCTAAAAGGAGGCTGGAATCATGAAGGGCTGCAAAGTCAGCTTACTCTGTCTAGTATTATCGCGTGCGATGGCAAGGTAACAGATTTATCTGGCAAAGTTGCCCTTACTAATCGCTATTTGTTTAGGCGCGATAGCTACCTGTGTATGTACTGCGGCAATAAGTTTACGCCAAAGCAGCTTACCCGAGACCACATTATCCCCCGATCTCGCGGCGGAAAAGACAGTTGGACGAACGTTGCCACTGCTTGCCAGCGGTGTAATCACGCGAAAGGCGCGAAAACGCCAGAAGAAGCCAACATGCCGCTACTCGCAGTTCCGTTCAGGCCCAATGTATACGAACGTTTTTATTTGATGAACAGACGGATTTTGGCTGATCAAATGGCTTTTCTACAAGGCCATTTCACCAGCCACCGAGAATGGACGTGCCTAGAATAAAGGTTATAGCGCACCGCTAGTAGTTGTTTGTGCTACAGATATTGCTTTAGCCTGGTTTGGTGCTGATGACGAATCATTGTTCTGTGCATGCAGCTGACGCTGTTCTTCTTTTTGCGCTTTAAACCACAGGCTTAACCAGTCTGAGCACATTTTATGTTCTAATTCATGAGCTTCGGCTGTAGGGCAAAACAAGCTTACCTTCACAACTACTTTGGCAAGTTCATTGGTTTTAATCTCAACCTCGGGGTCGATGCGAATAAATTCTTGCTCTAAGTGACGTTCAATTAAGCCTTTGTAGCGCTCTGCGACGTCACGGAAATATTCACAATGTGCCTGAGCCCTGGCATGAAACGCTGGAAGCAAACTATAGGCGTTCACAGAAGGCTCATTCACTATTTCAAATGAATGCAAACGGTAGCGACGCATAAAGTTAAGGTTACGCACAGTTTGGGTTACAAGCTGACTATTAGGCACATACACGTGTTTACCCGTGTAGTTAAAGCTTTCAGGGTCTACTTCTAAAAGCGCTGTCTTTGCCCAGTCCATCTCTACTACTTCACCAATGATGTTATTCATTTGGATCCAGTCGCCTACCCTAAACGGCCGTGCGCCCAGGTAGTAAATGAACCCCATAAAGCACTGAATAAACTCGCGGGTTGCCAGCACAATTGCCACCATAAAGGCAGCAATGGAAATTGCCAGTGTTTGGATCTCAGAGCTCCACACCATCATTAGCACAATGATGATAAAGGCGTTGCCTAACTGCTCTAAAATATTAATTTGATTTCGGCGGTCTTCACCGCGATGAGAACTAATACGCCTGATAAGGCGCAGCACACCCTTTTTAATAAAGTGCAGTACAATTAAAAGTACTAGAGATGTCAGCAGTTTATAATCGTTGGCAAAGGTTATAAATTGATGCCATAACTGCGCTGGTTCTATCACAATCTCCATGTAGGCTCCGTCTGTACTCCGAGGGTAAATATTTGAATAGGCGAAAAAAAGCGCCGACGAATGTCAGCGCTTTTAATTATGAAGCATGTAAACTCGCGGCACAATGCCGACCAGTTAAAACATCTTTTTATTAGTCGCGAATTTGGCCTTCGCCATTTACTAAATATTTCTCTGAAGTCAATGACTCCAAGCCCATTGGGCCATAAGCATGTAGCTTAGTGGTTGCAATACCAATTTCTGCACCTAAGCCAAGCTGGCTACCGTCAGAAAAACGTGAAGACGCATTAACCATTACTACACTTGCATCAACTGCGCGTTGGAATAACTTGCCTTTTTCAGCATCTTCCGTACAAATTACTTCCGTGTGGTTACTACCAAATTGCGCAATGTGGTCAACCGCTGCTTCGAAATCGTCAACTACACGGATAGCGATTTCAAGGCCAAGATATTCTTCACCGTACGCGTCTTCAGAAATAACGTCAGCACCATCAAAGTATTGGCTGCCTTTTTCGTTTACGTGAACCTTAACACCCTTTTCTTTGAATGCGTCGGCCACTTTAGGCAAAAAATCGCCCGCAACGGCTTGGTGTACTACTAAGCCTTCTAAGGCATTACACACGCCAGTACGCTGTGTTTTACCATTTAGAAGTAGCGCCATGGCTTTGTCTAAATTTGCATCTTTGTCTACGTAAAGGTGACACACACCCTTAAAGTGCTGAATTACCGGCACCTTGGCGTTGTCAGTCACGTAGTTGATTAGACCTTCACCGCCACGAGGAATAATAACGTCAATATAGTCGCGTTGCTCCATTAACTCTTGCATTAATGCACGATCTGGATTCGGAACTACCGTTACCAGCGCTTTTGGTAAATTGTGCTTCTCCAGCACGTCTTGCATAAGTTCAGCAATGGCTAAACTCGTATCTAGTGCCTCTTTACCACCACGTAATATTACTGCGTTACCCGATTTAAAGCACAGCGCGCCTGCGTCGGCAGTAACATTAGGTCGTGCTTCATATATCATGCACACAACACCCAGCGGTATGCGCATTTTCTTAATCTCAATACCGTTTGGACGTGTACCGATAACGCGCTCTTTACCCACAGGATCATCAAGTTCAACAATAACTTCGATGCCTTCAGCCATGGCTTCAATACGCTCGTCGTTTAGGATTAAGCGGTCAACCATCGCTGCGTCTAAGTTATTCTCTTTGGCGCGCGCGACTTCCTTTTCGTTTACTTCAATAATTTTGCTTTTATTTGCACGAATTGCCGCGGCCATATCAGTTAACACCGCGTTTTTCTGGCTTTCGCTTAAAATAGCCAGTGTACGTGCAGCTTTTTTTGCCTGTTGTGCTAACTCTGTAATAATGCTCATTCTTTCTCCAGATTTGCTATGTGCTGATCAGAAATAATTGGCCCAGTCTTTTCCTCAAACTCATGGGCGAATTCTTCGTTTTCCTGATTCGCAATGAAATTCAATAAACAGCTACTGTAATTCGACTTGGCTTTTACCAGTTTAGTACCGTCTTCTTTACGTACTAGAATGGTGTCGCCTACCGAGAACTCACCTTTCACGTCAATAATTTCACTACTTGTCAGTTGCTCTGCGTCGCCAGCTAAAGAGGCGTCAAAGTCCCCTTCTACTATCACCTCACCCTGCGCGTTTGACGTATGGCGCATCCAATGCACATTCTCTTGCATTGGCGTGGCGTGAGGTTTGAAATGCGTGCCTGGGTTTTCACCTGCTAGCAGCATATTAAACGACAGTTCAGTAAAGCCGTTAATAATATATGTATCTATACCATGCGAAACGGCTTTTTCGGCCGCTTCAATTTTAGTGCGCATACCGCCGGTGCCTACACCGCCTTTTACCGCACCGCCAGCCATGTCATAAATGCTTTGATCAATGGTATTAACTGATTTAAGCAATTGTGCGTCGTCGTGTTCATGCGGGTTCTTATCGTACAACCCATCAATGTCTGAACAGATGATAAGTGCATCTGCTTCAGCTGCCGACGCCACCATGGCCGATAAATTATCGTTATCACCCACTTTCAATTTGTCAGTGGTAACGGTGTCGTTTTCGTTCACGATAGGTAGAATATTGTTGTCCAATAAACTAAATATCGTTTCACGGATACTTACGTAACGCTCTCTGTCTCGTAAATCAGCATGCGTTAGAAGCATCTGAGCAGACGGAAAATCAAACAGTCTGTCCCATGTGGCAATCATTTCGGTTTGACCCGCTGCTGCCATTGCTTTTTTAACTGCAATATCTGACTTTTCTTGCTCTGGAAACAGGTGCGCACCCGCTGCGACAGAACCAGAAGACACGAGTACAACTTGTGTACCGTTGGCTCTGCATCGCACGATAAATTGCGCAATGCTCAAAAGGTAATGACTGCTACAACCTTGTTGGTTGGGCGATATCAATGCACTACCCACTTTGATGACTACGCGTTTCCAATTTGGATGACTCATAATAAACTTTTTAACCTTAAGATTGTTGATTTGCTAATTCTTCACTGGCTTGCGCGAATGTTGCTTGTACGTTTGACGATGGGTTTTCGCTAAAGCGACTTACCACATAAAGCGTTAGCGTACTTACCGCAAACCCTGGAATAATTTCATAAATAACGCTGCTTAACGTTTTACCGTCAGCTAAAACGGGCGCATAAATCCAGAACAATACGGTTACCGCACCGCTGATCATGCCCGCCATTGCCGCTTTCGCTGTAAGGTCCTTTTTATACAGACAAAACAGTACTAACGGACCAAATGCTGCACCAAAACCTGCCCAAGCATTACTTACTAAAGATAAAATTGTGTTCGACGCATCCATGGCTAATAACAATGCAACCAAAGCTACACCTGCTACACCGTAACGGCCAATTGTTACCGTTTGCTTTTCACTCAGCGCCTTGGTTGAAGACTTTTTATTTACCATTACGCGGTAAATGTCTTCGGTTAACGAACTTGCGCTAACCAGCAGTTGCGACGAAATTGTACTCATAATAGCGGCTAAAATAGCGGCCATTAAAAATCCACTGATAAGTGGGTGGAACAGCAATTGTGAGAAAATAATAAATATCGTCTCAGGGTCGTCGACAGCAAGACCAAACTGATTGGCATAAGCAATGCCTACGAATCCTGTTGCCAGTGCACCAATGATGGTCACTAACATCCACGACATACCAATATTTCGCGCTGTGCCAATGGCATTAACAGAACGAATTGCCATAAAGCGAACAATAATGTGCGGCTGTCCAAAGTAACCTAAGCCCCAACCTAAACTCGATAGCAACCCTACAATCGTTAGCGTTTCTATCGATTCAGAAAAATTGGGTACAGATTGATAAGCGGCGCTTGTCATTTGCGACACGCTATCGAACTCGGTAAACGCGACAATTGGAACCAGTACCAGCGCCACGAACATAATGCACCCTTGTACAAAGTCCGTAAGGCTTACTGCCAAGAAACCACCAAGTAGCGTATAAGACACCACTACACCCAGCGTGATAAATAAGCCTAACTGATAATCGACTGAAAACGCGCTTTCAAACAACTTACCACCTGCAACTAACCCGGCAGAGGTGTATAGCGTGAAAAACAGTACGATAATCACCGCTGAAACAATGCGTAAGCTTGAGTTAGGCGTATCAAAACGCTTGGCAAAAAACTCAGGCACAGTCAGCGAGTCGTTGGCAACTTCGGTATAAACGCGAAGTTTTGGTGCTACTAGTAAATAATTGGCCAACGCACCTGCAACCAACCCTATTGCAATATAAACCGCATCGAAACCGGTTAAGTACATTGCACCTGGTAAGCCCATTAGCATCCAACCAGACATGTCAGACGCACCCGCAGACAGTGCGGTTACTTGAGGGCTAACTTGTCGCCCTCCCAAAATATAACCAGAAATATCACTGGTAGATTGTCGGTAAGCAAACAACCCTATCCCTAACATCGCTATAAAATACACCGCTAGTGATAGGTAACTTTCCATTGGCATAACGTTCGTTATTTCCTCTATTGCTCTTCGAAAACTCGTAAATGAAAACGCCATTTAACCTTTGCTAATTCAAATTCAAAAGCAAATAATTAAATCGAACAATAATCATTAGAGCTCTAACAATATAAGGATCTGACAGAAAATTTCAAGTGCAATTTTTAAACAACATCGTTTAGCTGGCACTTATGTTTAAATTAGCACCAACCATGTTTCACAGCATATTACGTTAACAAAATTTTTAATTACCACTAATATTCAACAACTTAAAAACACCAAGTCATTTATGAAACAATTTAACTTTAGCTGAAAAGGCGCGGAAAGCAGCAACTTTACTATCAGCTAAAACATTTTCATTAAAAATACTTTGTTACGCGCACTCAGACGAAATAACATCCAAAAGAAGCTTTTCTACAGGCAGTAAATGGGTAAGTTGCGTACAATCTTCACTATGTAGCGAGCGAACCCGATTAATTAGCTTCTCACACGCCTTTTCGTCATTTTTCACAGTAAATAGTTTCGGATGAATATAATATTTCCTGCAAACGGTGGGAGTATTGCCTAGTTCTGCTGCAACACACTTACTTAACATACTCTCCCATTTCTTGGTTCTGGAGTTTGCTATCTGTTCATACACACTGGGCAGGTTTGTTAGTGCAAATCGACTTGATGCCCACGTTCGAAAGTCTTTACAACTGAACTGTTCACTTAGTTCTTTGTGGATGAACGCATTAACGTCTTCGCTCGTTACGTCGTGCCATTGATTATTCTCATCTTGATAACGAAATAAACAGTAACCCTGTTGTTGCGCACAGTCACAAACTAATGAAGCAAGCTCAGGGTCGTTTACTTTTAGTGTTCTTGGTTTGCCGTGCTTACCAATGTAAGCAAGTTCAACACTATCGTCACACTGCGCTTGTACATGCTTGCGCCGTAATGTAGTTAACCCATAT
Organism: Alteromonas sp. MmMcT2-5; assembly: GCF_022348315.1. Classification (NCBI taxonomy): domain Bacteria; kingdom Pseudomonadati; phylum Pseudomonadota; class Gammaproteobacteria; order Alteromonadales; family Alteromonadaceae; genus Alteromonas; species Alteromonas sp. MmMcT2-5. Next base: position 71,891 of record NZ_JAKRFB010000012.1, on the reverse strand, counting down.
GTGTTATTTTCCTTGCTATATTGAGCGTTGCCAACTCTAGCACCTGTGTAATCGAGCAACAGGCACACCAGCGCGCAAGCTCTTTCTTGCGTCCATGTTGGCTGTGAAATTAATGATAGACAGTGCTCACGGAATTCAGGAAGTGCATTACCAAAGGCAACCAAACGCTCAAATTTTTCTACTTGCTGCTGCTCGTGCCATTTGTTGTGATAGATATACTGTTTACGTCCTTTTTCGTCATAGCCGACAGCTTGAACGCTGGCTTTACTATCACGGCTTATAAAGGTGTCGCGCCAATTTGGAGGAATAACAAGCTTTTTGATACGCTTTAGCACGCGCTCTCCTGTGACTTTCTTTCCACTTGCATAGCGATAGTAAAACCGTTTATCACCGCAAGCGATGCGCCTTATTGATAGATGGCTATCATCAGAGTAGACGTTGCAATAGCCTTTAATCCGTTTCATTTATAGATACTCCTTTCCTTACCAGCTAAGTAAGACCGACTGTTAAGGTGCTGCTACGGCCACAGATGCTCGCTGTGCTTTCTTAGTCAGATTGCAAACAACGGTACCAAATCTCAATTTATAAATAGAATCTACAGAAGAACGTACAGAAATGATCACTACACGCGAGTAACCTTGCCGCAAGCCGACGCTTCCACGGCAAGACAGTGATTTTAAAGGCCATAACGAATTTTCACGCTATGTGTAAAATTATCACAGTACCGACTGTTTGGTCCGGTAGCGGCGCTTGCTAAAACTCAGCACATCGCTTCGAAATCCTTCTTTATTTCGCCTTCCAGCTTACTAAATCATATTTAACATTCCGAAAATAACCTTTAAAAACAATAATATAAAAACGAACTTTCCCTTTTTTCTACTAAAGTATAAACCGCTACTTTTCTTCGTCGGAATACAACTTGAATAAGTATGAACAATAGTTGTCGAGTTACCTATGCACTTGGGTGAAGCCGAACAGCAATACCCTTTGAAGTGCAAGTGAAGTGGATTAATTGAGAGAGTCCAAGTAAGAAGTCGAGGATTTAAAGATGAATGTTCAAAGTTCGAAAAACGTAGAGTCAAAAAGCGAAAACAGTAATGAACATGAGAATTTGAGAGCCCATGTTGTATCAACCGGTGATTTGCAAGTCGCGGCTGTATTTCCGTCAAAACTTAAAGTGCAGGAAGTACTTGAGATAGTTCAAGACCAAACATCTGTTGAGGTATCTCAAGTAGAAATTATCGAAGCTGGCGACCCTAAAATGAGTGAAAAACTTGAACGTAACAGCGCTGCCATAGGCAAAAGCATGTGGTCGTCCCACCTGTTGCTTGGTTCAATCGGTCTGATTGTAGGTTTAGTGGCGGCATTTTTGTTAACGCAGTTTGGCCCAGCGCTTACTCAACAAAATCCCTTATTTACCTACATAGCACTAATTAGCCCAGGCATATTCATTGGGTTATTCATAGCGGGTTTAATCGGTTTACGTCCAGACAGAAATGAGGTTATACAAACCGTAAGACACGCGGTTAGATATGGTAAAGTTGCGCTGGTAATTAACCTTAAAAAGTCACAGTCTGCTTCTAAAGTCTCGCAATTACTGAAGCAGCACACCGACAAAGTGGTCGAATCTATTCGGTAGCAAGACTAGCGACATAATATGGAACGCTGCTTCAAAGCAGAATGTGATACAGTAATCATAGCGGAGTTATCAATCTAGCTGTTCCAATATTTTCGAAGGGCAATATAACGCACTCCACGTTTATTGCCCTTCGTCGTTTGGTCGGCGTTATTCTGAAAGAGAGATTAGGCACCAATTGTATGGATTTACTATTTTTTGATTTAGATGGCACTTTATTAAATAAGTCTTCTGAAATCTCCTCGTTTACTAAAGAGACGTTGGGCTTGCTTGGTGAGAGAGACATTGCATTCACCGTAGCGACGGGTCGTACCATGCATTCAGCGCAATTTGTGCTACAAGGTCAGTCTTTTGTACTCCCTCACATTTATAATAATGGGGTGGCAATTTGGGATCCTGCCGGAAACGCGCTAACACTCGAAAATTTGCTCGCGCCCAGTGAAGTAAATCTTATTATCGAGCACGCCGTAAACAACAATATCACGCCTTTCATTAACACAGTGAATATGGATAGTCCAGATCACGAGCACGTGATTTACCATTCGTCGCCTAAGCATCAGGTGGAACACGATTTAATTGAAAAGTATTTTTCGCGCACTAAAGCGCGACTAGCGTCTATTGAGTCGCTACCTGCTAATGCACATATTACAAACATTAGTATGATCGGAGATGCACCGCTAGTCTATGACATGTATAAGCAGCTTAACATGCACGGAGGACTGATAGCGTACTCTGGGCCAGCTATCGAAGGGGATGAGTACCGTTGGATGGATGTACACCACAATCTTGCGAATAAAGGTAGTGCGGTAGAGCTTTTGCGCCAACAGTTGAATGCAAGCAACGTTATTGTGTTTGGCGACAGTGATAATGATTTAAGTATGTTTAAGCTAGCAGACGAGGCTTATGCACCTTCTAACGCTAAACCTTATATCAAAGACGCCGCCACTTCCGTCATTGGGCATCACGATGAAGATGGAATCGCCCGCTTTCTACGAGAGCGATTCTCACTTTAGAAGATGCTGATTAAAAAGCATCGTGAAAATGGTAGCCTTCAAACTATATGAATTAGGCTAGTTAATTAAGGCTACCACTCTATAGGCTCTCTATCTTTTAAGAATTGGCCATGGGGGCCGCCCTCTTCCATGGTTGCTAACCAAATAGCCGTATCTGCTCCCTCCTCGGGCGTTTTGGGCGCATCACTTCCACCCATTCTGGTATGCACCCAACCCGGGGTCATGCTATTAACGGTTACATCAAGAGACTTACCGTCAGCAGCTTCATCAACTACCGCTGCCATCTTAACCGTAAGCGCATTAATAGCAGCCTTTGTTATCGCATAGCACATTGGCCCTTTCAGCCCCTCGGCGAAGCTACCGTAACTAGAGCTTACATTGATAATACGTCCAAAACCTCGCTCAATCATTTGCGGTAACGTTTGCTGGATAAGTGTAAGCGGGGCGTTCACATTAATTTGCATCGATTTAGCCAACGTCTCAGAATTTACATCTTTCCATGGCGTGTCGTCTAAGATACCTGCATTGTTTATGAGGATATCAATAGGGCCATACACGGCCTCAGCTCGAACAAACGCATCGACGATGGCTGTTTCGTTATCAAGAGGCATCTCAATAATATGCAAATCCCCTCCCACAATATCTTTCTTGGCTTCAAGGCCGGCCTCTTCGTCTCGACACCCCATTAGCACTTTATAGCCTTTAGACAGCATTCCTTTTACTATTTCTAGACCTATACCTCTGTTTCCACCTGTAACTAATACGTTTTTCGTCATTGCCAATACACTCCTTGCATTTACGCTTGGGCTTGTTTTGCCTCAAAACGATTGGATAAATAAAAACACAGCGGGAAGATTACACTCCACACTAGAGCGATAAAAATATAAGAAAGCATAACGCTTGCGCCCAATTCAACCGCACCGAATTTGGCGCCGGCGATATAACTGAGCGGCGCGAAGATAGCTCCAGCAAGCGCCGCAACGGCCATTCGACCATTAAAGGCGGTTAAACTGTGATAGACCGTACCTGCAAAGGCTGCCCATAGAAGACTTAGCCAAATTGGAATTGGCCAGAAGCTGACTAGCGTTTCTTTCTCGTTAAAAATGAACAGCCCGCTTTGGGTTAAAAGTGCATCAACCACCGTGCCCAGTAAAAATACCGTGCCCATTAGCTTTATATCTTCCTCTCGCTTGGGCGAAATGGTTATCCATAGAAGGATCAACCCTAACACTGGAATTACTGCTTTGTTCTGGAACAAGATGACCAGCCACCAAATTCCTTGGAACCATACAAAGTTCGCAACCTTTAGTACCGCACTATTCTTCATTTGAAACGCTCATATTTTCAATATCAAAGCATACGTTTACCGGTAAGTGATAGTTCAACCCTATTGCGACAAAAGTAAACGAAAACGCTCTAGTGTAAGTATAGATGCATAGACTGTTTGCTCTTTCCAATTACAAAGGATGTATTAATCGTGAAAATGGTGAAGTATTACGTACTTGGTGCATTAGTGGCGTTAGCACTAACGTTGACCGTGCCAGTGATATTATTAAAAGTGGTATTTGGTTGGATTGCATTTTCCCTTATTGCCGTAAGCAGCGCCTATTTGCTCAACTATCCAAGCCTGTTTCGCAAACGTGAGGATGGCTCAATACCATTCTACATACGCTGGATTTTTGTACCTTTTTTACTGGGCTCTTGGCTTTACAATGAATTCGCACGCAGAACGGATAAAGTCCCCCCCCTACAAAAAATTGAGCCGCACTTATTCCTTGCGTGCCGCATGTCGGGAAAACACGTTAGCCTTTTAAACGAAAACAACATTGATGCCATTCTTGACGTAACCGCTGAATTTGATGGACTGGATTGGACGGCATATCAAGAAGATTACCGCTATTTAAACGTACCGGTACTCGACCATACCAGCCCCACTCCTGAACAGCTTGTTTTAGCAATAAATTGGTTAAATCAGCAAATTTCTGAAAAGAAAAATGTTGTTGTGCATTGTGCGCTTGGACGAGGTCGCTCTGTTCTGGTGGTTGCAGCCTATTTGCTGGCCAAAAACCCTACGTTGAGTGTAGATGATGCATTACATGAAATTAACCAGATACGCCAAACAGCAAGGCTCAACAAACGTCAATTAGCATCGCTGCAGCAGATTAGAGATGGTGGCTTACTTTCACTACAAAAGAATCTAACCCTTATCGTTAACCCAGTTGCCGGGGGCGGTAAATGGGAGCAATACCGAGATGACGTTCTTTCTCGATTAAATGAAAAATTCAAAGTGACCGTGAAAGAAACCACACCTGAAGTAGATGGTAAGGCACTAGCAGAAAAGGCAAAACAAGACGGCGCCCACATTATTGTCGCATGCGGCGGCGATGGAACGTTAACTGAAGTCGCCTCGGCTTTGGTCAACACCGACGTTACCATGGGGATTATCCCTTTTGGTACAGCAAACGCACTGAGCCAAGTGTTGCATGGCTACATTAGTAAAGTCATGCCTATTAGTACAGCATGCGACATCATTATAGAGGGCAACACCTTAGCCATAGATACCGCGACCTGTAACGACCACGTTATGCTTTTGGTAGCAGCAGTTGGCTTCGAGGAAAAAATGATTTCGGCCGCTGATCGCGACGAAAAGAATGTAGGCGGCCAGTTTGCCTACCTAAAAGGGCTATGGAACGCGATTTCAAATAATGAAAACATGACGTTTAAAGTAGCAAAAGACAACCAGCCAGCTGAAACCTTAGAAACGCCGAGCTTTGTTATTGCAAACGCAGCCCCAATGACCACAGCACTTGCTCAGGGCGCAGAGCCGCCTGACATCACCGATGGGAAGCTTGATTTGACCTGGCTATTACCTCAGCCCAGCTCTGATAAACAATTCGCATCGTTAGCAGAGCTAGTGCTAAGTCCAGCTGAAGCAAAGAAGCAATCTGAATCAATACGGCACGAACGCGCATCAAGCATAACGTTAACATTTGATAAGCCCACGGCGTATGCTGTCGACGGCGAGATCTACGAAGGCGAAAAGCTTGAGATAAAAACATGCCCTCGAAGCCTTAACGTTCTCACCAATTTTGAAGAAAAGGATTAAGCAGTACATGACTCAGAAAAGTAACTTTGAAGAAATCTATACCTTTCTTAATGAGAAGTTTGCTAACGAAACGGAATATCTACAAGCGGTACACGAAGTATTAGAAGATATTGTTCCTATTCACAATGCAAACAAAGACTACAAAGCGTTCGATATTATAAGACGCATTTGCATGCCTGAACGCATTATTTATTTTACCGTGTCGTGGATGAACAGTGATGGCAATATTGAAGTCAATCAAGGTTGGCGTGTACAGCACAATTCAGCCATGGGTCCTTACAAAGGTGGCTTGCGCTTTCATCCTACCGTCAACTTATCGGTGCTTAAGTTTCTTGCTTTCGAACAGTGTTTCAAAAATGCCCTGACCGGCTTACCCATGGGTGGAGGTAAAGGCGGGTCAGACTTTAACCCCAAAGGGCGTACTGATCGCGACATTATGTTGTTTTGCCAAGCCTTCATGCGTGAATTACAGCGACATATTGGCGCGAACACCGATGTACCTGCAGGTGACATAAACGTCGGCGCGAGAGAAATAGGGTACCTTTATGGCGAATATCGCAGGCTAAACAATAAGTTCGAAGGCGTATTAACTGGTAAAGGCTTAGAATTTGGTGGTAGCTATGTACGTACTGAAGCTACAGGCTTTGGCTTAATTTACTTTTTAGAAGCGGTATGTCGACATCAAGGTACTCCAATTGAAGGCAAAACCATTGCAGTGTCTGGAGCCGGAAACGTAGCGTTGCATGCTGCACTTAAAGCGGTAGAGAAAGGCGGAAAAGTTATTTCGCTGTCTAATAGCCGAGGGCTTTTACATAATGAGAATGGGTTAACTGATACCGCGTTTAAATGGGCAATCGACAACCATGCAAACCGCAACAATATCCTTGCTGACATGGCAGATGAAAACATGGGCAAGTGGATAGCTGATAAAAAGCCTTGGCATTTAAAATGCGACATAGCACTGCCTTGCGCTACGCAAAACGAACTACTTGAAGAAGATGCAAAATCACTGCTAGATAACGGCTGCCAAATGGTACTAGAAGGTGCGAATATGCCGTGCACAAATGAAGCGCAGGCTTTGTTTTTAGACGCCCAAATTGCATACGTACCAGGCAAAGCATCAAACGCTGGCGGCGTTGCGCTATCGGGCTTAGAAATGAGCCAGAACGCCATGTTCAATCAACGTAACGCAAGCGCACTCGATGAACAGCTCTATTCAATTATGGAAAGCATTCATCAGCGCTGTGTTGATGAGGGTAAATCTGAAGGCGATGCTGGAAGCAGCTACGTTGATTATATGAAAGGCGCCAATGTAGCAGCATTTCGTAGACTCGCTGACGCCATGGTCGCACAAGGCGTGTAGCGCATATCCCATCTCCCTCTTTCGGTAAATTCACGGACTTACTGCCGTGAATTTATCGGAAACTGACTTGTAAAATTTGCGTTGTCCCCTTTCCCAATTCAATGACTCTGTGTCACTTCATTTGAAATTTCTTATAAAAATCAGCGCGTAACAGATATTCCATTCATGGAATAAAAATAGCATTACCACAGGTGTGATTCATTTTTTAGGTATTTATAAGGAACTACCCATGAAAATTTTTGAAGCTTTGCGTCAAGACCATGAAAAGCAACGTTTACTGCTTAAAATACTAGCTGAAACAAGCGGAAACACTGCTGCGCGCCGTGAATATTTTCAAGAGCTTAAGACACAGCTTGAAAGTCATGCCATCGCTGAAGAACGCCATTTCTATTCTCATCTTCTGGAGAAAGATGCCACTGTAGATTTAACACGTCACGGCATTGCAGAGCATCACGAAATTGATGAGCTACTCGCAAAGCTCGATGATACGGATATGAGTTCACCAGCTTGGTTGCGTCATTTGAAAACACTTCAGGAAAAGGTGGAACATCACCTTGCCGACGAAGAACAGGAATTCTTCCAAGTTGCAGGCAATGTACTTAATGACCGCCAAAAAACAAAACTTGCAGATGAATATCAAAAAGAGATGAAGCAAGAGTTAGACGACGAAAAGCTCACCGCCTAACATGGGATATGTCACGTTGCCGAAATCGTCCTATTCGACAAACAGTCATCACGTAAAAAGCCAGCTATTAAAGCTGGCTTTTGTTTATTTCATATTTGGTTGCTGTACTCGCGACGACTATGCAATTTATTGCATAGCCGCCAATACAGCGTTTTTCACCACCTACTTTTTAGCGATGATGTAAACAGCGTGAATAACACCTGGGAAATAGCCAAGAATAGTTAAAAGGATATTAATCCAAAAGTGAGCACCGATACCCACTTGTAAAAATACGCCCAGCGGTGGAAGTAAAATCGATAAAAGTATACGAATGATGTCCATAATAAATTCCTTGTTTTTGAAGTAATTTCACAACTCAGTGGGCAAAATACTCACACTTTGGCGAAGAAATCAGGCCCGCAGAGCGTTTTACACGCTTCATTATTTGTTTTGCATTTACGATGCCATGTCGCCAAATACTGCGGCAAAGGCATGGTGATTACTGTAAAACAATAAATTTAATTTGAAAAAATAGCTATTCACCGAAAGGCGTATTTTGAAGCCAGTCTTCAAGGTCTGAACGGCTAAGTGGGCGACTAATGTAATAACCTTGAACGATATCACAGCCCCAGTCCTTTAAGATTTCAAGCGACGCTACGTCTTCAACACCTTCAGCCACAACCTTTAAATTAAACACATTCGCCAAACTCAGCACGGTATGAACAATTTGCTGGTCGTTTTCATCACTCGCGAGCGACAGAATAAAACTCTTATCAATTTTAATCGTTTTTACGGGCAAGTTCTTTAAATAGGCTAACGACGAATAGCCTGTACCAAAGTCGTCGATGGCGAAATGAAAGCCCCGCGCCGTTAGTTCATTAAGGTTCTCTATAGCAAGCGAGGCGTCAGCAACTAAATCGCTTTCTGTTATTTCAAGTTCCAGAGCTTCAGGTGACAGACCTTCCTGAGTTAAAAGCGACACCAGCTTCCCTAGAAGTACCTTATTTTGAATATCCTGAGTAGATAAGTTCATCGCAACGGTGAACCCATACCCCATGCCTCTAAAATAAGCTAAGTCTGAAATGGTTTGCTTCATTACCCAAGTTGTAACTTGCTCAATTAACCCTGCTTGCTCAGCGATGGTAATAAACTCATCAGGTGGAACGAAGCCCAGAACACTATTATTCCAGCGAATAAGCGCTTCCATGCTGCATACTTTCATTGTCTGCAGATCTATTTTTGGCTGGTAAACCATGGACAGTTCGTTTTGCTGGCTAGCCAGTGCACGTTTTAGTTCAGTGGTAATTGATAGTCTGCGATTGTATTTATCTTCTAGTTCTGTCCTATAGCGAACGCACCAGCTGTCGCTATGTATCGCTTCATCAGTAACAATATTCATTTTTCTGAATAATTCTTCTGATGTTGTTGCATCTTGCGGGCACTGGATAACCGCCATGGCGACTTTTACTGGAATTGCAATCAGGTTACTTTCCACTGGTTGCTCCAATATGTGCTTGAGCGTTTCGAGCTGGTCATCATTAAGTGAATCTTGCGTAATATATAAAATCTCACCGCCAGCTAATCTTGCGGATGTACCAGGCCAACGCTGAAGCCTCTCGGCCAATGCTTTCAGTGTATTATCGCCGTTAGAGTAACCGTAGAGGTCGTTAATGGTTCGAAATCCGATTACGGTAATGGCAACAACCTGTAACTCTCTTTCTTCTTGCAGTTGTGACTCGAAGAAGCCTTCAACATAGTTCCGATTGAAAAGCCCGGTAAGCACGTCGTGTTCTGCTTGATAACGAATATGATTTTCACGGCTTTTAATACTTGCTTGCATGCTGTCGACTGCGTTGGCAAGTTCGGTAATCTCTTTGAGGTTCGACGGTGCGTCAAGGGTTGCGCCATAGCTTCCTGACGCGACCTTATTCACTGCTTTTACCAAGGTAGACACTGGTCGACTCACGTTCCTGGCAAGCAGCAGAGAAAGACCCAGAGCAATGAATATTGCGACTAAGCAAAATGCCAGAATCGTCAATTGAATACGTGTGAAAGCACTAAATGAAGACGTTGTATCTACAGCTAGAGTTATCTTAACCGGCAAATTGCCATCAGAGGCGATATTCACCTCACGGGCAAAGTAAGTAAGCTCGTCTTTAAACGTTACATCTATCCACGAGGGGTCGTGTTCTGACGCGAGGATCCGTTGCGCATCATTTTCTTTTAAGGTAGTCGTAAGAACGTCATTGGTATCAGTTCTTGAGATAATAATTTCAGCGTCTACGAGCGCTTTTAGCTCTTCTAATAATCTGCTATCAAACTCAACGCCTATTAGCATGTAATATCTAAGCGTAGGTATTTCTACGCGAATTAGATTTAACTGTACTAATTTGTTATCTACTACGAAGAAACCGCTGTCTTTCCCTTTAGCAACCAATGCAAGGCTACTTTCCACATTTTGACCGACTTCAAATAGGTCTGTACGCGTTACAACTACTTGATGGTCTAGACTTACCAGAGCGATGATATCGGTGTTTAGTCTCTGCGCGTAACTGGTAAACGCCGCTTCAATAGAGGGTATATTCTCTGTGCCTACCGCACGCCTGAAATCAAATGAGCGAGACAGTACTTTTGAAACGTTGCGTATGACAGCTTGACGATCCGCAACCACTTTATCGAATACTTTCTCTGCTAAAACAATATTGTGGTCAATGTTTTGAACAACGAGAGTATTGGCTGAGCGCCACACTGCTCCAATTATCAGAAGTGATGCTATCACAATCCCTATGAATAGGGTTTGGAACAAACTCTGACTAAGTGTTTTTTGCACTATAGTGCCTCGTAAAAATTGTTTTGTTTATGTCGCAGACAGTGTGACTAAGTATTGAAAAGCATAGCCGAATAATAAAAATAGGAACAGACATAACATCCTGTAAATTTTAGATTTTAACGCTTTGTTACAATTAACAAGGCCAATTAAAAGTGAGCGTACAGGGTCACCTTAACAAGAATTACACAGTGTAAAAACAGAAAAGGCCAGCATTGCGCAGGCCTTTACATTTATTTGGTGCGGAAAGCGGGACTTGAACCCGCACGAGCTATGCTCACCACCCCCTCAAGATGGCGTGTCTACCAATTCCACCACTTCCGCGAAAACTTTTTAGTTTGAACCTTCAGCGTCGTCAGACTTTGGTACGTCTGTTACATCGCTTTCAACAACAGGAACGTCACTTTGAGCTGCATCTTCAATAACTGGTACGTCTTGATCAGCTGGTAGCTCTACTGGCTCTTCTACTGCCGCTGGAACTTCTAGGTTGTTCCACTCATCTTCTGCGCTTTCACGGTTTGCAGTCATTGCACCCAAAGAAAGGCTAATTAAGAAGAACAAGCCTGCTAATATAGCGGTCGTACGAGTCATGAAGTTACCTGAACCTGATGAACCGAAAACAGTGTTTGAACCGCCTGAGCCAAATGAAGCGCCCATATCTGCACCTTTACCTTGTTGGATCAATACAAATCCAATAAGTAATAGCGCTACAATTAGGTATGCTACTAATAGCACTTCGTAAATCATAAATACCTCGTCAGTTTGCCGCTTGGCAAATTGAAATAAAATCTTCAGCTTTTAAACTGGCTCCGCCAATTAGACCGCCATCTACATCTTTCTGTGCAAATAGGGTTTCAGCATTATCTGGCTTAACACTACCACCGTACAAAATACGAAGGCCTTGAGCCAATTGTGCATCTACTTTATTAAAGTAGCCGCGAATAAATTCGTGTACTTCTTGTGCTTGCTCAGGGCTGGCTGTTTTACCAGTACCAATTGCCCAAATCGGCTCGTATGCAATAACAGTTTTGCTGAGTTCGTCTATCGACATGGCGCTAACTAGTGCATCTAGTTGCTCGCCAACAAACGATTCAACATCACCTGCTTCTCTCACTTCAAGTGGCTCACCTACACAAATGATGGGTACGACACCTGAAGAAACACATTGCTTTGCCTTTAATGCAACAAGTTCGCTTGACTCGCCTTGGTCTTCTCGTCTTTCTGAATGCCCAACAATTGCGTAACCGCAACCTGCTTCTTTAAGCATTTCAACTGACAACTCACCAGTGTGAGCGCCGTTATTAAGATGACTTACGTTTTGAGCACCAATGGCAAACGAATGGGTTTCAAATGCGTGTAAAAGAAGTGAAGGAGCGCAAATAACGATTTCCGAATCAGCTTTTACATTCGCCAGTTTTTGATTAAATTCAGCAACTAATGCCAAATTTCCGTTCATTTTCCAGTTGCCAGCCACGAATGGCTTTCTAAGATTTTTACTCACAACGCAGACCTTAGCCCTGTCTTCAAAGCGGGCGTGATATTAACTATTTAATTGAGAAGATACAAGCACAAAAAGCAAAATTTCCTGCTACGCCAACTAATTGGCGAGATTACGAACAGTTTCAGCAATATGTTCTGCCCATTTGTGAGATTGGCTTTCGTCATTCGACTCAACCATCACACGAATTAACGGCTCAGTACCACTTTTACGTAGAAGTACCCTGCCCGTTTTACCTAACGCAGACTCAGCCTCTTTCTTAGCATTTTGTACATTGCTGTGTGCTAAATAATCCACTTCTTGGTTAGCGTACCTCACGTTAACTAGCGTTTGCGGGTACATTTCAAACCCACTTGCTAAGTCGTGTAAGTCCATGTGCGAACGAAGCATTGCGGCAAGCACTTGAAGCCCAGCTACAATACCGTCACCCGTAGAGCTCATATTAAGATTGAGAACATGACCAGAGTTTTCACCGCCAATAGACCAGCCTTTTTGCTGTAGCAGCTCCATCACATAACGGTCGCCAACATTACTTCTTGCGAAAGGAACACCAAGCTTTGACAACGCATTTTCAAGGCCTAAATTACTCATCAACGTGCCAACTACACCACCCTGCATTTTGCCGTTCTTAAGCGCGTCGCGGGCAATGATGTAAACAATCTGGTCACCATCTAACACGTTACCTAAATGGTCTACCATCATAATGCGATCGCCATCGCCGTCTAGGGCAAAGCCAAGATCAGCGCCGGTCTCCTTAACCTTTTCAACAATCGCATCCATTGAGGTTGCGCCCACTCCGTCGTTAATGTTTAAACCGTTCGGCGCTGTACCAAGTTCGATAACCGTAGCACCTAACTCTCTCAATACATTGGGGGCAATGTGATACGTTGCGCCATGTGCGCAGTCCACAACAATTTTAAGATCTGTCAGCGATAATTCTGAAGGGAATGTCCCCTTACAAAACTCAATATAACGACCCGCAGCGTCGTTTATACGCGTGGCCTTACCCAGCTTATCAGATGCCACACATGTCATTGGACGCTCAAGCATATCTTCAATCGCTAATTCGATATCATCATCAAGCTTAAAGCCTTGCGCTGAGAAAAATTTAATGCCGTTGTCATAAAACGGATTATGTGACGCACTAATCACTATCCCTGCTTCTGAGCGAAATGTTTTGGTGAGATAAGCAATGGCTGGCGTTGGCATGGGGCCTAGCAAGCCGATATTGATACCAGCAGCCGATAAACCAGCCTCTAAAGACGACTCTAGCATGTAGCCAGAAATACGCGTGTCTTTACCAATAAGTACTTTGTTCGTCCCTCGTCCGGCAAGGACCTTACCTGCTGCCCACCCGAGTTTTGTAACAAACTCTGGGTTGATATTGCTCTCGCCTACCTTTCCGCGGATACCGTCGGTGCCAAAATATTTGCGCTGCGTCATTATTATTCCTTATTTTACTGAATTCAGCATTTTCACGATATTGACAGCATCAGCTGTTTCTTTCACGTCGTGAACGCGAACTATCTGTGCGCCCATTTGGGCGACAATTGTAGCGAGGCTTATGCTTCCCGCCAAGCGCTCATCCACTTTTCTATTTAGCAAATTGCCAATCATCGACTTGCGAGACATGCCTACTAGCACTGGGTAACCCAGCTTCATAAGCGATGGCAAGTGTTTCACCAGCGTATAATTGTGTTCCAGTGACTTTCCGAAACCGTAGCCAGGGTCGAACAAAATCTTGTCTTTAGCAATGCCCGCTTCTTCACATACTTTGGTACGCGCGAGTAGAAACTGCCCCACATCATTCACTACATCATCATACTCAGGGCTTTGCTGCATGGTTCTGGGTTGCCCCTGCATATGCATTAAACAAACAGGTACTTGTGCTTCAGCTGCTACTTGCAATGCACCAGGCTCTTGTAACGCGCGGACATCGTTGATTAGCCCCGCGCCAGCTTTCACCGCTTCGCGCATAACGTCAGCCTTGCTGGTATCAATAGAAATAACACATGGGGTATTTTTAGCTACGGCTTCAATAACGGGTATTGTACGATCAAGCTCTTCCTGCAGCGATACGTCGGGCGCGCCTGGCCTTGTCGATTCACCACCTATATCAATAAAAGTTGCCCCTTCTTCAATCATGCGAAGCGCATGGTCAAGGGCTTGAGATACATTTGTGTGCTTGCCGCCGTCAGAAAATGAATCAGGAGTAACATTTAAAATGCCCATTACCTGAGGCTGTGACAGATCTATGAAGTACTTACCAAACTGCATGAATTACCTGCATTATCTTTATTTTGAAATTACCGTATTTCTTAGACAGAAAATATGTTGAGAAATGAAGCTATAAAGCAAACTGATTTTGACCCGCTGTGTTAGCAATGAAACCTACTTAAAAATGCATGCTCTTTGCCTTGTTGCTTGCTGAATTCTTTGGTTAGTTCTTCGCCGTGTTTTTTTCATTGTTCTTTGCAAAGAACAATGTAAAGCGTAACGAAATAAATAACTCAGCTAACACAGTGACATAAACTGTAAGTCAAATTCCCAGATTAAAATCAATCAGCTCTAACAAAAAACGCCAGTTAAACTGGCGTTTTTCAATGGATGTAGAAGGTTAGCTTGGAATATCGCCCGGCTTACCTACCGACGGTTTGTCTACACCGTCATTTTTAATTTCACCTTCACGAACCGGCGCACCACCACTTGGCTTATCGCCACCCGATGGCTTGCTGTCATCCCAGTCAGCAGGAGGACGAACGTCAGTGCGGTTCATCAGATCATCAATTTGCTTAGCATCAATGGTTTCGTACTTCATCAGTGCGTCTTTCATTGAATGTAAAATATCGATGTTGTCTTCAAGGATCTTTTGAGCACGCTCGTAGTTGCGGTCAATCAGTGACTTAATTTCCGCATCAATGGCACGTGCTGTGTCATCAGACATATTTGTTGCCTTAGACATAGACTTGCCTAGGAACACTTCACCCTCGTCTTCAGCGTAAAGCATTGGGCCCATTTTGCTCGACAAGCCCCATTGGGTCACCATCTTACGTGCAATTTCAGTTGCGCGTTCGATGTCATTAGATGCACCCGTGGTTACTTTGTCGTCACCATAAATAATGGCTTCAGCAATACGCCCACCAAACAAGCTAGAAATCATACTTTCTAAGTGCTGTTTAGAGTGGCTCACTCGGTCTTGCTCTGGTAAGTACATGGTCACACCCAGCGCGCGACCGCGTGGAATGATTGACACTTTGTATACCGGATCGTGCTCTGGCACTAAGCGACCTACGATAGCGTGACCCGCTTCGTGATACGCTGTCATTTCTTTTTCAGGCTCAGACATCACCATAGACTTACGCTCAGAGCCCATCATGATTTTGTCTTTCGCTTTCTCAAACTCTTCCATAGAAACAAGGCGCTTGTTGCCGCGAGCAGCAAACAATGCAGCTTCGTTTACTAGGTTAGCAAGGTCAGCACCTGAGAAACCTGGTGTACCGCGAGCAATAACTGACGGCTCTACGTTATCAGCCACTGGCACTTTGCGAATATGAACCTTAAGAATTTGTTCACGGCCGCGGATGTCAGGAAGACCAACCACTACTTGACGGTCAAAACGACCAGGACGAAGAAGCGCAGGGTCTAGTACGTCAGGACGGTTAGTTGCCGCAATAACAATAATACCTTCATGACCTTCAAAGCCGTCCATTTCAACAAGCATCTGGTTAAGGGTTTGCTCACGTTCGTCGTGACCACCACCTAGACCAGCACCACGTTGACGGCCTACCGCATCGATTTCATCGATGAAGATGATACAAGGCGCCGCTTTTTTCGCTTGCTCAAACATGTCACGTACACGAGATGCACCTACACCCACGAACATTTCAACGAAATCAGAACCAGAGATCGTAAAGAATGGTACTTTCGCTTCACCGGCAATGGCTTTTGCAAGCAACGTTTTACCTGTACCAGGAGGACCTACCATAAGTACGCCCTTCGGAATTTTACCACCAAGCTTTTGGAACTTAGACGGGTCGCGCAGGAAGTCTACCAATTCAGATACATCTTCTTTCGCTTCGTCACAGCCTGCTACGTCAGCAAATGTTGTCTTAATTTGGTCTTCACCAAGCAAGCGAGCTTTGCTTTTACCGAATGACATAGCGCCACGGCCGCCGCCACCCTGCATTTGACGCATGAAGAAAATCCATACACCAATAAGCAGTAACATGGGGAACCATGAGATGAAAATAGACGTCAGAAGAGACTGCTCTTCTGGTGGTTCACCATACACTCTTACGTCGTTCTTAACCAAGTCAGATACTAACTTGTCATCGAAGTAAGGTACGAATGTTTGGAAAGTTTCGCCTGAACGCTTAGTACCTCGAATTTCGCCACTATTATTGATGCGAACTTCTCGAATATTTCCCTGTTCTGCTTCTCTCAAAAACGTTGTGTAGTCAGTTTGCGAACGAGACGATTCACTCGGTGAAAAGCTCTGGAAAACCGACATTAAAACAACGGCGATGACTAACCATAAGATTAAATTTTTTGCCATATCGCTCAATGCTACTAACCTCTATAAACCCGAATTGCTTGTATATTCAACAAGTTGTTTATTGAATAAACGACACAACTCGCAACGAAAACCGCTTATCTCAAAGCGTACTACACTTTATACCCACAAGCCACCAAATACACCTCTCGCGAACGTGATCTGGACGAGTCAGGCTTACGCGTCTTTATGGTTGTGAAAGATTGTTTAAGTGCGTTCATGAACTCAACAAACCCCTCACCTTGGAACACCTTTATGACAAACGAACCACCAGGCTTTAACACTTGGTGACACATATCAAGCGCTAGTTCGCAAAGATACATAGAGCGAGATTGGTCAACCGACGCGTTACCTGCAAGGTTCGGTGCCATATCAGACAACACAATATCTACGGTGTTCCCACCGATTCTGTTCAATAGTGCGTCGAGAACAGCGTCCTCTCTGAAATCACCTTGTAAAAAGTCTACGCCCACGATTGGGTCCATGGGCAAAATATCGCACGCGATAACTTGACCATTGTCGCCAACGAGCTGTGCGGCTAGCTGTGACCAGCCCCCCGGTGCAGCACCAAGGTCTACAAGTGTCATTCCTGGTTTAATAAGCTTATCTTTTTTCTGAATTTCTTCCAGTTTATAGATAGCTCGCGAGCGCCAACCTTCCTTATTTGCTTTTTGCACATAATGGTCGTTAACGTGTTCTTGTAGCCAGCGTTTACTGCTGGCGGAGTGTTTCTTTTTTGTCATTCCAATACAATGTCATTAGGATTGTAGAGAAGATGGCGTTAGAATACGTTATTTCAAGCATAAACTAACAGATTAATTGTAAGAAATATTACTTCATGAAACTTTCAAATAAACAGAAACAATTCCTAAAAGGCCTTGCACACCCTTTAAAACCTGTTGTGCAGCTAGGTGGGAACGGCCTGACAGAAGGTGTTGTTGCCGAAATTGACAACGCCCTTAGCCATCACGAATTAATTAAAGTTAAGGTGCCAACAGACGATCGCGAAGAAAAAGCGCTAATCATGGATGCCATTGTTCGTGAAACAAACTCAGTTAAGCTACAGGTAATCGGCCACACGCTAATTATCTACCGTCAAAGCGAAGACTGTAAAATTCAGTTGCCAAAATAGCTGAATATAAGGTGCCGATCCCCGTCGGCACCGTAGTTTTTCTTCTTACTTCCCGTTAACATCACGTTAATAATAGTGAAAAACTAGGGTTTAAGGGAAATCTATGACGCTAAATAATCTTACTGCCATTGTTACTGGCGGTTGCTCCGGACTTGGTCATGCCACTGCTATCGCACTTCGAGATGCAGGTGCTAACGTCAGCCTTTTCGACTTAAATGAAGAGCTTGGCGCACAGCGCGTAGAAGAATTGGGCAATAACAACACACTTTTCACCAAAGTCGATGTACGCGATGAAGCTTCTGTTCAAGCAGCTATAGACGCGACAACCGAAAGGTTTGGCGCCATTTCTTTAGTGGTTAACTGTGCAGGCATCGCACCAGCTAAGCGACTGCTTGACAAAGGAGGCAATCCGGCGCCGTTGGGTGACTTCCAGAAAACTATCGATATTAACTTAGTAGGAAGCTTTAATGTTTCTCGCTTAGTTGCAGCGACGATGGCAAAGCAATCGCCAGTTAACGAGGAAGGCGAACGCGGTCTTATCGTAAACACTGCTTCAGTTGCTGGCTACGAAGGTCAAATAGGGCAAACCGCTTATGCCGCGAGTAAAGGTGGCATTATCGGCCTAACCCTTCCAATGGCTCGAGACTTAGCCCCGTTGGGTATTCGTGTTAACACCATTGCGCCGGGTGTAATGGGCACGCCAATGCTACTTGCTATGCCAGAAAAAGTGCAAGACGCCCTTTCTGCTAACGTTCAGTTTCCTAAGCGCCTTGGACTACCAGAAGAATTTGCTAAGTTGGTTATCCATATGGCGAACAATAGCTACCTAAATGGTGAGACAATCCGCTTAGACGGCGGGCTGCGCATGCCTCCAAAGTAGTGATTAAGTACATTAATGCTTTAATCAAAAAAACCGCCTTTCGGCGGTTTTTTTTAAGCGTTATCTATCAGTAATAGTTAACTTTTCATTTTGATTAGCGTATCAGCTTCTACGGTGAAACGATTAAAGAAATCGTCTTCTAGTTCGCCAGTGATGCGTACGCGCTCGCCTTTCATTAGCGTTAGGTAACCATCCGCATCCACAGGTGCGTCCTCTAACTCATCAAGCTCTACCGTGAGGGTGGTATCGCCCACGTCAATTTGTAACGCTTCTTTGCCAATTGATTTGACGGTACCTACAAGCACCATTTCTTCATCGTCAAACTCAATGTTACTTGCTGTACTTAAATAAAGATCTGCCGAAGCCTGATTAACCGACTCAGCTAAGTAAACAGTATCCATACCATCAACAATCACACTCTGAGCAACTAACCTTTCGCTCGAAAACATGCCATCATCAAGACGCGCCGTTACCATGACTTCTTCGCCTTTCATTTTTGCATAGGCATTACTGTCAAGGTCGGTGTCTCTTAACTCAACAAAGATATTCCCGTCACCGTAATCTAACGTAAAGAATTTTGAATCTACAGCAGACACCTCACCGGTCAACGTAATCCACGTATCACCAGACTCAGATGTTCTGGACTCAGGTTGTACTGACGCTGAAGCTGCTTGCATTTGCGCAGTTTTCATCTCGTCAACGTTAGCTTGTGCCATTGCAGATGACCCCATCATAGCGAATGAAACCAAAGTTGCTGTAATCTTTCGTTTTGAGTTAAACATCGTAACCTCCTTAAAGGCATCATTGTTATCCATTCGATAATCTCTGATGCAAACCCAATGCCGCGCATATAAATCAATAGCTTAAGTGAAACACACTTAAATTATCTATTTGCTAAAAAGAAAAATATTCCGACTATTGAAGAGATTACACTGTATCCTGCATGCGTATTTGCGGGGTGCTTGCCCTTCAGATAAAAGAGTTAAAATAACGCGCCTTACTGTGTAAAGTAGTGTTATGGAATTAGGTTAAGCACAGTGGACGGCAAATGTCTCACCCTCATCAACATATTGATTCGCCACCTCTAAGTAGTGATGTCGAAAATAATACTGCAGATAAATTAGAAACCGTTGAAACAAAGGATATAGTCACGCCCTATGCGTTTGGCGTGGCTAACTCGCTGTTAGGCAAGCGTCTGGCTACACCTTTTCAACGAGGGTTGGCTCAGTGTATTGACCTACTATTTGTCGCCATTTTGAGCTCACTGGATGCACTGTTTTTGGCGATTATTGCTACAGTGACGTTTTATAAAGCTAGCCGCAACGTAGCCAATCAAAGCCATAAAAAAACGACGCGTTCATTTCTTCGAATAGGTGGAGCGTTCATGCTCTTTTGGACAGTGTTGCTTACGTTAGATGCTGCCAATGAGGCTAATTACTTTCGTGACGATGCAACTGTCAGCAACGTGATCGACTCGCCTAATCGCCAAGGTGAGAAAAATGGTGCGAATGATGATATTGGAGTAAATGAGCAAGTTCAAAATAAAGGTGTGCATGAAAATGGCCTACAGGAAGCTGAAGGTATTGAAAGTGACCTAGCAGATTTCGATGACGCAACTTCAGAGCCCTCAGCAAATACATACAGCATTGTCGCGTGGATTAAAGGTTTAATTACTGAGCTTGGCTTAGGCTTTGGTTGGGCCACGCTTTATTACAGCGTGTTTACCGCATGGTTTAACGGAAAAACTCCAGGTAAACGACTGCTAAATATACAAGTACTCAAACTCGATGGTTCTGGACTGTCGCTATGGGAGAGCTTTGGTCGTTATGGCGGTTATGGTGCGGGTTTAGCAACTGGCTTGTTAGGATTTGTGCAAATTTACTGGGATCCTAACCGACAAGCTATCCAAGATAAAATTTCAGAAACTCTGGTCATCAGCACCCGCGATTAGCGCGCTCTGATACTTGCGTTTAGCATTGAATGGCTGTGTGCACGTTCTACTGAAAAAGCACATCTTTATTAGCGCAAAAATAAAGAAGCGCGTCTCGACACTGCAAGTACGCGCTTCGTTCTTATCTATTCGCCATCTCCACCATTAACAATAAGCGCAATATTGTATAGACGGTTTACGGCATGGTAATTGATTGAATTTTTGGGGTAACGACCTTTACTACTTATTTTACCCGCTTCCTGTTCCATCAAAATAGATAGCGCATCATCAACAGTCTCTACAGTGTAAATATGGAACAGCCCTTTTTTCACTGCGTCGATAACGGTGGCATCTAATACCAAATTAATCGCATTTGATTTAGGAATAATCACGCCCTGCGTACCGGTAAGGCCGCGGTGTTGACACAAGTCGAAAAAGCCTTCTATCTTTTCGTTCACACCGCCAACCGCTTGCACTTCACCATACTGGTTTATGGAACCCGTGATAGCCAAGGTTTGTAAGCAAGGGATTTCAGTCAACGCAGAGATAAGCGCAACCAGTTCACCAAGGGATGCACTATCGCCATCAATATGTCCGTATGACTGCTCTAGCGCTATATTTGCCGATAGGGTTAACGGGAAATGCTGGGCATACTTGTTGCCCAAGTAGCCGTTCAGCAACATAACGCCTTTTGAGTGAATAGGCTGTCCAAGCTCTACCTCACGCTCAATATCAACGACACCACTTGCGCCGGCAAATACAGTAGACGTAATGCGTGCAGGCGTACCAAATGCAGTGTCACCAATATCCAAAACCGTTAACCCGTTTACTTTGCCTACCGCTTTTCCTTCAGTGGCAATAAGCACGTGCCCTTCTTTAATATCGTTTAATAGTGTTTGACTGACGCGGCCGGTACGACGCTTCTTGGCACTTAATGCTGTTTTTAAATGATCAAGTTCTAGCGTGTCGGCATTAGATTTCTGACAGAAATAATAGGCTTCATTAACTAGCTCGATAACTTCAGCGAAGTGCGCAGATAGCTTTTCTTTATGTTCAGCCATTCTTAACGAGTACTCAACTAGCCTGCACATCGCGTTAGCGGTAATGCCTTTAAGTCCTAACTGAATAAGATGCGCACGTACTTTGCCCACGAAATCAAAAAGCGCCTGTCTGGTGACGGGAATTTCCAAATCAAAATCCACCAACACTCTAAACAGTTCATCAAACTCGTCATCGTAATCTTGCAGCGTGTAGTATAAATCACGCGAGCCTAACAGAACGATTTTCACATTTAAGTCGATGGGCTGTGGATTGAGCGTAATGTTGTTCACCATACCCACATCTTGCTGGGGTAAGTCCATGCGCAAGCGCTGTGACTTGATGGCAAGCTTAAGAGTATCCCACACGAAAGGTTGTTCAATAAGTTGGTCCACATCCAACAACAAATAACCGCCATTTGCACGATGGAGCGCACCGGGCTGAATCATGCGATAGTTTGTAAACACGCTGCCGTGAATGTTGGTGTACTCTATTTTGCCAAACAAATTTTGATAAGTAGGGTTCGGCTCATAAATAACAGGGGCTGCGTCATCGAGTTTATTCGACACCAAAACGTTAGGAAGAAATTGCTCTTCTAAAAATATCTTCTTGTCGAAGTCATCACTCTTCTCTTCTTTCTGCTCTTCACTGTGAATGACTAAGATAGCGTTGACCAATGCAGTTTTAAGCTGCTTGAGGTACTTCATTACCCCTAGCTCAGACGCGTATTTGTGCTCAAGCACTTTTAGCAGCGGCTTAATTCCCTGCTCTGCGGTCTTTTTGTCAAGCTCACGCAGACGCTCAGAGTTTTCGCGTTTCCACGTAGGCAGGCTTAACAGGCCTTCGCTTAACCTGTTTTCTAGTTCGTCAATAAGAGTATAAAACCCTTCCCGTTGTGCGTCAGTTAATGACGCAAACTCTGTATCACTTATTGGCTTGCCGTTAACGATAGGTGAAAACGTAATAGAGCCACCCTCTTCGTACAGCGCAACATCATTCGCTTGTGCGTAACGCTCTACCGCATCGATAGCCGCATCGTACTTTTGCTCGAACTCTCTGGAAATTGACGCGCGACGGCGCTGATATCCCGGGTTATCAAAGGCAATGGGCAGTGAGTCTAAGACATCGTCAATAAGCGCAGCCATGTCCTTGTGGAATGCTTTTCCACCTCCGGGAGGAAATTTTAGCGCAACAGGTTCGCGCTCTTCGTCAAAATTGTTGATATAACAACAATCATCAGGCGCCGGTAGCTGGGCAACTTGGCGTTCAATATAATCCTTCACTAGAGTGAAGCGGCCTGTGGCAGGCTCACCCATCACGTATAGATTATAGCCTTTGGTGTTAATACCTAACCCAAACGTAAGTGCTTCACGCGCACGCTCTTGCCCAATGAAGGTCGCATTTAGCGCTTCATCATCTTTTAAGGCACTGTTTATCGCTCGGCGATTTATGGTAGGTGAAAGCGCGTCTACATCTAACGCATATAATTTACTGTCTACAGACATGTCTGTTCTATCTTTGTTTCTTTACTTAAGTGAAACCCTAATTAACATTAGTGTCAAACGCTTATCCTGAATAAGGCAGCTTTGCATCGCTAATTGCACAACAAACAACCACCTTCATGATTTTAGAGAGAAATTGGCAAGCACTACGAGCTTTTTGTGGCCTTCACTAGAACTGATACCTTGCGACACAAGGTGTAGCGTCTAATTAAAGCCGAAAAGGAGTTAAGTACGAAAGAACTTACTTCAATTTAACCGCTGCATTTATTTCTGCCACATAATCTGGATCAGAGCATTAAAATCACAGCGTTAAGAAAAGCGCGCCAAGGTCAGAGCCGTAAGGACAATGTGGTCAAGACAAAGCTCTGAAGAATCCTGTAACAGTAAGACTTTAAAGTAGGTAGCAACGCAAGCTGCTTTCAATTACCTTAGAAAACACAAAAACCGAAATTCGTTTGGCGACGAGACCAGGTTTCGCGCGCAATAACCAATGAACAAAAACAGGGTAATAACAATGACAAAAAAATTGAAAACTCGCTCACCCCTTCTGCTCACTTCCTCTTTCCTTGCTACCTTTCTGGGTACGGCATTTTCTTCAATGAGTATCGCTAACGTAAACTATGCAGATAACTCAGGGTTTTCTATCACCAATGAGAGTGAAAGCTATGCGCCAGTTGAAGTCGTGTACTCTCATTTTATTCAACATGTGGATATGTGGTGGCCGAAAGACCACACATGGTGGAAAGGTGCTTTGCGCATAGATGAGCAGGCTGGTGGCTGTTTCTGTGAAACGACAGACACGGCGAGTGCAGCGCATATGCAGGTAAGCTATGTTGAACCGAACAAAAAAGTGGTGATGACAGGTGGCTTAGGCCCGCTTCAAGAGATGGGTATGTCAGGTGCACTGACATGGGAATTCAGCACAATAGCATCGAGCACTTCATCGGATGCAAACACACAAGACGGTCGCATACCGAAAACTAAAGTCACCCTTACCTACCACGCCTCAGGCAATATTCACTTTAATGGCCAAAAAGCATCTAACGAAGACGCCGCCAATTTAGTTCGAGTAGTAGACAAAGTGCAGGCGCAACAACTAAATGCGCTAACCGCGTTTAGTGACGATAATTAGATGCGACACCGGGGCCTGTTTATCGACAAGATAAGATGGCGCTAAGAGAAAGTAAGATGAGCAAATGGGGCGTATTCTGGTGTTCAATCGACGAAAACCGTGTCATTAATGCTCACTTTTCAAGCAAGCAACAATAAATATTGCCAAGTTCGGTGTTAAGCTATTGAGGCATGGCTTAGCGCTGGGTTATTCTATTGGGCTATATGTATGTTAAGTGGGTGAATCCCACGCGCGGTTAGTTGGCGTTGCTACAAACTCGCCTTATGCCGCCCCATAAACGTTTTAACTTTTAATGCGGAAGCCTAAGTTTCATGGCCGATAATCAGTACAATCCGAAAGACATTGAACAACGCGTTCAGCAATACTGGGAAGAAAACCAATCGTTTAAAGCAAATGACGATGTAGAAAAAGAAAAGTTCTACTGCCTGTCTATGTTCCCATACCCTAGTGGCCGACTTCACATGGGCCACGTGCGCAACTACACCATTGGTGACGTGATCAGCCGTTTCCAGCGCATGCAGGGTAAAAATGTATTGCAGCCTATGGGTTGGGATGCTTTTGGTCTTCCGGCTGAAAACGCAGCAATTAACAACAACACTGCACCTGCGAAATGGACATACTCAAATATTGATTACATGAAAAACCAACTTCGCTCGTTGGGTTTCGGTTACGACTGGGATCGCGAAGTAACCACATGTAAATCAGATTACTATCGCTGGGAACAGTGGTTCTTCACACGCCTTTACGAAAAAGGTCTTGTTTACAAGAAAAACTCTACTGTCAACTGGGACCCTGTAGACCAAACTGTTTTGGCTAACGAGCAGGTAATCGATGGTCGCGGATGGCGCTCTGGTGCGCTGGTTGAGCAAAAAGAGATCCCTCAGTGGTTTATTAAAATTACTGACTACGCCGAAGAACTTTTACAAGACTTAGAACAGCTTGAAGAATGGCCAGACCAAGTACGCGCAATGCAGGCAAACTGGATTGGCCGCTCTGAAGGTGTTGAAATTACCTTCGATTTAGCGTCAGCGGTGAACGACATTGCCGATTTGACGGTGTATACGACGCGCCCAGATACCTTCTACGGCGTTACTTACGTTGCAGTGGCTGCGCAGCACCCTCTTGCCGAATTCGCAGCAAAATCGAACCCAGATTTAGCGGCCTTTATCGACGAATGTAAAAACACCAAAGTTGCTGAAGCTGAATTAGCAACCATGGAGAAGAAAGGTTTCGCCACGGGTTTTGAGGTTGTTCACCCACTAACCGGTGAAAAGCTTCCAATTTGGGTCGCTAACTTCGTGTTGATGGACTATGGTTCAGGCGCGGTAATGGCTGTTCCTGGCCACGACCAGCGCGATTGGGAGTTTGCGACTAAATACAACCTACCTATTCAACAAGTCATTGCACCAAACGCAGGTGATGAAGATAAGTGCGACCTTACCGCGTCTGCATTTACTGAAAAAGGCAGCTTGATCAATTCAGATAAGTTCGACGGTCTTGAGTTCGATGCCGCATTTAATGGTATTGCTGATGAACTTGAAAGCAAAGGCTGTGGAAAGCGCAAAGTAAATTACCGTCTTCGTGACTGGGGCGTAAGCCGTCAGCGCTACTGGGGCGCACCTATTCCAATGCTAAATTTGGAAAACGGTGAATCTGTTCCGGTTCCTGCTGACCAACTACCGGTTGTTTTGCCTGAAGACGTAGAAATGAATGGCGTTACCTCGCCAATTAAAGCTGACCCTGAGTGGGCAAAAACCACATACAATGGCGAAGCCGCGTTACGTGAAACGGATACCTTCGACACCTTTATGGAGTCATCGTGGTACTACGCGCGCTATGCCTGTGCTACTAACAACGACGCCATGCTTGATCCAACATCAGCTAACTACTGGTTACCAGTAGATCAGTACATTGGTGGTATTGAGCACGCTATCTTGCACTTACTTTACTCGCGTTTCTTCCACAAATTGTTGCGCGATGAAGGCTTGGTAAACTCTGATGAGCCGTTCAAGCGTTTGCTGTGTCAAGGCATGGTATTAGCTGACTCGTACTATCGTGAAGACGCGTCTGGTAAGAAAACCTGGTTCTCGCCTACCGAAGTAAGCACTGAAAAGGACGATAAAGGCCGTATTGTTAAAGCATGGCTAACCGCTGACGGTGAAGAAGTTATTCACGGCGGTATGACGAAAATGTCTAAGTCGAAGAATAACGGTATCGACCCGCAGGAAGTTATTGATCAGTACGGTGCCGATACGGTGCGTTTATTTACCATGTTTGCTGCGCCACCGGAGCAAACCCTTGAGTGGGTAGACTCTGGTGTTGAAGGTGCAAATCGTTTCTTACGTCGTATCTGGAAATTAGTGACCGAACACGTTGAAAAAGGCGCGCCAGAAGCGATTGATGTTAAGGCACTGTCGAAAGACCAACAGGCTCTTCGCCGTGAAGTACATAAGACCATTGAAAAGGTGTCTGATGACCTAGGCCGTCGTCAAACCTTTAACACTGCGGTTGCAGCGGTGATGGAATTGTTAAACCACCTTCAAAAAGCACCACAAGAAAACGCACAGGACATCGCAATTATGCGCGAAGCCTGTGAATCTATCTTGTTGCTTCTAAACCCTATTACGCCGCACATCGCTCACGAGCTATGGAAAGTGTTGGGTCACAGTGAAGATATCGATTTAGCGCCATGGCCACAGGCTGATAAAGCCGCATTGGTTGAAGATGAAAAGCTTATCATTGTTCAGGTTAACGGTAAGGTGCGCGCTAAGATGACAATTGCTGCTGATGCAAGCAAAGAGAGCATTGAAGCATCTGCGAAAGAACAGCCTAACGTTCAGCAATTCATCGAAGGTAAAACCATTCGTAAAGTGATTGTTGTGCCTGGCAAGCTTGTAAACATTGTAGCTAACTAGGTCAGATACTGATGAAAAAGCACTTACAATTCGCAGTCGCTGTGTTGGGAACCGTATTGGTTACTGGCTGTGGCTTTCATTTGCGAAGTAGCCCTAGCCTACCCGACGACATTAACACCGTTGCTATTGAAAGTGCCCGAGCGCACGCGCCGTTGGCGCGTGCGCTTGATAAACGCTTAAACGTTTACGGTTTATCCAGTGTTAGCGTAGATAAAACATCGCGCTCTAACCAAAACGTAAACATCTATTTGCTTCCAGAGAAATTAGAACGTCAGCTGCTGTCGGTTTATCCTTCGGGTCAAGTTGCTGAATATGAACTGATATATGTTGTGCGTTACCGCGTGCAGTTTCCTGGTAAGGAAGCGGTAATGGTGCAATTTGAAGTAGTACGTGACTATCAAGACGACCCTGACCAAGTGTTGGCAAAGTCTCGCGAACTTGAATTGATGCTAAGTGAAATGCGCGATGAAGCCGCTGATATCATGATCAGACGCCTTTCCAGTCAGGCAGCCGCTGCACCAAATGCGTCAACTTCCGTTAGTCAGTAAACATCAGAATTTTTCATGCAGATTTATCCAAACCAATTTAGCCAAGATATCACCAAGGCACTTCGCCCGTGCTATCTGGTGTTTGGAGATGAACCCCAGCAGAAGTTTGATGTCATTGAGCAAATACGCGCTAAAGCAAAAGCCAATGGCTTTGAAGAGCGTACAGTACTTGTTGCTGAAACGGGCTTTAACTGGAATCAGTTGATTGAAGCCACACAAAGCATGTCGCTTTTCTCAAGCCAACAGTTTATTGAATTAGAGCTACCTACGGGAAAACCGGGCACTGAAGGCAGTAAAATGCTGCAAGAAGTCGCGGCGTCATTAAACCCCGATATTTTGTTGCTGGTTCACGGCCCCAAAATTGGCAAAGACGTGCAGCGCGGCAAATGGTTTAAAGTGCTTGATGATTTGGGCGCGTCGGTATTGTGTTACCCGTTGGAAGGCAAGCAGCTCAATGCATGGCTAAACCAGCAGTTAAATGCCCACCAACTCTCCGTATCAGCGTCGGGTGCTAAGATGATTGCTGATTTCTGCGAAGGCAACATGCTTGCTGCCAAGCAAGAAATTGATAAGCTCGCCCTACTCTATCCACACCAGTCTATTTCAGACGAACAAATTGAAAAGGCGATGGTCGATCAGTCGCGTTTCAACGTGTTTCAACTAGTTGACGTTATGCTTAGCGGCGACAGTACCCGCTGCATAAAAATGCTATACCGATTAGAGAGTGAGGGTCTGGAGCCTAACATCATTATTTGGGCGCTGATTCGAGAGTGGGAGCAGTTATGGAAACTAAAACTAGCGCAGCAAAGCGGTGCCCCCATTCAGTGGCAAAAATTCGGTATTTGGCGTAATAGACAAGGTTTTTATCAAAGTGCCTTGAACCGTTTGAGCGTCGCGCAGCTAGAAGACATCCAAAAAGCGTTGACTCAGTCAGATCATGCATTCAAACAAAATGTCATTGCCCGCCCTTACGTTGAAATGTGTCACCTGTGCATGATGTTCATGGGTATGGACCTTCGCGAAATTCCTTTGTTACAGGCATAATGGGCAAGTCTAAGTGAGTCTTTCCGGCGCTTCTCGAGAAAACCCAACGGTGAAAGCCATTCTTGGTGGTACGTTTAATCCGCCGCATAAAGGCCATATTGGTGCGGCACTAAAAGCGGCAGATGAAATTGGCGTAAACCACGTTCATCTCATGCCTTGTAAATTAGCTCCGCATAAGTCAGTAGGTGTGTCAGAAAGCCATCGGGTAAAAATGATTGAACTTTGCGCCCAAAACAATGACAGACTTATTCCAGAGTTAATTGAACTGACGCTTCCGTCACCCTCTTATACAGTTAAAACACTGCGTGCACTTAAAGAGAAAAGCGATGACACAATCTGTTTTTTCATTGGCGCAGATTCACTGTATAATCTGGACAAATGGTACGAGTGGGAACACCTGCTCGATTATTGTCACTTAGTGGTTATGCGCAGAGACGATGAGAAATTTTCGCCTCCTCCCGCAATACAAGCTTGGTTAGATTGTCATGTGGCTAACGATAAAAGTGTTATTCACGCAAAGCCTGCAGGCCATGTAGTGTTAACCAACACACCGCTTTTTAGTGTTTCATCTACTGAAATTCGTGACGTACTAGCAAGTGCTGCCACGTCCGAGAAATCGGGTACGCCAAACAGTTCAAATGCTGACCTATCTAACTTATGGTTAGAAAAAAGCGTTTTAGATTACATAAACGAACATCAGTTATATAAAAGTTAAGTAAGTGAGGAAAACTCTTGGAGAGTCAACAGCTCAAACAGTTTGTTAAAGACAAAATTGACGATATGAAAGGCCGTGATGTTATTGAACTAGACGTTCGCGGCAAATCAAGTATTACAGATACCATGATCATTTGTTCAGGTAACTCAAAGCGCCACGTTTCATCTATTGCAGAAAATGTCATGGTAGAAGCGAAGAAAGCGGGCCACGCACCTGGAAGTGTGGAAGGTAAGGAAACCGGCGAATGGGTTCTGGTTGATTTTGGTGATGTTATTTTGCACGTTATGCAAGATGAAACCCGTGATTTCTACCAGCTAGAGAAACTGTGGTCGTAGTGGCGTAAATGCTTGCTATAAACATGCAGTAACACGGTCAATAAAGGCCATACTCAAATGCGTATGGCCTTTATTGTATAAGTGAAATACTAATTCCTGCGGTAAGGGTAAAAGAAGTGCGTATACAAATCGTCGCGGTCGGAACAAAAATGCCAAGCTGGGTAAGTACAGGCGTGGATGAGTTTATTCGTCGTTTCCCTAGCGACATGCCAGTGTCCTTTACTGAAATACCCGCCGGAAAGCGAGGCAAAAACGCGGATATTAAGCGCATTTTGGAAAAAGAAGGCGAGCAAATGCTAGCCGCTATTCCCAAAGGAAATCGCATTGTTACGTTAGAAGTAACAGGTAAACCCTGGGACACTCCCACGCTTGCTAAACAACTCGACAATTGGAAAATGGACGGGCGCGATGTAAGTCTGCTTATTGGTGGTCCAGAAGGGCTAGCACCAGAATGTATTGCTGCGTCGGAACAAAAGTGGTCCTTATCAGCCTTAACTCTACCCCATCCACTTGTTAGGATCATTCTTACAGAAAGCTTATACCGCGCGTGGTCGGTGACGCAAAACCACCCATATCACCGTGAGTAATTGGTCGCTTTATTAATGCAAAGGAAGTCAATGCAACGAAAACGTCAAGCAATACGGGACCACTCCGCTGAAGCGAACTTGTTCGCGCGCCGAGCGACCATTGCTTTTATTATTGTTGTGGCCATGTTGGGCATTGTACTTAACAACCTCTATTCTTTGCAGGTCACCCAGTTTGAAGATTATCAAACCCGGTCTAACGGTAACCGAATTAAAGTGCTGCCCGTAGCGCCTAACCGCGGTCTCATTTATGACCGTAACGGCGTGCTTTTAGCCGAAAACCGCCCGGTTTTCAGTTTGGAAGTTATTCCAGAGCAAGTGGATGACATCGACCAAACCCTGGCCGATTTAACAGAACTAATGGGTATAACCAATGACGAACTTGAGCGCTTCCAATCAGCGCTTAAAGGTACCCGACGATTTAAACCCGTTGCGCTTCGCACCCAGTTAAGCGAAGAAGAAGTCGCGCTATTTTCTGCCAGTAAACACAAATTCCCAGGCGTACAAATTGAAGCGCGTTTGGCACGTCATTATCCGTATAAAGAAACCCTAACCCATGCCCTGGGTTATGTTGCGCGTATCAACAAGCGAGACCTACAAAAGCTAGTCGAAGCAGGCCAAGAAGATAATTACGCTGCCACCCATGATATTGGCAAGCTAGGCATTGAGAAATACCATGAAGAGCTACTCCATGGAAAGGTGGGTTACCAGCAGGTAGAGGTGAATAACCAAGGCCGCATTATTCGTGTACTTAGTGTTGAGCCACCAACACCAGGCAAAGACATCGTACTTAACCTGGATTTAGAGCTTCAGTTAGAGGCTCAGCGAATAATAGAAGGCATGCGCGGCGCTGTTGTGGTCACCGATGTTAAAACAGGTGGCGTACTGGCACTTTACTCTAACCCTAGTTACGACCCCAATTTATTCGTGCACGGTATCAGCAGCAAGAATTACTCTGCGCTACTGAATTCGCCAGACCGCCCGCTAATTAACAGGGCGACACAAGGACAATACCCTCCTGCTTCTACCATTAAACCGCACCTTGGTTTTGTTGGACTAGAAGAAGGCATTATCACCAAAGACTACACCATTAACGATACAGGTCGCTATCAATTGCCAAATGTGTCGCACGTGTGGCGCGATTGGCGTCGATGGGGACATGGAAAAGTTAACGTATCAAAAGCAATAGAAGTGTCGTGCGATACTTATTATTACGAGCTAGCGTATAAATTGGGTATCGATAAAATCAGTGAATCTATGTACGAATTCGGATTCGGAGATTTCACGGGTATCGATCTTTACGAAGAGTCAGATGCCAACATGCCTAGCCGAGGCTGGAAACGCGCTCGCTTTAATCAACCTTGGTATATTGGTGACACCATCCCCGTTGGTATAGGACAGAGCTATTGGACCACCACGCCGGTACAGTTAAATACATCGGTTAACACGCTGATCAATGCTGGGGAACGCTATATTCCACAAATCATTCGCGGTTATATGAACACCGATAGTTCTGTCGACCTTATCCCGCTTAAGTCGCTGCGGCCTATAGAAATTAAGAACCGTAACAATTTAAATGTGGTGTTAAACGCCATGCGAGATGTTGTGAGTGGCGAAGAAGGCGGCGCGCGTCATGCATTTGCAGATACCCCTTACGACTCTGCGGGTAAGACAGGAACAGCACAGTTATTTACCGTTGGTCAGAATGAAAAATATGACGCTACTAAAATTGATGAGCGTCTTCGAGACAATGCCATGTATGTTGGCTTTGCACCGTTCAATGATCCAGAGATATCGGTAACCGTGGTCCTTGAAAACGTAGGCGGTGGTAGTAAGAACGCAGCCCCCGTCGCCCGTCAAATCATGGATTTCTATTTCAGAGACCGTGTTTTTGAAACTGCCGAAGCTGACTCGGCAAACAGTGATAATGAATTAGGGACGAACTAGTGAAGAGAACCACCATAAACCCTAATAAAATAAGTTTTCTTCAGCGCATTCATATCGATGGCTGGCTGTTAGTCGGGCTACTCGTGCTAAGTTGTGTTGGGCTATTTACTCTGTACTCGGCGTCAGGTCAGGATATGGAGCAAATGGAGCGCCAGTTTATCAGGCTGGGATTTAGCTTTATCGTTATGTTCGGATTAGCCCAAACCCCTTTGGGCGTGTTTAGGTTTTTCTCAACCTATGCCTATGGTGCAGGCCTGCTCATGCTAATTGCCGTTTTATTATTCGGTGATATGGGCAAAGGCGCACAGCGCTGGCTAGACCTGGGCTTTATCCGTTTTCAGCCCTCTGAACTGATGAAGCTTGCCGTGCCTATGATGGTTGCATGGTATATCAGTAAATTCACTATGCCGCCGCGCACCACCCACATTATCGTTGGGTTTGGTTTGGTGGTCGTGCCCACCATTCTCATTGCAAAGCAGCCTGATTTAGGGACCTCGTTACTCATCGCCAGTTCAGGTATCTTTGCCATATTCCTGGCAGGTATGAGCTGGCGTCTTATTTCAGTAGTGGGCGGCCTCATTGGCGCGTTTGCGCCTGTGATGTGGTTCTTTTTAATGAAGGATTATCAAAAGCAGCGGGTTCTTACTTTTTTGAACCCAGAAAGCGACCCGCTAGGTTCTGGCTACCACATAATCCAATCTAAAATTGCCATTGGTTCCGGTGGTGTAGACGGCAAAGGCTGGCTGCAAGGCACGCAATCACAACTCGAGTTTTTACCCGAACGTCACACCGACTTTATCTTTTCAGTATTCAGTGAAGAGTTTGGTCTTACCGGTGTAATGTGTTTAATGGCAATATACATTTTTATAATTATGCGCGGCCTTATAATTTCTAGCCGGGCACAAGACGCCTATGCAAAATTGCTTGGCGGCAGTATTACCCTTACCTTTTTTGTTTATGTGTTTGTAAACATGGGCATGGTGTCCGGATTACTTCCCGTGGTGGGTGTTCCCCTTCCTCTAGTGAGCTTTGGAGGAACATCTATGGTGACTTTAATGGCAGGTTTTGGCATTCTTATGGCCATTGCCACTCAGAAACGTTTAATGTCTAGATAACTTGTATGTTGCAACGCCTTTTTTCGGTACTTGATTTTGTAAAAGCGGGTTTAGTTAATGCGGGTCTTGTTAACCAGAATCTGGCAAACGGACAGTTCTTTCGCTATGGCTCAGCTGCTTTTATAGTTTTGGCATTAGTGGGATGCCAAAGTGCACCTTCACAATCCGGTCGATATACACAAAAGCAAGACTCAGCGCCTAAGCACGTTGCCAAAAAACCAGAAACACTTGATGCTGTACCAAAATACGAAGCCTACCGCATGTTTAACAGCAGGCCTTACAAGGTACTGGGCAAGCACTACACGCCAATGGATAGTGGTAAAGGCTATGAAGAGGTCGGCTATGCCAGTTGGTATGGCCAGAAGTTTCACGGTCACTTAACCTCAAATGGCGAAACTTACAATATGTTTGCCATGAGCGCGGCTCACAAAACATTGCCACTGCCCTCTTACGTGCGTGTTACTAACTTGGAAAATAACAAACAAGCGATCGTCCGCGTTAACGACCGAGGCCCTTTTCACGATAATAGAATTATCGATTTGTCGTATGCAGCCGCAGTAAAACTAGGCTACCACAGCAAAGGCACAGCGCGAGTCAAACTTGAAGTTATCCACTTTGACGAACAAAACAATGTGACGGTGGGAAACAGTCCAACTGTTACTTACGATGAATATTTGGGTATTGCGGTAGTACCCGCACCGGCCTTGGCAGCAACTTCACCCACCCCGCCATTAGCCCCCTCTTCGAACACCGCGGATACCAACTCAAGCAGAAGTGAGAAAAGTAGCAACGCGGTAAGTGATGCGATTTATATTCAAGTTGCTGCGCTTTCAAACGCCGAGAAAGCAAAATCTATCTCTAACGTGCTATCGGCGTTATATCAAATTCCCGCTCACCTGCCAGTAGCGGATAACATTTATAAACTACAGTTAGGCCCTATCCACGATGAAGCAGTCGTCGCGGAGGTTCTTGAACAATTAAAGCAAAATGGCTATCCCAACGCTTACGCGATTACACAGACCATGTAGTTGGTTGGGTTGTCGCACGCTCATAAAAACAACGACATTGTGGCAGCATTGTGTCATTCAGCAGGCAATATCACGGTTTCTTCGCCTAATACCTACAATCGCGTAAACTTTTTTGATAAAACCTAGTCTTATAAGCAGCCTTTCGTTAAGATCTCTCGTCACCTCAGATAATAAGTAGGTGAAACAACAGAATTCGGTTACGAACTGGACAAAAGCTAAAATTGGGTAGCCATGTTTTGCGGTCATCGTTTCGCGGTCATCGCAACAATAGGGTAAGCTTTAACTCACACGGATAAAACGGTCAAAGAAATTAGAACCATGCTCAGAATAATTCAACGCGCTAAACCGTCATTACTTTCATTTGCCTTTTTGGTGATAGGCACTTTACTACACACAGCAAATGCTGCCGTAGTCACTCCGCCTGCTCCTTCAGTTGCCGCAGAAGGTTTTCTTCTAACCGACTTTGAAACGGGTCATGTGATTGCATCTAAAAATGCAGACATGCAGCTTGCTCCTGCGAGCTTAACGAAAATAATGACTATTTATGTTATTGGCAAAGAATTACAGGCCGGTAACATCAGCTTAGACGACGAAGTGACTATCTCGGAAAACGCATGGGCGAAGAAATTCCCTGACTCGTCAAAAATGTTTATTGAAGTAGGTACACAAGTTTCAGTACGTGACTTACTACGTGGCATTGTTGTGCAGTCAGGTAACGACGCCTGTGTTGCTATGGCAGAACACGTAGCAGGTTCAGAATCTGCTTTTGCCAGCATGATGAATGCACACACGGCATCACTTGGCATGAGTGGTTCTCACTGGGTTAATGCTCACGGTCTTCACGACCCTGACCACTACACTACCCCTCGTGACATGGCGATTCTGTCTCGCGCGCTTATCGCAGAAACGCCAGAAATGTACAAGATTTATAGCGAGAAGGAATTCACCTACAACGGCATTAAGCAATACAACCGCAATAGCCTGTTGTGGGACAAAAGCTTAAACGTTGATGGCATTAAAACTGGCCACACGTCTGATGCGGGCTACAGCCTAATCACTTCTGCAGAGCAAGGCGGTATGCGTCTAATCTCTGTAGTTATGGGGACTGATAGCGAACGTGCACGTAAAGTTGAAAACAAAAAGCTACTTAAGTATGGCTTCCGTTTTTACGAGACACTTACGCCATACCAAGCTGGTCATAGTTTCGTTGCTCACCGCATCTATATGGGTGATAGAGAGACAGTAGACCTTGGAATTAATCAATCTACCCCCATTACTATTCCACGCGGTCAGGCGGCTAATTTAGAAGCTAACTTCGAACTTGATGACAAGCTTGAAGCACCACTTGCAAAAGGTCAGGTTGTTGGAAAACTTTATCTACAACTAGACGGTGAAGATGTGGCTAGTTATCCCCTAGTTACCCTTCAAGAAGTAAAAGAAGGCAGCTTCTTTAATCGCATGAAAGACTACATTATGCTTCAGCTAGGATTTGACGACGAGTAAACACCTTTACTGAATACGTTAAAAAGCTAGTTGTGAAGCGGCCAGATTTGTTACAATCTGGCCGTTTTTTTATATGATATTTTAAGTACCAAGGATATCGCATGGATACCCGTTTCGACGAATTACTAGATTTTCCAACAAACCAAACGTTTAAAGTCATGGGCGTTGCTCATGAAGACCTACCTCAACAGGTAGTGAGCTGCCTTCAGCAACACGCGCCAGGTGATTACTCGCCTAACGTAAAACCAAGTAGTAAAGGTACTTACCACTCGGTGTCTATCAGTGTGCGTGTAACCAGTAAAGAGCACATGGAAACCATTTACACTGAACTTGCCAAATTAGAGCTGGTTAGGGTTGTACTTTAAGTGAATGAGCAGTCGATAGCGTCTGACGCAAACGGCGTTATAGTGCGTCAGTTAGGGCGTCAGCCGTATGAGCCTATCTTCGAGGCAATGAAACGCTTCACCGATGAGCGAGACCAAAACACCCAAGATGAAATTTGGCTTGTTGAACACGATGCCGTCTTTACGCAAGGACAAGCAGGCAAAGCTGAACATATACTTATGCCTGGTGATATTCCTGTTGTTCAGGTTGACCGAGGTGGCCAAGTGACCTATCACGGTCCAGGGCAACAAGTAATTTATCTGATGCTAAACATAAAGCGCAGAAAGCTAGGTGTTCGCCATTTAGTCACTGCTATGGAAGAAGCGGTGGTCGGACTACTTGGAAAATACGGCGTAACCGCGTATCCAAAGCCCGATGCGCCTGGCGTATACGTCGATGAGAAGAAAGTTTGTTCATTAGGTTTAAGAATACGTAATGGCTGCTCGTTTCATGGCTTAGCTTTAAATGTTAATATGGACTTATCACCGTTTCAGCGTATTAATCCTTGCGGTTATGCCGATATGGAAATGATCGATACCGCGCGCCTCAATGGTCCAACTACGCTTGAGACCGCTGGTAATGAATTAACGCATTTGTTGCTAGAAGCGCTTTCCATTGCACAGCCAACATACAAAGAAGGTTTTGATGAGTAATGCACGACCTCAAGCGGGGATAAAACTCCGTGATGATGAAAAAGTAAAACACATTCCCGTCACTATTATTCCTACTGAAAAGGAAGAAATGCTGCGCAAGCCGGAGTGGATTAAAATCAAGCTTCCTCGTACTACCGAGAAAATTGATCACATCAAACAGACACTTCGCAAAAACAACCTTCACTCTGTGTGTGAAGAAGCGAGTTGTCCTAACCTTGCCGAGTGTTTCAACCACGGTACAGCCACCTTTATGATTCTTGGTGATATTTGTACCCGTCGTTGTCCTTTCTGTGACGTAGCCCACGGTAAGCCACTGCCTCCGAGCGCAGAAGAGCCAGAGAAGCTGGCTAAAACCATTGCAGAAATGAATTTGCGCTATGTGGTTATTACTTCTGTTGACCGCGATGACCTTCGCGACGGTGGCGCTCAGCATTTCGTAGATTGTATTAACGCCATTCGCGAACACAGTCCAACAACGACAATCGAAGTATTAGTACCCGATTTTCGTGGACGTATGGATCGTGCACTTGAGATTTTCAAAGACGGCGTGCCTGATGTGTTCAACCACAACTTAGAGACGATCCCGCGTTTGTACCGTGAATGTCGCCCTGGCGCGAATTACCAATGGTCGTTGGATTTGCTTAAGAAGTTTAAAGCGCAACACCCTGACGTGATGACCAAATCTGGTCTGATGATGGGTATGGGCGAAGAGAACGAAGAAATTCAAGGCGTACTTGATGATCTGCGCGCTCACAATGTGGACATGCTTACGCTGGGTCAATACCTTCAGCCAAGCCGTCACCACTACCCGGTTAAGCGCTACGTACACCCTAAGGAATTCGACGCCCTTGGTGACTACGCAAAAGAAATTGGCTTCACGCATGCAGCATGTGGCCCAATGGTCCGCTCGAGCTACCATGCAGACCAACAAGCAGCGGGTAAAGAAGTTAAGTAGTACCGAACTTCAGCATAGGGCTCAGCCTAACGTTGCTAAAAAGTTGATACAGAATAAAAGCGGTGATCTTCACCGCTTTTTTGTGCCTTCGTATTTCAGGGTGACAAACCCGTGGGTATTGTTAGAATGCCCGTCAAATTACGCTATCCCCTTTTGAAAAGTATTCCCAAATTAAGGGTAAGGTCATTTCATGCGCAAACATATATATATTGCCTATACAGGTGGAACTATTGGTATGAAGCCGTCTAAGCAAGGCTACGTACCCGCTGCAGGCTTCTTGTCAGACACACTGAAAAAGATGCCGGAGTTTCACCGTTCTGAAATGCCCCTTTTTACACTGCATGAATACGATAATCTTATCGATTCATCAGACATGGATCCGTCTGACTGGCAGCGTATTGCCGATGATATCGCCAACAACTACGACAAGTATGATGGCTTCATTATTTTGCACGGTACAGACACCATGGCATACACCGCCTCGGCGTTGAGTTTCATGCTTGAGGATTTGTCAAAACCTGTCATTGTTACCGGTTCTCAAATTCCACTGGCAGAGCTTCGCTCAGATGGTCAAGTCAACCTTCTAAACGCGTTATATGTTGCCGCGAACTTCCCCATTGCCGAAGTCGGACTGTTCTTCAACAACAGACTACTTCGTGGCAACCGCAGCCGCAAAGTAGATGCAGATGGATTCAGTGCCTTTGACTCCCCTAACTTTCCTCCACTGTTAGAAGCTGGCATTAACATTCGTCTGAAAGCCGGTGAATTAGCGAAGACACCAAATAACACCTTAACGGTATCGAACGTCAAAGCCCAACCGATCGGCATGGTAAGTTTGTATCCCGGTATTGCGCCAGAGGTGATTAAAAACACGCTACAGCAACCTGTGAACGCGTTGATTTTACTGAGTTATGGTGTGGGCAATGCACCTCAGAACCCTGAGCTTATTGCACAGTTAAAATACGCAAAAGCCAGAGAAATTCCTGTTTTGAATTGTACCCAGTGTATGCGCGGTCGCGTAAACATGGGTGGCTATGCCACCGGCCATGGCCTACAAGAAGTAGGAGTTTTATCGGGTAGCGATATGACTCCCGAGGCTGCCCTCGCGAAACTGCACTACTTATTAAGTAAAGGGCTTCCTTTTGAGGAAATAAGCCATCTATTAACACAAAACTTGCGCGGCGAATTAAGCGACTAACAGCGTTACAAATAAAGTTTTTAAGAAAAAGGTTTTAACAAGTGACAACAACATATTCGGGTATGCTTAAAAAAATGCGTACCTCCGCCGATGAAAACAATACCGTGCACTACTCGCTTCCAATTGGTGATGAGTCAGTAGATATCAATGCTCTCATCGGCAAGGAAGTAACGGTAACCTACTCTGGTGAAATCAACTGTGTTCACTGCAATCGCAAAACCAAGAAAAGCTTTAACCAAGGTTACTGCTACCCGTGTTTAATCTCATTGGCACAATGCGATAGCTGCGTTATTAAGCCAGAAAAGTGCCATTACCACGAAGGGACGTGCAGAGAACCTCAGTGGGGTGAAGAACATTGCTTTAGCGAGCATTTTGTTTATTTGGCTAACACAGGTACGGTAAAAGTGGGCATCACTCGTCAAGTCACCGAAGGCGTGTCTACGCGGTGGATGGATCAAGGAGCTACGCAAGCTACCGTAATGCTGCGAGTTCCTGACAGGCTTACCAGTGGTTTGGTTGAAACGTTATGCAAGGATCACATTGCAGATAAAACCAATTGGCGAACAATGTTAAAGGGCAAACCTAACGAGGTTGATTTAGAACAGGTCAAAACCGAATTAATGGGTAAAATTGAAAGTGAGCTAGAAGCGCTGAAGCAAGAAAAAGGGCTGCAAGCAGTATCAGAAGTGACTACGCCTATCCATGATATTCATTACCCTGTTGAAGATTATCCGGTAAAGATAAAATCTTTAAACTTAGATAAGACACCGTCATTTACTGGTGTATTGCAAGGTATCAAAGGGCAATACTGGATGCTAGATGGCGATCGCGTTATTAATATCAGGAAGTTCGCAGGTTATAACGTAGACCTATCTTTCTAGGTTAAATGTTAGGGTCTTATGTTAGCTTACTTATAAAAATAAGACCCTTATTACCCGCCGCTAACTATCTAATGCAGCAGTTTATTCGAATAGGTATCAACTACTGCCAGAATTCAAAGTAGTCGTTACTATTTCTTTGCGGTTTAGGTGCAGGCTCAAACGCTGGTGTTCCTAAATATAAGAAACCTACCAGCTCGTCTTCTTCACTTAAACCTAATCCGTTTCTTACCGTCTCACAGTGTGCGTAGCCACCGGTGCGCCACATGCCGTTAAACCCTTGTGCTACTGCTGCCATTTGCATCGCCATAACGCCACAGCTTGCCGACGCTATCTGCTCAACACGCGGTACCTTTTCATGTTCCACATGCTTTGCGATGGCTACGATAACCATAGGTGCGCGGTGAGGAAGCTGCACGGCACGTTCAATTTCTTTCTGCGACTTTTCATTTTCAATAGCGGATTGCTCATAGAGTGCACCTAGCTTATCCAGCCCTTTTTCTGTGCACACAATAAAACGCCACGGAGTAAGACAAGCATGGTCTGGGGCACGTAGTGCAGCCTGCATAATATTCTCTAAGGCATCACCACTAGGTGCTGGCGCTTCTAACCGAGGCTGAGAACTTCTGTTGAGTAACAATGTTAATGCGTCCATTTACGTCCCTACTTTATTTTTTCGCGTTGCTGTTATCACGCTTCGATTTTCATAATCGAGAAAGGCGTGCCAACAACAATGATTTACCTAACCTGAGTGCTAGATCCTACGGTTCATAAACAAAAAAGACCAGAAAATTCCTGCCTTTTGTACAGCAAATGGAGCGTCCCTAATTACTTTTAGAACGCATGGCTTTATTCACATAGTAATCGACACTAAAGAAGCGTCCACCACCATAGATAAACAACACTAAAAGCA
Source organism: Alteromonas sp. MmMcT2-5 (assembly GCF_022348315.1). Classification (NCBI taxonomy): domain Bacteria; kingdom Pseudomonadati; phylum Pseudomonadota; class Gammaproteobacteria; order Alteromonadales; family Alteromonadaceae; genus Alteromonas; species Alteromonas sp. MmMcT2-5. The sequence goes on along the minus strand of NZ_JAKRFB010000012.1, from coordinate 30,903 downwards.
TAATAAAATAGGTCGCAGCGAATTCGATGCCGTTGTTAAGTACCACAAAGCTACCGCTGGATGTAAGCCAGTCATAATGGCCATGCTCTTGTAACAATGATTTAGCTGTCGAAAGCTTTTCTGGCGCAGCCATAATGTTTTCATTCAGTAAGATTGTACCGTCGGCTAACCATGAAGACGCATCAGCAATAGCGAGCCATCCATTCTTAGCGTGAACACTCACCATAGCAACTATCATGGTTACCATTAAGGGAATACTCACCAAGCGGGTCAATGCACCCAATAACAATAGAACACCGCCCACGAGTTCTGCGGCTGTAGCTAAGAACGCCATTACCAAAGGCATTGGTAAACCAAGCCCATAATCATCGTTACCAAACCAATCTACAATACTGTCGAAACTGGATGCTTTATTCCAGCCAGCCTGTATCATCACTGGTGCTAAATACAAGCGTAATAAAAGTAAAGGGATACCATCTGCCACTTGCAGTCGGGCTACGATTTGTTGGTAAATGTGCGTCATTCTTTTGCCTACTTTGTGTGATTAAGAAATAAGAACGGCACTTTATGAAAAAAATTTCATCGCGCGAAAATAAGCCCTCACCGTTTTTACGACTAATGAAAAAGGGCCATGGAAAAACCGGCTATAAAGCAAAGAATGGAAAATTTCTTATGACAATGAGCGAGGATAATCACAAACGTATTGCCTCCCTCATTCGAAAGTGGCTGGAACAAGACGAAAAAAAGAACGCAGAATAAAAGTCATCGTAAGTCGTCGAAAACAAAGACACTCACAAAAAATTACAATTAAGTTCGCGATCTTACTCGATTTAGGTAACATAATAGAATGCGGTACGTGAGTAAGGTATGCCTGATCTATCTTGCTCTGGTTAGTTAATTCAAAAAAAGGTAGTGATTAAAATGGCAGCCAAAGGAAATTGGACTAAATCCTTGTTTATTGGCTTGTGGACGGTGCTTAACTTCACCCGCAAACTTTTCTTTAATTTGATATTCATTGTTATTTTTGTTGGATTGATAATCGCAATAACTGGCCAGGACAATGAACAGTTTACGGTAAACAAAGACAGTGCTTTGTTTCTTACGCTTAACGGCAAGCTAGTTATAGAAAAAGAAAGCATTGATCCTTTCGAACAGTTCTTACAAGAATCGCTAGGCAGTGAACCTGAAAACCCAGAAGTACTGGTACGCGATGTAGTGAAAGTGCTTGAAAATGCACAAAAGGATCGCCGTATTAAAGCTTTGGTTCTTGACCTTCAAGGTCTTACCGGCGGTGGTTTAGACAAGTTGCGCACCGTAGCTAATGCTATTGACGCGTTTAAAGAATCTGAAAAGCCCGTTTATGCCATTGGCGATTACTTTTCCCAAGACCAATATTACTTGGCAGCACACGCTGATAGCATCTATCTGAACCCAATGGGCGGGTTAATGTTTGAAGGCTACGGCCGTTATGGCATGTACTTCAAAGACATGCTAGAAAAGTTAAAAGTAACCACGCATATCTTCCGGGTTGGTACTTATAAATCTGCTGTTGAGCCTATCATGCGAAATGATATGTCTGAAGAAGCAAAGGAAGCGGAGAAACAGTGGTTAGATGGTTACTGGGCGCAATACAAAGCGGACGTAGCAGCAGCTCGCGGTATCGATGAAGCAAACTTTGACGAGACCCTTGAAGGTTTATTAGCAAAGTTTGAAGCGGCAGGCGGCGATTTCGCACACTATGCGCTTGAGAATAATTGGGTAGACGCATTGAAGACCCGCGAAGAAGTAAGATTGGAGCTCACTGAATTAGTCGGTGAAGATGAAAACAATCACGGCGTTAACCTCACTTCGTTCAATACCTATCTTAAAGTTGTTAACCCGCCTATGCCGGTTATCGAGTCAGATATGGATAAAGTGGCGATTGTAGTTGCCAAGGGCACCATCTTAGACGGTAATCAAAAAGCCGGTACTATAGGTGGCGACAGCACTGCGCGTCTTCTGCGTAAGGCTCGTCTTGATGACAACGTAAAAGCAGTGGTTCTTCAGATTGATTCTCCTGGAGGCAGCGCATTCGCCTCTGAAATTATCCGTCAGGAAGTGTTGCAGCTACAACAAGCAGGTAAGCCCGTTATTGCTTCTATGAGCACCTATGCAGCTTCAGGCGGTTATTGGATTGCAGCAAGTACCGATAGAATAATTGCAAGCCCTAGCACAATTACAGGCTCGATTGGCGTGTTTGGAATGTTTATGACCTACGAGAATTCACTGGATTATTTAGGTATTCACAGTGACGGTGTGGGCTCTACAGAGCTTGCAGGCTTCTCTACTGTGCGTCCACTAGCACCAGAATTCGGTCAGATTCTTCAGCGCAACGTTGAAAACACTTACGGAAACTTCTTGTCGTTGGTTTCAAATGCTCGTGGTATGTCGGTAGAAGAAGTGGATAAGGTTGCCCAAGGACGCGTGTGGATTGGCGAAGATGCCATTGAACTTGGCTTGGTAGACCAGCTTGGTACGGTTGACGATGCTGTAGTTGCTGCGGCCGAGCTCGCCGAGCTAGAAAATTATGATACGTTCTACGTACAACGTACGCTGAGTGCCCAGGAAATTTTCTGGAAGGAATTCTTTGGCCAGGCAATGACGTTTGTGGGCAAATGGCAATTTGCCCATGCCGACTCTGCACTGGTAAATGAATTTAAGCGCGTACTTAAAGAGTTCAGTTTAGTAAACCAACTAAACGACCCTAAGGGTACCTACGTGCTATGTTTACCTTGTGACGTTAAATAATACGCGCAGCAAATAAGTAGAAACAGTAAAAAGACAGAGGCAGCAACATCGCTTCAAATGACTTAACTCAAGAACAGCGTCGCGTTATTACCGACGCTGTTTTTTATTGCTATGAGCAAGCAGAGCAATACTTCAAGCAAACGTTCAAGCGCCCTACCATCACTTTTAGACGGTCGGGGAAAAATGCGGGCACTGCGTTTTTACAGCAAAACCGCGTGAATTTTCACCCACTTCTGTTTAAAGATAATATCGATGCCTTTTTAAGTGACGTGGTACCACACGAAGTCAGCCATTTGTTGGTATGGGTTCTGTTTGGCAGAGTTCAGCCTCACGGCAAAGAATGGCAGTCGATAATGCGCAGCGTATTTAACTGCACGCCTAATGCTACCCATCAATTTGACGTGAAACGGGTAGCCCGCTCTTTTCATTATGTGTGTGACTGTGACACTTATGCGCTAAGTACACGCAGACACAATAATATTTTAAAAGGGGCACAATTCAAATGTAGGAAGTGTCAGGCCTTGCTTCGCGCACCAGACGTTGGCAGCCTAAAAGCCAATTGACCCAAGACGCTGTCTGGCGAGCGGTATTTACAGGATACGTGCTGTTAATTAAACCAGTGTTTAGTAAATGCGTTGTCTAAATCGTTAAACGCTGTCTTAAGAAGTTGCGCTAGCTCTTTATATTTTGGTTTTGATTTAGCATTGGTCATAGCCACACCTTGCGAGCGCATTTTTGAGTGGATTTCTTGGTACCAGCTTTTCAGTTGTGGTGGAAGGTATTGGTCAGAGCGGTGTCCTAGCCAAAGCAAGCCTTGCATAGGCAGACTTAAGAAGAAAGCACCTATGGTAATGGTTTGAGGTAGATAATCGGCGCCTAAACTCTGATAGAGCAGCGCGCATGAAACCATTGCCACTGGCGGCATGGTTTTGATTGCAAACTTAGTCGCTGCTACAACTCTACACTCTGGGAAAAAGGCAAAGAGTTCTTTTCTTACAGGCCATGTCTTCATGTACTGCTGACCGTTTTTCAACATTGTCATTATTGATTGAGACATGCCTCACCTCTTTGATAAACCTTACTATCAGCATTAATGCTGATATCACTCACGTCATTATTCGATAGTTATAACTAAATTGTAATCCGCTTTTTGGCTAATACAAACTGGTTCTTCTAAATCAGTACGTAATTACAGCGATAAACTATCAACATCGATCTTATCAAATACGATTGCACTGTAGTTAATTAAGTTTCGTTGATGTGGCGGCTGCCTTTTGGTCTGCTGTGAAGATCGGCGTTGTGTAGCTAATACACCCCGCATTAATAATTAAAAGGTATAAGTTCAATCTATCTTTAAGTGACATTTTTCTCGCTTAAAGGCATCATATAGAGCTTAAGCCTAAACATTGTGCTGCATGGCTTTGTTGTTACTTTTGTTAAAGCAAGTGAATAACGACCTGCAGATGTTGCGCTGGCAAATTACTATAATAAAAGTAACTAGGTGTTGAGCTTGATTTACAGATTTTCGCCCCTACCTAGCTTTCTAAGAGAAATTTTATAAGTAACCCTATTGGGTGAATTATTTGGAGAGGAAAATGGCAGAAAGCAGACACGTCCGTCTACTTATCTTGGGTTCAGGCCCTGCAGGTTATTCAGCAGCGGTTTATGCTGCACGTGCAAACCTTAAACCTGTACTGTTAACTGGTATTCAACAAGGCGGACAGCTTACTACCACGACAGAAGTAGAAAACTGGCCGGGCGATCCTGAAGGCCTTACTGGTCCTGATCTAATGGTTCGTATGCAAAAGCATGCTGAAAAGTTCGATACTGAAATTATTTTCGATCACATCAATAAGACCGACTTTTCGAAGCGCCCTTTCACGCTTTACGGAGATAGCGGTACTTATACCTGTGACGCACTAATCATTGCTACAGGTGCTTCAGCTAAATACCTTGGTCTTGAATCAGAGCAAGCGTTTATGGGTAAAGGTGTATCTGCTTGTGCAACCTGTGACGGTTTCTTCTACCGCAATCAAAAAGTAGCGGTAATTGGTGGTGGTAACACCGCTGTTGAAGAAGCGCTTTACCTTTCAAACATTGCATCAGAAGTACATGTTATTCACAGAAGAGATAGCTTTAGAAGTGAAAAAATTCTTGAGCAACGCCTTCGTGATAAAGCAGAAAACGGTAACGTGGTATTACACTTAAACCGTACACTAGATGAAGTGCTCGGTGACGAAATGGGTGTAACCAAAGTCCGTATTAAAGATACGCACAGTGATGCCACTGAAGAGCTTGATGTTATGGGGCTATTCGTTGCTATCGGTCACAAACCGAATACCGATATCTTTGATGGCCAGCTTGAAATGAAAGATGGCTATATCGTTGTAAACAGCGGTACAAACGGCAATGCGACGCAAACAAGCGTTGAAGGTGTGTTTGCTGCAGGTGACGTGAGCGATCACATTTATCGTCAGGCCATTACATCAGCAGGTACAGGATGTATGGCGGCGCTAGATGCTGAAAAATACTTAGACGGTACGATGCCCGAACAAGGTTAATACTGTTTCCCAAGCCCTGCTGTTCAGTGGGGCTTTTTTCTGGCCCGATTATGATAGCGTTACATTACATCGAAGAAGGCGCGCCCTTCCCTCCAGTCGACACTGCATTAGACGAACCTAACGGCCTGTTAGCATTTGGTGGCGACCTCAGTCCTGCACGTTTATTTTCTGCCTACTCACAGGGCATTTTCCCTTGGTTCAGTGATGACGAACCGCTGTTGTGGTGGTCACCCGACCCCAGAGCCATTATTGAACTCGACAATTTTGTCGCATCGAAAAGCCTTAAGAAGCTTGCTCGAAAACAAAAATACACGGTAACGTTAAATTATGCGTTCGACCGTGTCATTGAAGCCTGTTCATCAACCCCTCGTAAAAACCCAAACACAGGTGAACTCAATAGCGAAACATGGATTACCGATGACATGATTGGGGCTTACCGGCAGCTCAATGGTTTGGGTTTAGCACACTCTGTGGAAGTTTGGGACGGCGAAACATTGGTGGGTGGACTATATGGCGTTGGAATTGGCAAGGTATATTGCGGTGAATCGATGTTTCACCGGGAAAGTAATACGTCAAAACTTGCTATGATGGCGTTGGTTGAGCACATGAAGTCTCACGATATGGCCTTTATTGATTGCCAGCTTCCTACCGATCATTTGGCATCCCTTGGTGCGAACGTGTTATCCCGTGAAAACTTTATTGAAAAACTGGAAAACAACAACCACACTTTAACTGAAGACGGTAGGCTGTCAGAAGACTACCTTAATCGTTGGAAGCCAAGAGTGATTACTCCGTGAAGTTTGGTATAACCCAATCATTTTCATGTAGCTATTTGCCCGATGAGCAAGAGCAATTATTAGTATACGCCGAAAACAATGATTTTCAGGCGTGGCGATACTCGCAACTTATTCAAGTGGGATTTCGACGAAGCGGTGAACAAATTTACCGTCCACACTGCCCAGCCTGCAAGGCATGTAAGTCGGTGCGAATTCCGGTGAATGCTTATACCCCCTCTCGCAGTCAAAAAAGGCTGTTAAAGGCCAACCAAGGGTTTCGCGTTCAGCTAGTTAGTGAAACTAAAAGCACATACTACCCGTTGTATGAACGCTACATTACGGAGCGACATGCCGACGGTAGTATGTATCCGCCGTCACGAACCCAGTTCGAAAATTTCGTTTTGTGTGATTGGATGACAACCCATTACCTAGAGGCCTATGATGGCGACAAGCTCATTGCAGTGGCTGTAACTGACGTCGTCGATGCTAACGAACATATGGGTGCACTCTCTGCGCTCTACACGTTTTTCGACCCTGAGTATAGCTCTGCATCTTTAGGTACATGGATGATACTCATGCAAATTGAGGAAGCGAGGCGTTTAGGCCACCACTATGTTTATTTGGGCTATTACGTAGAGGGTTGTCAAAAAATGTCTTATAAACACAAATTTTTGCCATTTGAGCAGTTTAGTGACAATGAATGGCATCTATTTAGCAAAAATAGTAAAATACCCACTTAATTGCTTTACACCGAACCCAAGATTGGGTAAGGTCTGCGCGGCAAAAATTTTGAATTACTGAGGTAACTGCTTTACATGGCAAAAGAAGATTGTATTGAAATGGAAGGTACTGTGTTAGACACGCTACCTAACACTATGTTCCGCGTTGAACTAGAAAACGGTCACGTAGTGACTGCACACATCTCTGGTAAAATGCGTAAGAACTATATCCGTATTCTTACTGGCGATAAGGTCACCGTTGAGATGACTCCTTACGATTTGACCAAAGGTCGTATCGTTTATCGCGCAAGATAATGAGCCATTTAAGCGGTAACGCATAAAAAAAGCCCGATTAAGATCGGGCTTTTTCGTATCTGGGTTTTACCTATTTCATCCTCGAAGCACTATCGCTAAAAACAAAGTTAATAACGAAGATTTAGCGCTTGATAGACGACATTAGTCTTTCTACCTAGCGCTACATGCTTTATTACATTAGGTTGGCTCTGCTTCTTCAGACGTTGCACCTACACCTGTGTACTCAAAGGTAAGTTTGTCATCAACGCAGTCTACTTTAACGTTTCCGCCTTTAGATAACTCGCCAAACAATAGCTCGTTCGCTAACTCTTTCTTCAGGTCATCTTTAATGACGCGCGCCATAGGACGTGCACCCATTGCCTTATCATAGCCTTTCTCAGCCATGTAAGCGCGGGCTGCACTGGTGACCTCTAGCGACACGCCTTTAACGTCAAGCTGTGCCTGAAGCTCAATAATGAACTTGTCTACCACCTGCAAGATGATTTCAGGATCAAGATGGTTAAACCAAATAATACCGTCCAGGCGGTTTCTGAATTCAGGTGTAAACACCTTATTGATTTCAGACATCGCATCGTGACTGTGATCTTGCTGCTTAAAGCCAATAGATTTACGTACCGTTTCTTGAACACCTGCGTTGGTGGTCATCACTAACACTACGTTTCTAAAATCAACCTTACGTCCATTGTTATCAGTCAGCGTACCGTGGTCCATAACCTGAAGAAGAATATTGTAGATATCGCTATGCGCTTTCTCAATTTCATCTAACAGCACTACTGAGTACGGGTTTTTGATTACCGCATCTGTTAACAGACCGCCTTGATCAAAACCAACGTAACCAGGAGGCGCACCAATGAGGCGGCTAACTGCATGACGTTCCATGTACTCAGACATATCAAAACGTACAAGCTCAACACCCATGATTTTAGCCAGCTGTTGGGTTACTTCTGTTTTACCAACACCAGTTGGACCGGCGAATAAGAAGCTACCAATTGGTTTTGCTTCAGCTCCAAGTCCAGAACGTGATAGCAATATAGCGTCATTAAGCGTCTCTATAGCCTTATCCTGACCAAACACAACCATTTTAAGGTTGCGGCCAAGGTTCTTAAGCACCTCTTTGTCAGAAGCCGATACAGACTTCTCAGGGATACGCGCCATTTTTGCAATAATTTGCTCTATGTCGCCCACACCAATCGTTTTTTTGCGCTTAGAAGGCGGCAACAAGCGCTGGCTTGCGCCTGCCTCATCCATTACATCAATGGCTTTATCTGGAAGATGACGCTCGTTGATGTATTTAGCCGACAATTCCGCCGCAGCTTGAATCGCTTTTTGTGTGAAACGCACATTGTGGTGCTCTTCGTAGCGACTCTTAAGGCCAAGCAGTATCTTTGTGGTATCGCTGACGCTAGGTTCAGTAACGTCAACTTTCTGGAAACGACGTGCAAGGGCGCGGTCTTTCTCAAAAATACCTTGATACTCTTGATATGTGGTTGAGCCAATACAGCGTAGTTCACCGCTTGATAGCTTAGGCTTAAGTAAATTTGACGCATCCATTACACCGCCCGACGCAGCGCCTGCACCAATAATGGTATGGATTTCATCAATAAACAAAATGGCGTTCTTATCTTTACCAAGCTCTTTCAGAATTGCTTTCAAACGCTTCTCAAAGTCACCACGGTATTTGGTACCAGCAAGAAGGCCACCTAAATCCAGTGAGTAAACGGTACTTTCAGCAATAACATCAGGCACGTCTTCGTTAACGATTCTGTATGCAAGACCTTCTGCGATCGCCGTTTTGCCTACGCCCGCTTCACCTACTAGCAGCGGGTTGTTTTTGCGACGACGACATAGAATTTGAATAGTGCGCTCTACTTCCGAATCGCGGCCAATCAACGGGTCTATTTTGCCGTCTTTCGCGTGACGATTCAGGTCAGTTGCGTATTTGCTTAATGCTGAGCCACCTTCTTCGCCTGCTTCAGCCTCTTCCGACGCTTCGGGGTTTACGGGCTCATCATCATCCGCTTTGCTTACACCATGGCTAATGAAGTTCACCACATCCAAGCGCGTTACATCCGCCTTCTTGAGAATATAAACGGCCTGAGACTCTTGCTCGCTGAATATAGCAACAAGTACGTTGGCGCCAGTAACTTCGTCCTTACCAGACGACTGAACGTGGAATACCGCACGCTGCAGCACGCGCTGGAAACCGAGCGTGGGCTGAGTTTCGCGTTCGTTTAACTGGTCATCTAAAATGAGAGGCGTAGTATCTTTAACAAAAGCTAACAGTTCGCTTTTAATTGCCTCAATATCGGCACCACACGCTTTGAGCGCATCGCGAGCAGCTGAGTTATCAAGCAATGCCAACAACAAGTGCTCAACCGTCATAAACTCATGACGATGCTCTCTGGCAAATACAAACGCGTTATTTAACGTTTGTTCTAATTCTTTATTTAACATATTGCTCGCCCTCTACAAAAAACCTTATGCCTGCTCCATCGTGCACATCAACGGGTGCTGATGTTTGCGTGCGTACTGATTAACCTGCATCACTTTTGTCTCTGCTATCTCAGCAGTAAAAATGCCACACACGGCTTTTCCTTGATAATGAACGGTCAGCATAAGTTGGTTGGCTTTCTCAGCGTCCATATTGAAAAACTGCATGAGTACCTCAATGACAAAATCCATCGGTGTATAGTCGTCATTGTTCAACAACACTTTATACATGGGAGGCGGCTGCGGCTTCTGTCGCTGCGCGTCTTTCTGTTTTTCCTTTTCGATACTAATAGCGTTGTCTTTACTCATAACTTAATAATAGTGGTTTAATGGCACATATGTGTACAAACTTTTGGATAAATTTATTCACATTTGCCCTTGACATAATATGGTTAAAAAATCTACATTTTGTATAGTGGTTTTGAGTATTGCACGTTAGCTACGACATAACTTACTGCGTAGCAGCTACAATCAATACTCTTTCCACCGTGTCTCCGGATCTATAATGGGGGCATATACTCGTGAGTTCAAGGATTAAGAGGAAGTCGAAGTATGGCGGTTGGCAAAGTTAAATGGTTTAACAACGCAAAGGGTTTTGGATTTATCGTTCCTGAGGACGGCGGCGAAGATATTTTCGCGCATTACTCTACGATTCAAATGGAAGGCTACCGTTCGCTAAAAGCGGGTCAAGAAGTAACGTTCGAAGTTCAGCAAGGGCCTAAAGGTCTTCACGCTGAGAACATTGGCTTCAAAGAAGAACCAGAGCGTTAAGAAAAGAATTTTCAAAGCCTGACCCTATACGTCGGGCTTTTGCTTTTCTTGCCATTCAAAATGTGTAGGTGCAGTAAAGCGCCTGTGCGGATAACTGCGTTTTAATTTTCCCTACAAAAATAAGCATTACGTTATCTTAACGTTGTGTATTAAAGTTGCGTAATAGTACAAAGTAAACAATCAACGAGCTTTTTTCCTGTTCCTTTTATCTCCCGCTTATACATTCGTTTCCAAAACATAAGGTATATCGCCCTACCCTTATTACCCCTTATACCAGTCCGCGTAGACCAATGCCTACTCAGCTAGGTTTAAAATGTTCGTAACCGCCGCGTGTTAGCGCAGGTATAGTGGTTCTACATAAAAAAGCCCTCTCGTTTGAAGAGAGGGCTTTTAAACGTTGTTTTGAAATAGCTTCTCAGGTTTGAGAGTACTATTCTATGCGCTAGACCTTTAAGCCTAACGCATATACACAAAATACTATGCGCCTAAGATAGCTTTTAATGTCTTACTTGGAGACATGGTTGCGAAAAGCTTGTCTTCGTCAGGGTAGTAGTAACCACCAATTTCTTGCGCGCTACCTTGCGTTGCATCAATCTCAGCCAAGATGTCGTCAATTTTCGCAGACAACTCTTCATACACTGGCTTAAATTGCGCAGCTAGATCTGCGTCTTCCGTTTGGTTCGCTACTTCTTCAGCCCAGTATAGACCTAGGTAAACATGGCTACCACGGTTGTCCAACTGACCTGCTTTACGAAGCGGAGACTTACCATTGTTTAGTAGTTTTTCCGTTGCTTTATCAAGTGCAGTAGCAATAACTTTTGCTTTGGTGTTGCTGTGCTTAATAGCAACATCTTCTAGCGATACAGCAAGTGCCAGGAATTCACCGAGTGAGTCCCAACGCAAGTGACCTTCTTCAACGAACTGTTGCACGTGCTTAGGTGCACTACCGCCCGCGCCCGTTTCATAAAGGCCACCACCAGCCATCAACGGAACAATTGATAGCATTTTAGCACTGGTACCAAGCTCTAGGATTGGGAACAAATCAGTAAGGTAATCACGAAGTACGTTACCCGTTACTGAAATGGTATCCAGACCGCGAATTGCACGTTCCATGCTGTAGCGAATAGCGCGTACAGGAGACATAATTTGAATGTCTAGACCGTTGGTATCATGGTCTTGTAGGTACTTTTCAACTTTCTTGATAAGTTGCGCATCGTGAGCACGTTCGTCATCTAGCCAGAATACCGCAGGCATACCAGATTGACGTGAACGCGTTACTGCTAGCTTAACCCAATCTTGAATAGGTGCGTCTTTCACCTGACACATACGCCAGATATCACCTTCTTCAACATCGTGAGAGATAAGAACATTGCCGTCTTGGTCAATAATCGACACAGTACCGTCTGCTTCTAGTTCAAACGTTTTGTCGTGTGAACCGTACTCTTCTGCTTTTTGCGCCATTAGACCAACGTTAGGCACTGTACCCATCGTTGTCGGGTCGAATGCACCATGCGTTTTACAGAAGTTAATAACTTCCTGGTAAATGGTTGCATAAGTACTTTCTGGAATTACCGCTTTCGTGTCGTGCGCCTTTCCATCTGGTCCCCACATTTGACCAGAGTTACGAATCATGGCTGGCATAGAAGCATCAACAATTACGTCACTTGGTACGTGAAGGTTCGAGATACCCTTGTCAGAGTTCACCATCGCCATTGGTGGGCGGTCGGCATAACATGCGTTGATATCTTTTTGAATTTCTGAGCGCTGGCTTTCAGGTAAGCTCGCAATTTTGTCGTAAACGCTACCAAGACCATTGTTAGGGTTAACACCTAGCTCTTCAAACAGGTCGCCCCACTTGTTGAATAGATCTTTGTAAAATACTTTTACACAGTGACCGAACACGATTGGGTGAGACACCTTCATCATGGTCGCTTTTACGTGTAGTGAGAAAAGAATGCCTGTGTTTTTCGCATCTTCAATTTGCTCTTCGAAGAATTCACACAGCGCTTTTTTGCTCATAAACATGCCGTCGATAACTTCGCCAGCTAGCAAGTCCACACGCGGTTTAAGGGTTTTCTTACTACCATCTTTACCCGTAAATTCAATGCTTACATAACCATCTTTTTCCACGGTTACAGACTTCTCACCCGAGTAGAAGTCGCCGCCGCGCATGTGAGCTACGTGAGAACGTGATGCTTGAGACCACTCACCCATTGAATGCGGGTGCTTGCGTGCATAATTTTTAACTGCGGTTGGGGCACGGCGATCTGAGTTACCTTCACGTAATACAGGGTTTACTGCACTACCTAGCACCTTACCGTAACGTTCGCGAATGTCTTCTTCTTCAGCAGTTTTTGGTGAATCAGGGAACGCTGGTACGTTAAAGCCTTTTGCGTTTAATTCTTTGATAGTTGCACGAAGCTGTGGAATTGAGGCACTGATGTTTGGAAGCTTGATGATGTTAGCGTTCGGGTCTTGGGTCATCTCACCCAGTTCAGCTAGCGCGTCTGGCACTCTTTGTTCTTCAGAAAGATACTCAGGGAAATTTGCCAAAACACGTGCAGCAAGTGAAATATCGCTTAGCTCAACGTCGATATCTGCAGCCGCAGCAAACTTCTGGATGATAGGAAGAAGTGAGTAAGTCGCCAGCATTGGCGCTTCATCAGTCTTCGTGTAGATGATCTTAGACTTGGTCATTATATACCTCAATTTTCTCGACAGGGTACTGTCGTCTTTAGTCCATTAGGTCGCAACAACCCGCAACATGTTCATGTCACGCCCACAGTCATTGCGAAACGTATTTGATGTTTTCCACCTTTTGCTTTTATTAAGCACTAGGTCACTTGCTGTTTTCTTCCCTACATATTATTCAATTCCCTATGTTAGCAATATGCATCTCATGGCTTTGCACTCGACTACCTAGTCGTACGCAATTTCGAGATACGATGTATAAGCAAGCCCGCTTATCACTGCTAAAACTGTCTAATAATTATGCAGATGCGCTCTCTTATAAAAATGGGAGCGACCATTAGTATAGGGTCGAAAGTTTGAGTTACAAGTCATACCATTGTCTTAACTCATAAGATCACCGAATTTATCGACAAACTTCATTGAGCAAACCACTATTTGCGGTTGATTTTCCCATGCGAAGCATCGTCATTTGTCGTAAAATCCCCCCCGAAATTTTGAATTTAAACAAGCGGAAGTAATATGTCTTCAAACGCTAAAGTGGTGCTTTTTAATAAGCCCTTTCAAGTTCTTTCTCAATTTACAGATGCAGACGGTAGAGAAACCCTAAAGGACTATATTGATGTTCCCGGTGTGTATGCCGCAGGACGACTCGACAGAGATTCGGAAGGTCTTCTCGTACTCACCAATGACGGAAAGCTTCAGCATAAACTTGCTAACCCAAAAGCTAAAACCAGCAAAACCTATTGGGTGCAAGTTGAAGGTATTATGGACGAAAAAGCAATGCAGGCGCTGCGTGACGGCGTGGAATTAAAAGATGGAATGACTCGCCCCGCTAAAGTAAAGGCCATGGAAGCACCTAGCGTGTGGCCGCGGAATCCGCCCGTACGCTTTAGACAGTCGATCCCTACTAGCTGGGTAGAAATTACCATTACAGAAGGCAGAAACAGACAAGTGCGACGTATGACAGCGCACGTCGGCTACCCCACCCTTCGGCTCATCAGATATCGCGTGGGTAATTGGACCATTGATGGTATTGATAATGGCAGCTACGTTCACTTTTAAAGGCAATTCAATTTCTAATACTTGAAATCACCTTCCTTGACCACACTAAAAGAGGCACCGAAACGTCACGGATTTTTAGCGCTGTTAAAGGTTGCTGTTCATCTTTGCATATAGACAATTTTTTACAGCAAAGGCCAACGGCCGCTTGGCACATATTTAATTACTTAATCAGATAAGGATTAAATGTGAATTAGCTATCGGAATCTGATAAAATCCGCGACCTCGAAAACGGGCCGATTTGTAAATGGCTGATTAGTGGTACAGCCCACTAAGTGGGTAAGCGCCTTAGCATATTTATCAACATGTTAATTGGTGACTGATTTAACAAATACGGTTTCTTTTTATTAATCAAATGAGTGTGCAATCCATAGTGAGTGATATTGAATCTAACGCCAGCAAAAAAGTGATCGTCGGAATGTCCGGCGGTGTCGATTCGTCTGTTTCAGCCTACCTACTCCAACAACAGGGTTATCAGGTTGAAGGTCTCTTCATGAAAAACTGGGAAGAAGACGACAACGATGAATACTGTGCCGCAGCGGAAGATTTAAAAGATGCACAAGCGGTTGCTGACAAACTAGGCATTGAACTGCACACCATTAACTTTGCAGCAGAATACTGGGATAACGTGTTTGAGTATTTCTTAGAGGAATACAAAGCGGGCCGTACGCCAAACCCAGATATTATGTGCAACAAAGAAATTAAGTTTAAAGCGTTTCTTGAATTTGCAGCAGAAGACCTTGGCGCTGACTACATTGCTACTGGTCACTATGTTCGTCGCCGAGAAGTTGACGGTAAATGGCAAATGCTACGCGGTCTTGATAACAACAAAGACCAGAGCTACTTTCTTTACACGTTAGGCGAAGAGCATGTTGCAAAAACGCTCTTCCCTGTGGGCGACATCGAAAAGCCATTAGTTCGCAAAATTGCCGAGGAGCAAGGTCTTATCACTCACGATAAGAAAGACTCTACCGGGATTTGCTTTATTGGTGAACGCAAATTTAAAGACTTCCTTGCTCGTTACCTTCCAGCTCAGCCTGGCGTTATTGAAACAGCAGAAGGCGAAGAAATTGGCCAACACGAAGGCTTGATGTATCACACGCTAGGTCAACGTAAAGGCTTACACATTGGTGGATTAGCCAAATACGGTGACGACCCTTGGTATGTGGTAGATAAAGATGTTGCTCGCAACGTGCTTATTGTGGGCCAAGGTGCCGACCACCCTCGCCTATACTCGAAAGGCTTGGTAGCAAAGCAGCTACACTGGGTGGATAGAAAAACAATTACAGAACCTGTGCGCGCGGTAGTTAAAACCCGTTATCGTCAGGCCGATATCCCATGTACAATAACGCCAACTCAAGACGACACCATTGAAGTGATGTTTGATGAGCCGCAGAAGGCGGTAACGCCGGGGCAGTCAGCGGTGTTCTATAGTGACGAAGTTTGCCTTGGCGGCGGTATTATTGAGAGTTATATTCGCTGATGTTAGATACCGACATAGAAAATAACCTAGCACTTGCAGGTGTATGTCAAGCTGCTGCGCTGGTTCAACAGCTTGCCAGACGAGGTTCTGCCGATAACGAGGCTATAGAGGCCAGCTTATCGAGCATACTGGTTACTGACCCAGAAACACCTCAACAGGTTTTCGGCCAGCTCGCTAACTTAAAAACCGGTTACACCACACTCGCAGCACAGCTATCTGACAAACAAGCAACAAAAGATACGGAATTAACCCGCTATATAGCTAGTATTCTAGGCCTTGAAAGAAAGCTAGCGAGAAAGCCTAAAGCAATGCAGGAACTGGGCGAACGTATTTCCCATGTTCAGCGCCAGCTTGCTCACATCGATTTCCAAAACCCACAAATAGTCTCCTCTTTAGCGAGCATTTACAGCGATATCATCAGTCCGCTAGCACCGCGTATTCAGGTAGCTGGTAACCCAGATTATTTAAGCCAACCTGCTACTCAGCATAAAGTGCGTGCGCTTTTGCTTGCAGGTGTTAGGGCTGCAGTAATGTGGCGTCAGATGGGTGGAAAACGAAGAAACATTTTATTTAAACGCAAACACATTCTTAACAGTGCTGTTAAAGCACTACGATTAATAAACTAGTGAGGAGCTTAAGGTGGAACTGAGTCAGTTAACTGCAATTTCCCCTGTCGATGGTCGATATGCTGGCAAAAGCGTAGAATTACGCAGTATTTTCAGTGAGTACGGCTTATTAAAATACCGTGTAGAAGTAGAAGTACGTTGGTTACAAATGCTGTCTACTAACCCACAAATTGAAGAAGTTCCTGCTTTTACAGACACGTCAAATGCACTACTAGACAAAATAGTAGCTGAATTTAGTGTTGAAGATGCCATGCGCATCAAAGAAATCGAGCGCACAACAAACCACGATGTGAAAGCGGTTGAATACTTTCTTAAAGAGAAGGTTGCCGACAATAGTGAGCTTTCAGCAGTAAATGAGTTTATCCACTTTGCGTGTACGTCTGAAGACATCAACAACCTTTCACATGGCTTAATGCTTCGCGAAGCCCGCGAGACCGTTATTCTTCCTTACTGTGACAAATTAATTGAAGCGCTAGTAGAGCTTGCTAAGCGCTACCAGAACGTACCTATGATGGCACGTACTCACGGTCAGCCTGCTTCACCTACCACCATGGGTAAAGAAATGGCAAACGTGGCTATTCGCCTAAAGCGTCAGCGTAGCCAAATCGCAGGTGTTGAGTTACTTGGTAAGATTAACGGTGCAGTGGGTAACTACAATGCACACTTGTCAGCGTATAAAGATGTAGATTGGCACGAAGTTTCAGAGAAGTTTGTTACCTCACTAGGTCTAACCTGGAACCCGTTCACTACGCAAATAGAGCCGCATGACTATATTGCAGAAATGTTTGATGCCATTGCGCGCTTTAACACCATTCTTATCGATTTCGACCGTGACGTTTGGGGTTACATTGCACTGGGTCACTTCAAGCAAAAAACGGTAGCTGGCGAAATCGGCTCTTCTACCATGCCACACAAAGTTAACCCTATCGATTTCGAAAATTCAGAAGGTAACTTAGGTCTGGCGAACGCTATTTTTGACCATTTAGCAGCTAAGCTTCCTATCTCTCGCTGGCAACGTGACCTTACTGACTCAACCGTACTACGTAACCTTGGCGTCGGTGTAGGTTATGCGGTTATTGCGTATCAGGCTACTTTGAAAGGTATCAGCAAGTTAGAAGTTAATGAGCAAAGCTTACTTAACGAGCTAAACAACAATTGGGAACTGCTTGCAGAGCCTATTCAAACTGTTATGCGTCGTTACGGTATTGAAAAGCCATACGAGAAGCTAAAAGAACTGACCCGTGGTAAGAAAGTAAACGCTGAGGTCATTGCTGAATTTATTGATAACCTAGATATGCCAGAAGCGGCCAAAGCAGAGCTTAAGGCATTAACGCCTGCTACATACATTGGCGATGCAATCAGGCTTGTAGATCAGTTATAAGCCCTTACGCTTTCCACTACACTGAAAAACGCGGTCATTAGTACCGCGTTTTTTTTATTCCTAAATTTCTCTACATTGAATTTTCACATACCCGTGGGAGCACGCAAATGGATTTACGCAACACGAACCACACTCTTTTCTCATTGCAGGAAAAACACTGTGTTGTACTTTCTCCCACCGTTTCGAAGGTCTTAAGTACAACGCAGGAAACCAAAAGTAGTGCCACGAATTTAAAAAGCTGTATAAAAAATGCCGTCGTCATTTTTTGTGACCTATCAGGCTTCCAACAACTCTCAGTTAAATATGGCGACATTACATGCGCCAGACTTGTAGATAGCCTGTTTTCTGAATTCGATGTGCTTGCCGCTGATTTACACCTTTCGCCATTAAAAACCAACGGCGATCAATATATTGCGGTTGGTTTTAGCGGCGAACATAGCAGTACAACACACTCGCTTTTGAACGCTCTGGTGAACGCCATCGAATTCGCATTTCGCGCTCGCGAGCTTGTAAATAGCAACGACCTTTTAGCTTCATCTTCAAGCCAACTGCGAGTTGGCATTGCGACAGGCTCTATACTTGCCGGCCAATCTTCTCGCCCGCTTGCAGGCTTTGATATTTGGGGGACTACGGTAAATAGGGCTGCAATGTTAGAGCAATACACAGCACCTAATACAATTGCTATTTGTGAGAAGTCTTACAGCCTGGTTAAACGACAGATTATTCATCACTCTAGCGCGAGTGCGAATAACCCTTGTTCCTTTAATACGTATTTCACTTGTGGTTCAAATATAAACGCTAACACTGAGCTTTCAACGCGTGAACACGACAAGCGGAAACTCAGTGAGTCAAAAATGTGTAGCGAAAATTGCAAAGAAACCACATTCCTACCAAAACAGCTGCACACGAAAACAATGCTAATGAGCGCATACGTTTGCTAACTCCTGTCTAGCGCATCTGATAACCACCCATGCCATGTAAACATTGAGCTAAAAAGCACGTGATTTCTAAGTTAGATGAATTACACCTGCAGTAACTCGCCGCGAGTACGAACATGTTAAGTTTCGCTGAGTGGGTAATTATCTATGCGAACCGTTATGAATTCGGCTCTCCCTACTGAATCAGGTGAAGCAAATGCAAGGTAGCAATAAATGTTTCAATAATCGATAATGCCCCCCATAAACTTCGACCTCGCTTTTGACAAAGTGCTAACGCTTACCGCATATTTGTAACGCCACGCACAATACTTAAATCAACAGATTAAGCCCATTTAATTGGCTTACTATAAGAGACACTATGCCCACTAACGACAATTCGTACATTATTGATGCACAATCTGGAAACGGCTTTAATGCAGAAACCTTTCTAAAAAACTACTGGCAGCAAAAGCCGGTAGTCATCAAACACTTCTTTGACAACTTTGTAGATCCTATCGATGAGAACGATCTTGCCGGTCTAGCACAAGAGTCGGAAGTGGATGCACGTATTATTAGCAACGTGAAAGGCAGCTGGCATGTCGAACAAGGGCCAATTACCGATTTTGACAATGCATGTCAGGGCAAATGGACATTACTAGTTCAAGGCGTAGATAAATATGTGCCCGACGTAACCCCTCTACTAGATCCCTTTTCTTTTATCCCTAATTGGCGATTGGACGACCTGATGGTGAGCTTCGCCACCAATGGTGCAGGCGTTGGTGCTCACATCGACCAATATGATGTATTTTTAGTTCAAGGTAAGGGCCGAAGACGCTGGCGTGTGGGCAAGCCGGCGGACTATAAAGAAGTTTTTCCACATCCAAAATTAAGACAAATTGAAGGCTTCGACCCTGTTATAGATGTTGTGGTTGAGCCTGGCGATGTGGTGTACGTACCACCGGGCTGGCCTCATGATGGAGCGACAATTGAAGATAGCCTGACCTACTCTGTGGGTTATCGTGCTCCGGACAATCTGCAACTAGCGGAAAGCCTGGCGATGATGTTGGATAAAGGCGCACATAATTATCGCTTTACCGATGCAAGCCGCTCTATGCAAGGCAATCGTGCTTGGGTAAATCCAAGCGATGTTGCCATTCTTAAGCAGCAGCTCATAGATGCGATAAACGGTGAAGACTTTACTTTGGCACTTCTAGAAGCCATGAGTGAACAAGGCATTCCTGAATATCCGCTAGAAGACGAAGTATCGCTAGAGCAAATTTCAAATGAGTTTGCCGCAGGCATTAGCTTTGTTCCTGCACCGGGTGTGCGTGCATTACTATGTGACGGTAAGCGTGGTCTTCCTCGCGCGCTCTTTGTAAATGGCAGTCAGTTCGAATTTGGTAAAAGTGACCAAGAATGGTTTGAAGTGCTGGCATCAGGAGGCGTTTTGAACGCAACGTGTTGCCAAGACGCGCCTTCTTTTACATTTTTAGAAACCTTAACTACACTTATCAATAATGGTTACTGGGAATGGTTCGAAGGTTAACAGGTAGGTATGGCGTTTACGATACAAAACGTCGATTGGGAAAAGGATAAACATCGACTGAAAGCACTAAGGGAACATGTATTTGTTTTAGAGTGGCGCGTCCCCGAGGCAAGCGAGTTCGACGAACACGACAGCTCAGCGTGCCATGTGCTTATCGTCAATGATGAAAACGAACCCATTGCCACTGGGCGCTTAACCAAACGAGGCGAACTAGGCCGAATAGCTGTTAAGCGCTGCCACAGAACATTGCCTGTTTATCGCGCTTTGTTTGAAGCGCTGATTAACACGGCAAAGCAAAACAACGTCCCCATTATCAAAGTAGTCTGCAATTTAGAAAGCGTGTCCTATCACCAATCCATTGGTTTTATTCCCGACGGGCAAGTATTTATGGACGCAGGCGTTCCAAGACAGCGCCTAAAATGTCCGGCAGAGCGATTTCCTCTTCCGGACGTGACTCAACTTCATTAAGCTATGTATTTACAAAACGTCTCACTAATACAGGCTATTGCCTGGAATTAGTTCCAAAGATCTGGCGCGTTCTGCATGGCAAACAAGCTTTCAGCACGATTAATTAGTAAAGCACCAAACGCCTTTTGAGTATCGTCTGCGCCCTCTGCATTAATGAGGTTTTCTGCTTTCAACTGCCAATGCATAGCAAAGTGACGCAGTACGTCCTTGGCGTCTTTGGCGTTATCGACTGATGTGTAATCAGAAGGTAAATCACCACTAATAACCCAATAGCGTTTACTGTCCATTGCTCTAATTTTCCAAACTGCAAGGTACGGCATTAAATAACGACTTTCTTCGGTAATAACAGAATCAAACAACACGCCATTTTCCGCTAAAAATTTGTTTGCCTTTTGAAACTGTTCTCGTACCCACGTTGCGCGTTCTTCATCACTGATTGGTTGGTTTTCTGGTTGTTCTGCCATTTTTACTCTCATTATTATCGTTATCTGTTCTTACTAGTACTGCTACTTGATACCCATGTCTCAGTTACCTTCTAGGCAGTTTTGCCACTAGTTCGTAGCGTACGCCTTTTTTATCTTTGTACTTTATTTCATCCCTGCTTTCCACCGCAATTAGGGCATTGTGCCCACCGAAGGTGTTAACCGCTTACTTATTCGACAATCTTTAAGAATACCCAACACCCAGTTATTCAAAGATCGGGCACAAACATTTACATTTTTCATATTGGCAAATGTGCATCTTTGGGCGAAACTGTGAGATGAAAACTTCACCAAGCCGAGTGTTTATACATGCGAATAGTAAGACTTACCCTTGGAGCAATCTTGTTTATCGGCGGTATTGTTCTAACATTACTTCCGGGCTCTATCTTGTTAGTGATAGGCGGTTTAGTGCTCTTAAGTTACGACTGGCCAAAAGCGCGAAGCTGGCTCAAATACAGCCAAAAAACAATGACGAGTGGTGCCCGTAGAATTGATCGTTTTCTTCTTATGCGAAAGCTGCGTTAATTGTTTTTGTTCTAACAGGTGTGCTTTTAGAAAGTTGAGCACGCCATAACGCATAGTGCGTTTCGCCCCCCTCTTCATCTCTCACCACTTTGTCGCAAAGTGTTAGCAATTAAACTTATGTAAATGCGTAATGATGCAATGCGTGTTAACGTAAACTAAAGTATAAATTGCGAAGCCTTTAACAATAATAATAGTGGCAATTATCTGAGCATGCTCAGCATCTTAGATAGTTCGTATCATCAGGCAATGTAACCGTATCGATATGATTTTGTGCAATGCGTTGACCCCGCATTGCGCTGCTTGGGTAGGCCAGATTTAAACAATCTGGTCCAAGTCATATCTTTCGCTTACCTATGGAGACAAGACCATGATCACGTTTACCGTTAATGGTAACAAACACGAATTTTCTGGTGACCCATCAACACCAGTGTTGTGGTACCTTCGTGACGAATTAAATCTTACAGGACCTAAGTTTGGCTGTGGTATGGCGCAATGTGGCGCTTGTACTGTTCACATTGATGGCATGGCACAACGCTCTTGCGTATTGCCTGTATCAGCCGTTCAAGGCAGAAAAATTACCACTATTGAAGGGCTAAGCGAAAATGGCGATCACCCTGTCCAAAAAGCGTGGGTAGAACACAAAGTACCACAATGTGGTTTCTGTCAATGTGGGCAAATCATGCAAGCTGCCAGTCTATTATCAACCAACCCAACGCCAAGTGACGAAGAAATTGTTCAGAATATGTCGGGCAACATCTGTCGTTGCGGCACGTACCCTCGCATTCACAAGGCCATTAAGTCTGCGTCGAAATCAATAAGCAGCAACGCTGGCGTTAGCTACTTTGACCCAACCCAAGCGGGAGAAGAAGCATGAGTGAGAATACCTATTTTGATATGAATCGCCGCAGTTTCTTAAAATCGACAGCAGCGGCGGGTGCACTGGTTCTTGGTACCTATTTTATGGGTGGTGCACCTCGCGCCATGGCTGGCGTATTAGCAAAGCCAGCGGAAAACGCAAAGCGCGCAAACTTGTTCATTGCACTTCGCCCTGACGGCATGGTTGAAGTAACGTGTCACCGCAGCGAAATGGGTCAACAGATCCGAACCGCCATTGCGCAAATTGTAGCTGACGAGATGGAAGCTGCGTGGGACAAAGTCATTGTTATTCAAGGCAAAGGCGACCCCAAATACGGTGACCAAAACACCGATGGCTCGCGTAGTATCCGCTTCAATATGCAGCGTCTTCGAGAAATGGGCGCAAGCGTGCGTTATATGATGCAACATGCAGCAGCTAAGCGTTGGGGTGTTGAGCCAAGTACCTGTGTTGCCGAGCAGCATGTGGTAACACACACTTCAGGTAAAACGCTTGCTTATAAAGACTTAATAGACGATGCATTAACCATTACGCCGCCAGAAGCAGATAAGCTTAAGCTTAAAGAAAGGAAAGAATGGCGTTACATCAATACCGGTATGGCGCATATCGACCTTCAAGACATCGTTACCGGTAAAGCAACCTTCGCCGCCGACGTGCGCGAGCCAAAAGCACTTGTTGCTATAATCGAACGCCCACCTGTAGTGGGCGGTAAGATGAAAAGCTTCAATGCAGATAAAGCAAAAGCGGTTAATGGCGTTGTTGATGTAATTGAAATTCCAGCGCCAAAAGGTGCGCCTCAGTTCCAACCAAAAGGTGGGCTAGCCATTATAGCTAACAACACATGGGCAGCATGGCAAGGCCGCAAAGCATTAGACGTCACCTGGGACGATGGCGCAAATGGCGACTATAACTCAGCGAACTTTAAAGAGCAGTTGCTTAACACAGTAAATGCACCTCAAGCGCTTGTTAGAGAAAAAGGCGATGCGTTGAGCGTTTTAGAAAAAGCCAGCGACAAACTGGTTGCTGACTATTACGTGCCGCATTTAGCACAAGCCCCAATGGAGCCACCATGTGCTACTGCCATGTACTATAAAGATCGCGTTGACGTATGGGCAGCAACACAAAATCCGCAGGCTGATATGGAAACCGTGGGTGCTATGGTTGGCATGGACAAAGAAAAAATCAATGTTCACGTTACCATGCTAGGTGGTGCTTTCGGGCGTAAGTCTAAGCCTGACTTTTCAGCGGAAGCAGCATTCCTATCAATGAAAACGGGCAAACCAATTCGCGTTCAATGGACACGTGAAGATGATATTCAGCACGGTTTCTATCACGCGGTTTCCGCTCAACATGTTGAAGCTGCACTTGATGAAAACGGTAAAATTGACGCTTATCTTCACAGAACCGCGTTTTCACCTATTGCCTCTACGTTCCAAGAGGGCGCGAACGCACCCTTTAGCTTTGAGTTAGATTTGGGCTTTACGGATAACCCTATTCTTACGCCCAACATGAAGTTAGAGCGCGGTGAAGCGCCAGCCAAAGCCCGTATTGGATGGATGCGTTCAGTATCGAACATCTTTCACGCGTTTGCTGTACAGTCGTTTATTAATGAAGCAGCCCACAAAGCAGGCAAAGACGCTAAAGATTACCTATTGGAAGTAATTGGTCCTGATAGAATTATTGATGTGACGGGTCAAAAAGCCGAATATCAAAACTATTGGGGTGATAAGTCGGTTTATCCTTTGGATACAGGTCGTCTTCGCAATGTAATTGAGAAAGTATCTGACATGGCAGGCTGGGGCCGCAACATGCCTAAAGGCCGCGGACTGGGTATTGCTGCGCACCGTAGCTTTTTAACTTACGTTGCTACTGTGGTTGAAGTTGAGGTGTCTGACGCTGGCGATCTTAGCGTGATTAAATCATGGGTAGCGATTGATGCAGGTACTGTAGTTAACACCGATACGGTTAAAAACCAAACCCAAGGCGGCTCGGTTTACGGTATCACAACAGCAATCAGTGACGGTATAACGTTTGATAAAGGGCGTGTACAGCAGAGTAACTTCCACAACTACCGTGTACCGCGCATGAGCGATTCACCACTAGAGGTAGAAGTTGAAGTAATTGAAAGCGATGCGCCGCCAGCAGGTGTAGGTGAACCTGCAACCCCCGTGTATGCGCCAGCGCTGTGCAATGCCATTTTTGCTGCATGCGGTAAGCGTATTCGCCAGCTACCTATTGGTAACCAGCTTAAAGCGTAAGCATTCTATAGATTCGGCTTAATCGCTGGTTTGATGAATAAATACTAACGCTATTTAAGACAGGCAATCATATCAAAAAGGGTTAACACACACTGTGTTGACCCTTTTTTTATGGATGTATTCGGTAATGTCTCAATAGTGGCGGGGCAATTATCTTCGCGGATTAGTTCAATAGAAAAGACTATATAAGTTATAGATACTTAGGCAAAAACACGCTATCGAGATAACAGCGCAAGCAACAAAAAGGTGAATAAAAACACCATAACTTGCATAGGCAAAAACTGCACATATCAGACCAATAGTGAATTCAACCAGCGCTGCTTCACAGAACGTTCTGATGTTACTGATTACAGGTTGTGCAAAAAACTTAAATTTATAAGCCATCTCAGTTTCCCTCCCCAGCCTCATCCATACTACTAGCCTAACGCTATTTACAATAGCACACTAATCCAACCGGACATAATTTAACCAAGTAATATAAGAAGGTCGTGAGCTTTGTTGCACATCTAAAAGGCGAAAACACCTAGCCATTAGCATATTCGCCATTTCCAACTAACTAAGCCATTGATTAAGAGCAGCAAACAACCATTAGAAACATAAAAGGAGGCCAACATGACCTCCTTTTATTCAAACTGTAAATCAACCTGTAACCTTACAACTAAAAGGAAAACACTTTCAGTATTGGACGGTTAATTCCCGCCTTATTCTAATAGGTTATTCTTACTCGTAGTTGCGTTCCATCCACATTAACTGCATTTTAAGCTCGTTAATTTCTTTTTGCGCTTCCGCCAACTGCTCTACCACAGAGCGTGATTGCATAACGTTTTCTTCGGAAGTATTTACTGAAACTGCGCTGTCATTATGTGCCATGAGAATTCAACCAAGTTAATTATTAATCAAAGATTCAAAGTGAAAGTCACTTTGTAATATTACATTTTTAATTACACAAAGTCATGTTATCAACACGCAAAAATGCATAGTTTTGCTAAATAACCACAGTTTTTTTAAGGAATGAAACTTGAGCAAAGATTTGCATCTAGATGAGTGGCCATCACTTTAAGTTGCCTAACAAAAAAAGAGGCTTTATGGTCTCTTTTTCAATAATATCAAAGCGATAACGTCGTGAAATAACACGACGTTAGATGGAAAACTAGATAGCCCTTAAGCTTTCTAGCCTTCACATCCGAGCTGCGTGATTAAGCGTGCTTTTCCGCCAGGTAAAGCCAGGTTTCAACCACGGTATCAGGATTAAGTGATACCGAATCAATCCCTTCTTGTACCAGCCACGCGGCGAAGTCTTCGTGATCTGATGGACCTTGACCACAAATGCCTACGTATTTTCCACGCTTCTTCGCTGCCTGAATTGCCATTGACAACAATGCTTTGACCGCTTCATCACGTTCATCAAACAAGTGCGCGATAAGACCACTGTCACGATCTAGACCTAGGGTTAACTGCGTTAAGTCGTTAGACCCAATAGAGAAACCGTCGAAAATGTCTAAAAACTTATCAGCAAGCAAAGCGTTTGATGGCAGTTCACACATCATGATAACGCGAAGGCCATTTTCACCTTTCTTAAGTCCCTGCTCTTCAAGAAGCTCGATAACTTGACGACCTTCTTCTAATGTACGAACAAACGGGATCATGATCTCAACATTGGTCAAGCCCATTTTGTTGCGAACGCGCTTTATGGCTTCACATTCAAGGGCAAAACAATCGCGGAAATCTTCAGAGATGTAGCGGCTTGCACCACGGAAACCCAACATTGGGTTTTCTTCGTCTGGCTCGTATTGATAACCGCCCACTAAGTTGAAGTATTCGTTCGATTTGAAATCTGACATACGAACAATAACTTTCTCTGGCGAGAATGCAGCGCCAATGGTTGAAATACCTTCCACCAATTTCTCGATGTAGTATTCCGTAGGCGACTCGTAGCCTGCAATCATATCGCTAATTTCTTCTTTCAACTCTTCAGGCTGGCTGTCGAAATTAAGTAGTGCTTTAGGGTGCACACCAATCATGCGGTTGATAATAAACTCAAGACGCGCAAGACCAACACCTGCGTTTGGCAAGCGAGCAAAATCAAATGCGCGATCGGGGTTACCCACGTTCATCATGACTTTCAGCGGTAGGTCAGGCATTGCGTCAATGCGTGAGGTCACTACGTCGAACTCCAGTTCGTCACCGTAGATAAAACCAGTGTCACCTTCAGCACAAGATACAGTAATTTTGTCGCCGTTCTTGATACTGTCAGTCGCGTTACCACAACCCACAACCGCTGGAATACCTAACTCACGCGCGATGATTGCCGCGTGACACGTACGGCCACCGCGGTTGGTAACAATAGCAGAAGCCTTCTTCATGATAGGTTCCCAGTCAGGGTCTGTCATGTCAGTTACCAGAACATCACCCGCCTGGATTTTGTCCATCTCTTCAATTGAATCAAGCACTTTCGCTACACCAGCACCGATTTTGTGACCAATTGCACGGCCTTCACAAACAATGTTGCTTTGACCTTTCAACTGGAATCGCTCGATGCTCTGTGAGTCTTCACGGCTGCGTACCGTTTCAGGACGAGCCTGAACAATGTATAGTTTACCGTCTGCGCCATCTTTTGCCCACTCGATGTCCATAGGACGCTTGTAGTGGTTTTCAATGATCTGCGCCTGTTTAGCAAGCTCCATTACTTCGTCATCAGTTAACGAGAAGGTTTTGCTGTCAGCTGCATCAATATCGACAATAGACACTTGCTTACCGTGTGCTTCATCATCTGAGTACACCATTTTAGTCAGCTTACTACCAAGGTTACGACGAACGATAGCAGGCAGGCCTTTATCAAGTGTTGGTTTGTGAACATAGAATTCATCAGGGTTAACCGCACCCTGCACCACCATTTCACCTAAACCAAATGAGCTGGTAATAAATACAACGTCTTCAAAGCCAGACTCTGTATCGATAGTAAACATAACGCCCGATGATGCGATATCACTACGCACCATGCGTTGAATGCCTGCAGATAGCGCCACGCCTTTGTGGTCGTACCCTTGGTGAACGCGATATGAAATAGCGCGGTCGTTAAATAGCGATGCGAACACGTGCTTAATTGCCACAAGCACGGCTTCATAGCCTTTAACGTTTAGGAAAGTCTCTTGTTGACCTGCGAAAGACGCATCAGGCATATCTTCAGCCGTGGCTGATGAACGCACTGCAAATGACGCTTCTTCACCTGCATCACCCTGTAATGTGACAAACGCAGTTTTGATTTCTTCTTCTAACTTTCCTTGGAAAGGTGTGTCGATAATCCACTGACGAATGTTTTTACCTGCTTCGGTAAGTGCGTTTACGTCATCTACGTCTAACGAGTCTAAGACTTCGTGAATGCGCGCTTCTAGGCCACTTTGCTCTAGAAACTCATTAAATGCCTCGGCGGTGGTAGCAAAACCTCCCGGCACCTGCACACCGGCGTTCGCCAGGTTTGAAATCATCTCGCCTAATGATGCATTTTTGCCGCCTACGCGACCCACATCATGCATGCCCAGTTCTTGATACCAAAGTACGTATTCTTGCACAGCCCAAGCCTCCAGCTTTTTTATGTGTAGGGTATGAGGTTAATTTCAGGTTTGTGCTTTTGTCACCTGAAACTCATCAAATTGTAGTCGATATGTGGTGAAAACCACTGTTAACGCTGTCCATTACGTTTGACAGCAAACCTATTGATATTTGCCATCATTCACAAGAACCGTGTAGCTTTTCGACGAAATCATCTTAGAATGGGGAAATTCAGAAAGTAAACCCTTTATTACTTTTGTAATAAAATTACACCAATGTTAAGGATATGTTGTGCGCACAGCTTTTTATATTTCAGATGGTACAGCCATCACTGCAGAGGTCTTCGGCCACGCCCTGCTTTCCCTGTTTCCCGTTTCTTTCAATCACAACACCATTCCTTTCGTTGAAACTGAGGAACAAGCTCACAAAGTTTTACAGCAAATTTCTGAAAGTTTTCAAGACACCGGAGAAAGGCCGCTCGTTTTTTATACAATTGTGAATGTAGATATTCGCAAAATAATCTCGAAATCTGTGGGCATTAACTATAATTTTCTCGATCAATTCGTAGCGCCACTGGAAAAAGTATTGGGTGTTCCTTCAAAACCAGAAAAACATCGTACACACAGTATCCACGAAACCACCTACGATATTAGAATTGAGGCCGTAAACTACGCACTGGCTAATGACGATGGCTCTAATCTAAAAGATTACGATGAAGCAGACATCATTCTTACTGGTGTTTCACGTTCGGGTAAAACGCCAACAAGTCTTTACTTAGCCCTTCAATACGGAATAAAAGCAGCGAACTACCCTTTTACAGAAGAAGACATGGGCGACATGCTTAAGCTTCCCCCTGCCCTACGCAGGTTCAAACATAAGCTTTTTGGGCTAACGATTGCAGCGGATAGACTCCATCAAATACGTTCAGAGCGCCGTGCAAACAGCAAATATGCATCGCTGCCACAATGTCGAATGGAACTGCGTGAAGTAGAAAACTTGTATAGAAAGGAAAAAATCCCGTTTTTAAATAGCACTAAGTACTCGATTGAAGAGATCTCAGCAAAAATATTGGCAGAGACGGGGCTCAAACGTCGTAAGTACTAAGCGGGCTTTTAAGTATTCAGTAACTTTGTACGAAGCTGCCATATTTACCCGCTGTATTTTATACAACACTTTTTATGTCGCGGTGGTGCCTTTAACTATGTAAAGCGACAAGGCACCACATCACCTAGATTCTGGTCAGGTTTAGGCTAACTAGGCGATAGTAGCTCTAGTATTTGCGGTCTCGCTTGCCCTTTTATTATTTACTATTGAAGCGTCACTTCTTGTTGCTTTCTACCAATTCTTCAAGCGCTACACCTGGGTCTTCTTCACCTGCAACAGATGATGCATAAGGGCTCGCAGCTTCTGCATCCTGATGTGAAACGTCCGCTTTACTATTGGATTGTTTTTCTTCATCTGAAGACAACGTCGTTTTTTCTTGTGAACTTTTTTCTTTTGCTTTCATACCTCTAATCAACTCCTCTACATAAGGTAAAAATTCTAGCACGGTAGCAACGGCGATAACTGATAGTAAATACCATGTTGGAAGGGGCTCTTGCTTAAACCGCAGACCAAAATCAGCAGGACTTTCGCCCAGTCCGAATAACGCTATAAAATGAGACCAATGTCTGGCAATTACCAAAATTAATGCGAGCAGCGGTATCATTTCCAAAAAGCTGTGCACATGCTGCTCAATAGGCCCCACTCTTCTTTTCGATACCGCATAGCTAACGTCCCACAGTGCTGTTAATTCATGTAAGAAGAAAAACAGAATACCTGCAGCAATAATTAAACTATTCACCTCAAAGAGGAGAACCATAAAAAGAGGAATTCCTACCTCTATAAACATCAATAGATGAATTAAGGACTCCTTCGGCCCCGCGGTAGCAGCAATATTACTGCTGCGGTGGCAAAACCAGTCGACTATCCCTGCTGTGAACCACAGCGGTATGATGAAATACATCAATATTAGCTGTGTAACGTCATTCATGACTAAACCTTCTACATTAAGTCTAAGCATTACAGATGTAATAGCTTGTAAACTCGACATCAGATAACGTTGTAACGTTGAAAACAGAAGATTAGATTAAGAATGATTAACATTTTTTAATGTCTAATAGGTAACAGGTTTTCTTATTGGAAAAATTGAAGTTATGCAATCGACAGGTCTTAGCGCTTGCTGATAGAAAATGACTATCACGGATAAACAGTTACAATTCATTAATTTATCGATATTGTAAACAAATCATAATGATACAATATAACATTGCACATTATCTTGGGAGAAATAACATGTTCACAGAAGAAATGGTTCATACCGCACTACAAACTTGGTGCGACAATGTAGTAGCGGTAGGTAAAGTGCACGCTGAAGGTGGCGATGTAAAAGCATTCGCTTCACAAGTGCTGTCAGATAACTACGACTACGATAATGGAAAAGTACTCTTTAAACCTACGCTTACTTTTGGCTCTCAAACATTTCGCCTGTGTCGTCCTAATATAGGTTGACAGTTATTAGGCCAGCTCTCGAAGCTGGCCTTTTCTATTATGCACTGCGTTAGGCGTTTCCATATCTAATGCTAA
>NZ_JAKRFB010000110.1:0-4049 GCF_022348315.1 Alteromonas sp. MmMcT2-5 | reverse complement strand
GGTGGGCACTTAACAGTCCCAAAAGAGCAATAAACGCAACAATCACCTATTAAAGGCTTGAGTAGCGCTTTGCATCCCTCACATTCGTAATACCACTGGCAAGCGTTTGTTGGCATGGTCTCGACCTTACTAAAGCCGCACTCGGGACAAGTAATCTTAGATTCCAATTCTATACCTCGCATACGGGTTCCTTAACTGGCTTAACGACATCCAATACTGACATAAATACCATCCATGTGATCCCAAAGTAAAATAAGTAAGTGCTCCAGTCGTATTGCCACAGTGGATAAAGAGTCAGCAATACTGCAATTGGGCCAATTACACTTAATATGCCCCTTACCACATGCTTATGTTGATACCAGTTGTACGAGTTGACCAATAAAGCGAGCGCAGCAAACAATGGTAATAAAGTATTCACCGCTATTCCTTCAAAATGTGATAGAAAACCAAGCCCTAAAGCTGATGCTAGTGAACCAAGTGCGGGGAAACATGCTGTGCAGCTAAGTGCGGCTAGCCAAACGCCACCAGAGCCTACTTTATCTAGAATTTTATTCATCATAATTACCTCTACTTTTGAGGTAGTCTAAACTCCGTACATAGGTACGGAGTCAATAGTTAATTGAGCGAATTGATTATTGGGCAGGAATTAGGGTCATGGTTGGCTTTACAAGAATTTGTCATATCTTGAATCACATGTTCTAGCCGCTGCAAAATAGCAATTTTCTCTCGAATCAACTTAAGTTTTTGTAATCCCATCGATTCGACATCAGCGCAGTTTCCACTCATCGTCATGAGCGATGCGACTTCATCAAGTGTAAAGCCCAAGGCTTTAGCTTTTAATATGAATTTAAGTTGACTCACATGGGTGTCGTCATACATGCGATAACCACTATCAGGTTTTAGTGGCATTAGCATTATTCTATCATTATTAGACAAGTGCTGAACTTCCGTTAATCGCACACTAAACCAATTGATTTATCATACTGCAAGTGTCTGCAATACGTACTAATCTGCCGTTGTGATAACTGCTCGTGAGCGGCAGTTCCCTTTATACTGAGAGCACTTCTTGTTGTTTCTCATGAGAACTCATAAAGTGGTGCATCAGTTGAAACGAGTGGTACTATGAAGCTTCAGTCGGAAGCTGTTAAGCTGAATAAAGCACAGGAGAGTCGAACAATCATGGATGCACCCAACTTACACATTGAGGAATTCCTTAAGTACTACTATTCATTCGATAAAGAACCCGGATATGCAGTGCTTCTTAAAGGAAAATGGGGAACAGGGAAGACTTGGTTTATCAACCAAACACTAAACTCACTCACCGAGCAAGATGGTAAATATCTATATGTAAGTCTTTATGGAGTAACTTCATTTGAAGAAATAGAAGATGAGTTCTTTAAGCAACTTCATCCGCTATTATCGTCAAAGAGTATGGCGTTAACGGGAAAGATAGCAAAGGGATTGTTAAAGGCTACGTTAAAAATAGATTTAGACGGCGATGGAAAGGCTGACGCTAGTTTTTCTTCGCAAGTACCAGAATTAGATTTGCCAGATTATCTTACTGATACATCAGGTTTTATTATCGTTTTTGATGATCTCGAAAGAGCATCAATTAATCTCGAAAGTCTTCTAGGGTATATAAATCACTATGTTGAGCACCAAGGATACAAAGTAATTATTGTTGCAAATGAAGAAGAGATATTAGCTCACCAAGAGCAACAGGGTGAATTTAAGCACGCGTATAGAAGAATAAAAGAAAAGTTGGTAGGAAAAACCTTCGAAGTAAATCCAGACTTGAGTGGGGCTTTAACTAAATTCATCTCTGAGGTTGAAGATAAAGGTGCTCAAAACCTATTCAATGAAAATGTGAAGTTGATTTATGAAATTTATGAAAACTCACAATACCAAAACCTACGACATTTAAAGCAAGCTCTTTGGGATTTCGAAAGGTTTTCATCATTTGTTAGCCCAGATGCCTCCTCAAAAGACGGATTACTAGAGCATTTGTTAACAATATTTCTTGCTCTGTCATTTGAGATAAAAGCCGGAAGCATTCTCCCAAAAGATATTTCAGACCTTAAGACTTCATATTTCTCTAGTTTGCTCGATAGCGATAAAGAAAATACAGAAGAAACACTTTATCAAAGAGTCAGTAAAAAATATAAAAATGTAAACCTAAGAGAGTTATTAATTGAAGAGTCAGTTTGGGTGGATTTCTTTGATAAAGGCTGCTGCGCTATAGAGCGAGTGCAAGAATCTCTAGAAAAGTCGAAATATTACCTAACAGAGAATACTCCTGATTGGGTTAGCTTGTGGCACTCAATGGAGTTGAGTGATGATGAATTTGATAATGTGCTCGAATCTGTGGAAAGGGATTTCTTCGATATGAGATACACGGAGTTAGGTGTTGTTAGACATGTTGTTGGTATTTTTCTCTGGCTATCCAAAATAGAACTGGTGAAGAATACTAGACGGGACATTATTGAATTTTCCAGATCCTACATTGATCACCTTAAGGAGACTGGAAATCTTTATTCGGAAACTTCGCGTGAGCCTAGGTTTAGAGAGCATGAATCTTGGGGCGGTCTTGGCTTTCATGAAAAAGATTCTGTTGAGTTCAAGGAGCTAAATAAGTATATAGAGCGGCTAACTGAGCAGGCAGTGATTGAAGAATATCCAACTGCGGGAGATGAGTTGATTCGTTTGATAAATGAAGATCCCGACTTATTCTATCGGAAAGTAACCCATAGCAACCATTCAGATAACATATACTACGAAACACCCATTTTTCAATATATCGATGCAGAAAGGTTCGTTGAAGCATTTGTAAATGCCATACCGAATTCAAAAAATACAATTTGTTATGCATTTTCGAAAAGGTACAAGTATGATGATATTAACCACTTACTCCTTTCTGAATTAGAGTGGCTCAGAAGTGTGATCCAGCTGCTAAAAGAAAAAAGGAAGTTGTTTAATGGCAAGATTAGCGGTTACCAGTTGCAATCTTGTATTGATACTTATTTCAGGCCCGCTGTAGAGGCGTTGGAGCAATGTGTGGCTAACAAGCAAGGTCAGTCGGAAACCAAATAAAGAGGGAGCTTTGGTCGATATAGGTACATTCTTCGCCTCAAGAGCTCTTCTACTTCGTTTTGGCCTTGTCTAAGACCGAACTTCGAAAGTCTACCAATAGAGGTAGTACGCGGGTCAAATTCACACATTAGATGTACTAGCTCGGACCTGATCTGACAGTTACCCAGTTTTTCTGGTGCCAGCGTCAGATTAGATTTGAGCTAAATTCTTCTCAGCTAATCACTACCTAAGATTATCTAGTCTGCTCGTTTATTTTCATATTCCCAGTTCCAGTCTGAGCTTTCTAAATCGGTCACTGTTGGGGTATAGAGAAAATGGTTGCCCCGATACCTTCAACTTACCTTCCCGATAGAGCCGTTCAATAACTGTTTTATATTGAGGTAAAAACTTGTCAATTGAAGAGTAATCTGAATTTCCCATGCCTTGATAGTAACTTACGTAAAACAAGTCGTCATCCAACGATATCAATAGTGACGGTGAGCTAATCCCATCATCTGTCCACTTCTTGAGCGTTTCTATTATGTTTTCGGTGCTAGAATCTGAATTCATAGTCTTTCCAAATTTGAAATCATGCTAACCATTTAGCGCTTTGAAATTTAAATGCTCATGTCGAAATAGTACTCCCCCACCAAAAATGGTTCCCTATCATTGGTTTGTACAATTCCTCATTCAATTTTAGGACAGCAACAAATTAACTCTTAAAGCTTCGCTATTTATCCGAGTTCGAGTTAACTTTTGCAACTTCCTATTCGTAAAACTATGCTTTTTCGGAAAAGCGCGCCGAAACAGCGTAAAAACCATGAAGGTCTTTTAGCTTATAGTGAATTCTATGAGCGAGCATATGCCTCCCTTCGTCGTCTAGAAACCTCGTCATCGCAAGTAATTCAAGGTTGTCTTTGGCTACGCTCAGTCTATTTAACTTGGAGTGTATATAAATATCATCAAGCCCTTTTTCTTCA
>NZ_JAKRFB010000109.1:0-3321 GCF_022348315.1 Alteromonas sp. MmMcT2-5 | reverse complement strand
GCATCAGTGGAAAAAGACGATCCGCTGGCTTGATGAACTCACCGCTGAAGCTTGCATGAGCAAGATTACATGCTAAATTCGTGGGGATCCCTCAGTATTGAAATCCAATGTTTCAAAACATTGAGTTCGTGTTTGCATTCTTCAAATTTTTCAACTAATGAATCTTCAATAAATATCGCTTTAGCTTCGCAGTGATTAAGCGTAAAAACCAAATCAGAAGGACCTTGTAAATAATTTACAGGTACAACAACAACGCCTGCTTTCATGCAACCATAAATAACGAGAGCGAATTCAATTGAATTAGGACTGGCTAATGCAACTCTATCACCTTGTTTTATATTTAACGCTCTTAACATATGATCAACTTTATTTAGCGCTTTATTTAACGCTAAATGGGTATAGGCAAGCCGTTCATTGTTTCTGTATTCCACAATGGCATCAAGGTTCGGGGATGTTGCTGCTTTACGCCTAAAAACATCACCCATGGCAACTCTGTTAATTATATTTCTGGAAGTATCCATCAGTATTCCTCTATTTTTTAATTATGTTATAAACTTAAACTAATAAAGCGCTCTCACAATAGATGGTTTCTTTTGCAATCACTTGTTTAATACATTTTTTAATAAATTCAAAATCTGGTTTATTGTTCTCAGAGGTTTGCTTAAAAGCGTTTGAAAGCACATGCCAACTCTGTGCACTTTCAAGCATTTTATTTTCTAATTCTAAGGTTTTAATAGATTCTAGATGTTGACCCGCTTCAGCTAAGAATCGAGCATACATTTTTCTAAAACCACTGCCACCTGTACCTCTTTTTTCAATGGTTTGGTAGGCAAATCGACAGTTCCATTGCCAGTCATCAGATTCGGCCCAATTACTGAGATCATCGGTCAGGGAGTGCAAAGCAGAAAAGCCGCTTGCATGGTCAGTTGAGTTAAGCAACCTATGTGCATTTTCCTTAATAGCCAATTTGCATAGTGTTTGTAAATCTGTAGGTTTGGATAGATGATGCGGAGCATAAAAATCACCATTACATATAAAGGGGGGGATTTGTGATACCCGCGCTTTTCTCATATCAGAAAAAGGCACGCTTTCTAAGTTTTCTCTTTCGGTATCGGTTACATAAAAAATTTTATCGTTTTTATCGTAACCCCAAACCATAATTCCATGACCCGGAAAATGACTCGATGAATTAAAGTAATGTAAATAAAATATGTCACTAAGCAGTAGGGCAGGCCGGTTTTCGTCTATGGCACAAAGAAGTTGTTTCTCGCTTTCTTCTTCCGTACGGCCACTTAACCATGAAAAATCATCTACACCAATAGCATTGAAAAAGCGTTTTTCATATCCTAAAGAGCGTGTATGAAGCAGGCGAGTAGGGGATGAAGACGGTGTTTTTAAATAAGTAATGCCTAAGCCGCCGCCTATACCAAAACAGAAGTCTTCACTCCAATTGAAATGATGAAAACGAACCAAGTCTGCTATTGCAGTACTAGAACAATGATGTCCTGGAACATGTGTATGATTAATTAAAGTCACTTAATATCCTTGAATTTGCTTAAACGCATATCTATAAGATAAGCTTAATACTTTAACGATGTAGCCATCGTTAAAGTATTATTAGTAGTTTACGATCTAAGATTCGCTCTGGCTTTTTCCGATACGTAATAACCAAGCTAAACTTGGAATTAAGGTAAGCGCACCGATCATATTAAAAACAAACATAAAGGTTAATAATAAGCCCATATCGGATTGAAATTTGATTGGAGAGAAAGCCCATGTCGCTACACATATTGCTAAAGTTACGCCAGTAAAGCCTACTGCTTTACCTGTTTGGTTTAATGTATATAAATAAGACATATAGAGTGACTTTTTCATGGCAAGCCCTTCTTTTATTTTACTGAAAATATAGATGCCATAATCAACCCCAATCCCGACACCTAATGCAATTACAGGTAATGTTGCAACTTTAACGCCTATACCTACAAAGGCCATTAACGCTTGACTTAACACCGAAGTGACAATCAAAGGAACTATGATGCATACAACAACAGGCACCGATCTAAAGGTAATTAAACAAATAATAATAACAACGGAATAGACCCAAATAAGCATCTCATTTTTGTGCTTCTTCAATTACGATATTGGTTGATGCTTCAACACCTGCATTTCCAGCGGCAAGAAGAAATTTAATACCATCTTGAGGATATTGTTAATCTTATGTTTAACTTGTTACATAAGATGACGTAGGGCGTTGGTTTTAACTAGTGCTTTTTACGTCAAAATGTATTTGTTTTGTCATTTTTAATCATTTTATTGGGGTCTACATTTATTTGTGGAAGTAAAATATGGAAGAAAGTTATACGGTACTGAGCGGTTGGATGATCTCTATTAAGCGTGCAATGGAGTTATTTGATCTTGATTTTGATGAAGCATGTCAAAATTTTAAGATTGATAGCCGTGCTTTTAATAACCCAGAATCAAGAACTACAGCAAAAAATATAACTAAAATACTTAATTATACTAACGCTAAGTTGAATCGGCATGATTTCTCCATTTCTGTTGCCAATCAGTTTCATCCTAATATATTTCATGCTCTTGGTTATGCCATGGTCTCGTCTGAAAGCCTACAAGCTGCTCTCCAATGCTTAGCTAACTACAAAAGAGTACTATCAAATACATGTAAGCTCACGGCGTTAGAAAGGAATAGTCAATTATTGGTTCATATGAATTTGTTTTGCCATAAAAGTACAGCGAGCCCTGTATTATCTTATGTTGGAGTTGAACTTTTTATTCTCACTGTAATTAAATTTTCTAGGGAGTTAGCAGGAGCAAATATTGTACCTTTGAAAGTGTTGTTTTCTTTTCCCGAGCCTAATCATGATACTGATTATTTAAATGACTACTTTAAATGTGATGTTGTATTTAATGCAGAAAAAACAACTATTGTTTTTGATCTTGAACAAACTCAAAAGCAATTGATAACGACTAATTCATTAATAACTCAAATGCATGAAAAAATTCTTGAAGAGTTCATGTCTCGTATAGATAAAAATGATTTAAAACATGTTGTAAAGTCAAAGATATTTGATCTTTTACCTTTTGGTAGCCCTTCTCAGCAAGTGATCGCTGAATCTTTAGGTTTTAGTCTTCGAAATATGCAACGAAAGCTAAATGAGCAAGGTACAAACTATCAGAGTCTATTAGAGAAAACACGTAAAGAGTCCCGAATTCAACTGCGAAGTGCGACACTCGTCAATATCAAGCAGCCAATGCCATTTCTTTAAATACAATCGCTGGCTGCTTGAAGCCTAAACACTTTCT
>NZ_JAKRFB010000108.1:0-3689 GCF_022348315.1 Alteromonas sp. MmMcT2-5 | reverse complement strand
CCAATTTACAAACCTTCTTTTTACTGGAGGTAGACTTTGGAATGACGCTAGCTTTTCCAATTGAGGTGTGGCGTTATTATAAAGCTCATTAAAGTTATTAAGTAATTCTTCTAACAGAGTTTCTGCGAGTAACTGAGACTTGACCATCAATGATGAAATCGTTTCATTGTTTTCGACCTCAAATTTCTCTTGGATTAGGATGCTACCTGCATCAAGTTTCTCAGTGAGTTTATGAATGCTAACACCCGCGTTCTCAGGGTTGTCGATAATGTAGGTGAGTGGGGTTGGGCCTCTACTTTTGGGTAGTAAAGATGGGTGGATATTAATCGCATATTTTATTTCGTTTGTGGGTACTTTGTATCCGTAATCGGCTACAACAAAGACTGTCTGTTCGTCATTTAAATATCCTTTAAGAGTCACGATACTTGGTTTTTCAGTGGAATAAACAATATTGTATTTACGACAAATTCGTTTGATGAAGCTCGCATTTTCCTGAACATCGTTTATAAAAACGCGTTCAATGTTCAATCTATTTTTAATTAGAAGTGACAAACAATTCGAGAATAAGTCGTTTCCAAAATAAACGATTTTCATATTTCTCTGCACCTTTTGAGAATAGCGTATGTGGAACAAAATGTAGGTTGGGAGGACAAGTGTTTAAGGATTCGATGTTGATTAAAAATCTGTGCAAAAACGAATAATAAGGGTTCATTGTGTCCGTCCGGTAATCCCCACATTCAATTCATAGGTTTTCTACGTCATGGTGCTCTCTTTGTTAAGGAGAATGACCATGGCGCATCATCAACGAAGAGAAGTAGAAGACTGGCTCAATTTATTTGAGCAACAAAAACAAAGTGGACTCACAGCGGTGGCGTTTTGCCGCCAGCAACAGATTAATGTCCAAACCTACTACACCAGGCGACGTGATATTCGTCTTCAGCGTACTCATAGCAAGTTCGTTCACGTCAAACGTGAAGTAACAAAGGTTGAGTCACACACCGATGAGACCGGTGGCGAACTTCTTCTGCAACTTGGGAGCGCTCATCTTAGCGTGCCAACGAATGTTAGCCCTCACTGGCTTGCTACCGTGATGAAGGCACTAGCTGAATGAAGATGTTTGTTGAGCCTGCCGACGTTTATTTATACATGGATATCGTCGACTTTCGTAAATCGATTAATGGCTTGATTGTAGTGGTCGAACAGAACATGGAGCTCAATGCCTTTCGTGATGCGCTGTTTGTGTTTTGCAATAAAAAGCGCGATAAGCTCAAAATACTCTATTGGGATAAAACGGGCTTTGCGCTTTGGTACAAACGTCTCGAGAAGCATCGGTTCAAGTGGCCTGTCGATGCTAACTTACAGCATCTGAATGTAAGTGAACAGCAGTTACAGTGGCTGTTATCAGGCTACGATGTAATAGGCCATCAGCCGTTGCACTACAATGCATCCGGCTTATAACCTGTGATCATAAGTAGCGATTAACGATCACGAAATCGTCTTAATAATGTCGGTAAATCAATGCATTATTACATTATAATAAGACCATGAATATTGATATCGAAAGCTTACCTGATGACCCAGCAACATTGAAAAAGGTGTTGTCGCAGGTGATGTCTCGCTATCAATATCTTGAGGAGCAGTTTCGTATTTCCCAGCATAAACAGTTCGGTCAAAGCGCCGAAGGTCATCCTGGGCAAGGTGAGTTGTTTAATGAAGCGGAAGCGCTTGCTGTTGAATCAGATACGCAAGAAGAAGCCATAAGCTACACGCGTAAAAAGCCCACACGTAAACCGTTACCCAAAGGCCTACCTCGTGAGGTTATCGTTCACGATATTAGCGACGAAGAAAAAGTCTGTGGCTGTTGTGCAGGTGAGCTACATCGCATTGGTGAAGATAAGTCAGAAAAGCTTCAGTTTATTCCTG
The DNA here is from genome assembly GCF_022348315.1 of Alteromonas sp. MmMcT2-5. NCBI lineage: Bacteria > Pseudomonadati > Pseudomonadota > Gammaproteobacteria > Alteromonadales > Alteromonadaceae > Alteromonas > Alteromonas sp. MmMcT2-5. The sequence continues at coordinate 1,766 of NZ_JAKRFB010000108.1, read as the reverse complement.
CTCAGGTCAAAGTGATTGAGCATGTTCGCCCTAAATATGCGTGTCGTACCTGTGAGAAAGACGGTATTAGCAACACAGTAAAACAAGCGCCTGTACCTCACAGCGTTATCCCTAAAGGTTATGCGACCCCAAGTTTATTAAGCCAAATCATTACCAGCAAATATCAGTATGGGTTACCGCTGTATCGACAAGAGTCTATGTTCAAACAGCATGGTATCGAATTAAGTCGTAAAACCATGGCTGACTGGATAATCCGCTGCGCTGAGCTATTTAAACCGCTTTATGACCAGCTCCATCAACATATCCTGAAACAACCGGTTATCGCGGCGGATGAAACCACGCTGAAGGTCGTTGAATCTGAGAAAGTGAATAGCTACATGTGGTTGTACGCCAGTGGCGCTGACTCACCTACCGGTAATATCTCGGGGACAGAGATACCTAATATCGTGCTGTACGACTATCACAATAGTCGCGCTGGGCAATGCGCCGTAGACTTCCTTAAAGGTTACAGCGGCTACTTACAAGTGGATGGCTATCAAGGCTACGAGCAAACGCAAGCCATACTCATTGGTTGCTGGGCACATGCACGCCGTAAGTTCATGGAAGCCAAAAAAGGCGCAGGTAAGAAAGGCAGTGGCAAAGCGGATTGGGCACTCAATCACATCCAAAAACTCTACCGCCTAGAAACCCAGCTAAAAGATAAAACGGTAGAGGTGCGATAAAAAAAGTGTGCCGTTACTGAGCCAGCTTCATATGTGGCTAATGAAATCGGCTCAACAAGTGTTACCCAAAACCAAGTTGGGCGAAGCGATACAATACTGCTTAAACCAATGGAAAAAGCTGGAACGCTATACACTCGGCGGGTTATTGAGTATCGATAATAATCGCGCTGAGCGCGGGATAAAGCCGTTCGTCATAGGTAGAAAAAACTGGCTGTTTAGCCAAACGGCCACGGGCGCCAACGCCAGCGCTGTTCTCTACAGCATCATCGAAACGGCTAAAGCCAACGACCTGAACGTATTCGAGTATGTGATGACTTGCCTTGATGAACTCAGCAAGCCTGACGTCGACATCGAGCAACTGCTACCATGGCAGTTTGCTAAGCGCTAGGTGGAATTATCGGACGCTTACGGTTCATTGGCTGGCGGGAAGCTTAGTTCGTGCCAATATGAAGTGTAAGGCATTTTGGCAATAGGATAGCCGAGATGGTTCTGATCTTGAGCAAACTGGAAAGCTACCGTTGATATTACCAATGTAGCTTTCAATACATTTATTTCGCTAGTCTTTTGCACGATTTCTACTAGAGGAATGCGTGTGAACTACCAGCCACTCACCGTTAACTTTTTTAAAAAGAAAGGTTTGAAACCCCGTTTTGTTGAAAGTTTTTCCAGACTTCCTAACCTCTCCTTGAACGGTTGTATCAACGAGTGTCCAAGCAAAATCATCTTCTACATGAGTTTGAATGTTAGAAAAATCTAAACTTAAGAAAACTAAGGCATCCTTTTCTGGTTCAACATGATGCTCTATCAAGTCACTTAACCCTACATTCTGTCCGCCAGATTCAAAGTATCTTGCGCCTTTAAAGTCGAAAAAGTGCTTTTTAAAGGGGGCACCGTCTCCATTCTCCCAGCCATATTCAATTTGCTTTATAATGTCTTTTATCTGATTGACGTGGTCAAGCAAATTCACACAACCCAGTTAAGCAGCTTTTCCTAAGTTAGCCATGTCAGCTTCATATTGGTTTGGACTTTTGTAATCCAGGTATG
>NZ_JAKRFB010000107.1:0-3719 GCF_022348315.1 Alteromonas sp. MmMcT2-5 | reverse complement strand
AGGCTCCAAGCTGAAAGTAAACCACCTCCGCAGCCATTTATTGGTGTGGTCTACAGAGGATTATGTCTTTTTAGAGGGGAAAATCCCTAGAACCCCAAGTAGCTTTGGTCATATCTAATATTTTTAAGTCCTAGTATGCTTTTTACATAAAGACTCAAATTCACTTCATCTATTCTGTTGTTTAAACTCATCAGATTCCAAGATGCTAAGTAAGCTTGACGCGGTTCTGAATCAACTATTTTTAGCCATATCGAGTCAGGTATTTTCTTATCAGCAAAAGAATCGGCATTGAGAATATCAGCTCTTTTATCGACAACGTGACACTTACCGTATTTTGCTTCTAGTCTCTCAGTAAAACGAAAAAATTCGAGAACGCAGTTTGTTTCTCGTTCGTCAAACTCCACTGAACATGCAATGACGCGGGACAGACCAGTACTTCTACCGTTCCCGAATGGGTTAACATAGCGACCATAAAAAGAATGAAATAACTGGTGAAATTCGGGGGGGTTAATTCTGTGAAAACTGTGCCTATACTTTTCATCAAACAACTCCCCATGTGGACCGTAAGGGTAAGGGAACGATGCGGGAGCACCTATGATTTTAGAACCCACTGCCTGCTCACCAATAGTTACACCAAAGGGGCCGCTTGATAGCTGCTCCTTTTTGGTATTACGAAAGAGTCCAAACATTCCTGCCTCCAGCTTTGTAAGCTTTCATTTAATTGAGTGCCCCCTACAAAATAGTCCTACCTTCTGAGCCGCATGTTCAATACTATCGTAAACATAACGAAATAGTTTCTTTTTAAATAGCAGGGGGACCGTTACACGTACTTTGCCGACCTTTGGGCCTCGAATTACCAACTTCCGTTTCACGTACGATTAGGTCCCATAGAGTCACTGGCTCAAGAAGGCAAACATCTGGCACTCAAAGGCGCGGCTACGAAGTATTCCGGCAATCGCGACTTTCTATGTTTGATACAAATAATTATTAAGAACTTCAACTAACTCAAGTGCTTCACTTTTTGACAGATAAGGTATCTTTATAGTTCTAGCCCAAAAGAAAGTTTTACCCGTTTTTAGTTTCACTTGTGAAAAAGGCATAGCCAACATTCTGTTATCCTTCCGGTTCGGGGTAGGAGTCAAAAATTCTACATCTCGATACAGAGTTTCACTGTCTAGAACTTTAATCTCACCTTTTACTTTTGCGGCAGCAATTAAGCCGCACCATTCGTGCGAAAAGAAAACAATGTCGTCTACATGAATATCGTGAACAAAATTCTTTGCGTCACCATATGCTTCAAGACGACTATTATCTATCATCGACCAAATAGAGTTCTCGTCCCAACGGCGATTTGTGTCGAATATTACGCCTTTCACATCTCTTGGGTTTTTGTGTTGATCATGTGGAAGTGCAAAGAATTCAAGGTAATTTTCTCCAGCGAGTTCATAAAACCTATATGGTAGGAAATAAATAGAAATACCGTTTTTCTTCCAGTAATTAACGTGAGAAATTAGTGATTGATCGGCTGCACTGCCGATAACAAATAGATGTTGTTTATTGTTCATTTTTTCAGGCTCTAGTTCGTGCTCAAGGCCGAAAGCTTCTTTGTGAGCTTGAACTAGAGACGTTTCGTTTTGACTATGCCGTATGAATTTTTCTTCTAATTTTTGGTTGCTCCATTGACCAGCATTTTGCATGTATCTTAGAGCTTGATTGACGGCGTCTTCCCCATCAGTTGAACGCTTTAAGATAAACAATAATAATTCACCTATTTCATTGAGAGCATATATATCCGCTCCTACTGGCCGCTGCTTTCGCTGAAACGCAGGCATTAATCTAGCTTCTTCAAACAATACATCTAAAATACTACTTGCAATTAAGTTCTCTAGATTATCCGCAAGCTTTCCAAAACTCGAAAAGTCTTTAAACTCCAAAGGCTCTAATTTCTTAAAAACGTTGGTTTGTTCTTCTATTTTGTAGAGCATTTTTGCACTCCTTCGAATGATCATTCAGTAAGGTATAGTGATTAAAAGGCGCGACAATATGTGTCGCACGTGTAAGGACGAATTGAGATGAGTCAGATAACAGAACGGAATACGCTAAGTCGCCAGTGGGAAATCTTGAGACTCTTACCTTCAGTTGGCGTAGGTATATCGGCCAGAGAACTAGTAGAAAGGCTTACAAGCTTAGGTTTTAATGTTTCAAAGCGTACTGTAGAGCGAGATTTAAATGAGCTGTCTCGACAATTTCCGTTGCTCTGTAATGACAAAAGTAGACCTTATGGCTGGCGCTGGATGGATAATGCTTCGTTTGATATACCTAATCTCAGCATCAGTGATTGTGTTTCCCTGGCAATAACCGAAGAAGTTATCGCTCCACTACTGCCACCCTCGGTTTTAAGACCATTAAAGCCACGCTTCGAATATGCTAAAAAACATTTGCAAGAAGCTAATCGAGATCATGCTCTTGCTCAATGGACGGATAAAGTCGCCATTCGAACACCATCAATGCCGTTACTCCCTCCAGCTATTGACGGACAAATCCTTAACATTATCCAGAGTGCTCTGCTAGATGATAAGCAAGTGAAAGTTGTTTATTCGGGTGTTTGGGCGGAAGAGGCTAAAACACTCGTGTTACACCCCCTCGGGTTGATTCAGCGAGGTAAGATACTTTATTTAGCTGCCACAGCATTTAGTTACAAAGATGTCCGTTTATATGCGTTACAGAGAATAAATGTCGCTGAACAACTAAAAGAGAATATTGATAAGCCAGTAAATTTTTCGTTGCAACATTATATCGATTCTGGTGCTGCTGAATTTAGGTTGAGTGGTGACATTGCTTTTGAAGCTCGAATTCATCGTTCGGTCATCAACTATCTTTTTGAGACTCCGCTATCGCATGATATGCAGGTTAAAGAAACTAATACTGACTGGCTTGACCTAACTGCCACCGTCAAGGATTCTTGGCAGTTCAGATGGTGGCTACGTTCACAAGGGAGCAGTATTGAAGTGCTCGCGCCTACGAATTTGCGACAAACAATTAAAAATGAAGTCACCGCATTATCCAATTTGTATAAATTAGATAATTTTTGAACTCTGCGACAAGTTATGACGCAGGTTAGATGTAAGTTTTGTGTATAAGTTGAAAGGATAAAGTAATGACGAAGCGCCAGTTAAATGAAAAATTCAAACAATTTGCATGTTCCCACTACGGCTGTGATGGCGGAAATTTAGATTCAAGTGTTTGGGTATGTGGCTTGGAATGGGGAACGGAGTTTAAAAACTTGGCTGATCTAGAAAAGGCAATGGAGGGACCTTTCGATGTGGGCAACTGGGATGGGCAGGTACAAGAGCGTCTTAAATATCAATACAATAATAAGATTGCCTGGCTATACAGTTATCTCTATGACTGGGAACATGGGCATAAAGAACAAGCTGTTAAACACAAGCTTATGTGCTCGGATCGCATTGGATTTAAGATGAACGCTTTTCCTATTTCTTTCAAAAATCGCTCCAGTGTATCTTGGAATAGCGATATGGCTAAGCTCATAGGACTGCATTCTTTCGACGTTTATCTTGAGTGGTGTATTTCAAACCGAGGGCGTTTTTTTCAAAGCTTAGTGGGGTTCTAGGGATTTTCCCCTCTAAAGTAACATAGAACGCTACAGGTATTATATTATATGGTCTGTGGCGGTGGGTTACCTTCCAATATTCTGCCAT
>NZ_JAKRFB010000106.1:0-3724 GCF_022348315.1 Alteromonas sp. MmMcT2-5 | reverse complement strand
CCGATCAAATTCTCTAGGTGCCCATACTCGGGTATACAGACAATCGTGCGGCTATGTTTCTCCTGCCGGATCAGCCCTACCTTGGCCATGCGCGCAAGGCCCTATGCTTCAACGTAGTTGTCACCTAAACGGATTGAGAGGTGAACAACGTGCGTTACCCCGCAGAACGTAAGGAAGCCATCCTCAAGAAGATGGCACCGCCCATGAGCATGACCATCCCGGAATTGGCCGAGCAGGAAGGCATCACCGCGACAACCCTCTACAATTGGCGGAAACAGGCCAGAGCACGAGGACAGGTTTTGCCATCACGTTCCACCAAGCCCGATCACTGGACCAGCCAGGAGAAATTCCAGATCGTCCTGGAAACGGCCCCGATGAATGAGGCCGAACTCAGCGCCTATTGCCGCGAGCGTGGGCTCTATCCCGAGCAGGTGGAGGCCTGGCGGGATGCCTGCATGAACGCCAACGACGATGCGGCAGCGCAGGCCAAGCAGCTTCGCCAGGCGCGGAAGGCCGAGCAAAAGCGGCTCCGTCAGTTGGAGCGTGAGCTGCGCCGCAAGGACAAGGCCCTGGCCGAGACGGCGGCGCTGCTGGCCCTGTCAAAAAAGGCCGAGGCGATCTGGGGCACGACCAACGACGAGGACGACTGACCAGCCTCCCGGATCGCCAGCGCATCGTGACCCTGGTGCAAGACGCCCAGCGTGACGGTGCTCGGCTGGCCAAGGCCTGTCAGGTGATGGGCATTAACGTGCGGACCTACTATCGCTGGGTCTCCGAAGGCGAGGTGACGGCGGATCGCCGCCCCGACGCCGACCGCCCGGAACCGGCTAATAAGCTATCGCCTGAGGAGCGAGAGGCGGTCTTGGCGCTGTGCAACGCCCCGGAGTACCGGAGCCGCCCTCCGGCCTTCATCGTGGCCGATCAGGCGGACAAGGGCCGCTACCTGGCCTCTGAGTCGACGATGTATCGAGTGCTCCATGAATACGACCAGCAACACCACCGGGGCCGACAGCAGGCCCCGCAGCGCAAGCGCTCTCCGACGACGCACCAAGCCACGGCGCCTAACTACTTGTGGTGTTGGGATATCAGCTGGCTGCCGGGCCCAGCACGCGGTACCTGGTGGTACCTGTACCTGATCATGGACGTCTTCAGCCGCAAGATCGTTGGGCACGAGGTCTACGAGACGGAGACTGGCGAGCTGGCCGCCGAGCTGATCCAGAAGGCCTGCTGGCGAGAGCACCTCACCGATCGTCACAAGCCCCTGATCCTTCACTCAGATAACGGCAGCCCGATGAAGGCAGCAACCTTCTTGGAGAAGCTCTACGACCTGGGCATCACCCCGTCGTACAGCCGTCCACGGGTGAGTAACGACAACGCCTTCGCCGAGTCGGCCTTCAAGACGCTCAAGTACCGGCCGGGCTTCCCCGCCGAGGGGTTCGCTACCCTGACCGAGGCTCAGGACTGGGTTCAGCAATTTACCGAGTGGTACAACCATGAGCACCGGCACAGTGCCCTTCGCTACGTCACGCCGAGTCAGCGCCATAACGGCGAGGCCAAGGGCATCTTGGCGCAGCGCCGGGAAGTCTTCGAGGCGGCTAAGCAGCGCCACCCGGAGCGCTGGTCGGGTGACATCCGGAAACTCAGCCTGCCTGAGATCGTACACCTAAATCCCGAGCGGGACCCGGTGCCACAGGCAGCGGGATTTTAAAGAGCCAGAACCATTTCATGTGCCATCTATGTTGACAGACTCCGGACGTCACGTTACTCTATAATATGCACAAACGCATAAATGTGCATATGTTAGATCATCGAGTATTCTACGTTATTGAAGGAAAGGTTATGGACAAGAATAGCTGGGCCGTTGCCCTGGATGAGTTACTGCATGTAGGCGGAGCCAAATTCGACAGCAATGCGCTGGCCCAGGCACGCAGGGAAATACGGGGCTCTGACGACAGTGACGCAACCTGCCAGTTGCTGAATCAGTTTTTACTGGGGATAAATGAGACTGGGAGGGATGCATGGGAAAAGTCAGGCAAGTTTTAGCAAATCTATGCGCCTACACCCATTTGTGGCAGGTGGTCAGGGAACGCAGACTGCCATCGTCTGCCAGACCCGGTTTTTCTATCGCGCTGTTGGGACTTTTTTGCCCTTTCTTTTGGATCGCCTTGTTTACTGGTGGCAGTAAAGCAGAATTGGTCTTCCATGGCTGCCATTCCGGGTTGGTGTTTTGTGCCGGTGTTTTTCTGATGCTGAAAGGGCTCAGCGAACACCGAAAAGCCTCCAAATAAGGTGGTTGTTGTGTTCCCGATTGCTGGCCTAGTAGTAATCACTTAAGATCCAGACCAACGGAGGTTTGGAAATAGAATGATAGATGCATGTTATACAGACGCGTTAAAAGCTATCTCGGATGCCAATCGCCTGCGCCTTTTCTGGCTGTTGGTACATATCGATGAGCGAATTTGTGTTGCCGAGGCGATGGATGTTCTGGGAGAGGCCCATTATAACGTTTCGCGCAACCTGAAGATTCTTCAAAAGGCAGGACTGGTGACAGCCCAGAAAGAAGGTAAGTGGGTTTTCTATACACTTAACCGCAAAGGCTCTCCTTTCCATATGAAATTACTGGCGGCAGTGAAAAGCATTCCTGAGAAGGAACTGGAAACCGAGATCAGGAAATGCCACCTGCGTCTTGCGCTGCGTGAGAGCGGGCAATGTGTGGTCGGGCCGGGGAGTACCGAATGGGCCGATATCATTGAACGCCAGGGGCTCTGCGAAAGCGACGATGTTTGATGCTGCAGGGCGCTTGGTTGAGGTTAAAGGTTATATCAGAACGGTGTAAATAACCCCGGCCAGAGCAATTCGATAGATAACATAAGGCCACATACCCACTTTGTTCAGCCACTTCAGGAAGAAGTGGATGGCGGTAATGGCCATCAGGAACGAGGTGACGCCGCCAATCAGGAAACCATTCCAATCCACGATTACGTCGGACGTGGCCACTTCCAGCAGTTTTACCGCCGATGCCAGCACGATAATCGGAATCGCCAGCAGGAATGAGAACCGCGAGGCGGTTTCCCGGGTCATGCCCAGGAACAGGCCGGCGGTGATGGTGACGCCCGAGCGGGAGGTGCCGGGGACCAGGGCCATGGCCTGGGCGATGCCGACGATAACGGCGTCTTTCCAGTTCAGGGAATCCATGGTGCGCTGGCGTTTGGGCAGCCAGTCGGCAATGCCCAGCAGGATGCCGAACACCAGGGTGGTGAAGAAGATGACGGAGGCGCCGCGCAGTTCGTTGTCGATCATGTCGAGCAGGGCCAGGCCCGCGAGGCCCGCCGGGATGGTGCCGATCACCAGGTACCAGGCCAGGGCGCCCTGGCCGACGATTTTGCGCTGGCCCATGGAAATCAGGCCGTCCTGGGCGATGCTGAAGACATCCCGGCGGAAGTAGAGCACCACGGCCAATAGCGTGCCCACGTGCACCGACAGGTCAAAGCCGACACCCTGGTCTTCCCAGCCGAAGAAGGCGGGTGTCAGGATCAGGTGGGCGGAGCTGGATATGGGCAGGAATTCGGTCAGTCCCTGGAGGAGGCCAAGGCAAAGGGCCTGGAAAATATCCATTCTTTTAGTTGGGTATCCGGAATTTCTGGTTGATAAAATGCCAAAGATGTAAAGAAGAAAATCTTTCTCAGCGGATTATCTGATTGATCCTCTTCAGCCTACTCTACTG
>NZ_JAKRFB010000105.1:0-4424 GCF_022348315.1 Alteromonas sp. MmMcT2-5 | reverse complement strand
AAAGCTTCAAGCTCTTTCTTATTCATGTTCATCTGCCTATCCTTAACTCTCTATAGAGTAAATTGAGATAGGCAGTTACACAAAATTAGTTACAGTCTCAACACTAATCCTATAAAGCACACAACACCTTTTGATAAGTTCACCGACGACGTACTTCCAGCTATCCAAGAACCTTTATTAGAAACACATAGTTTCATTATTTATGCCGGCGCAGTTGACGTAAATGGTTACTTTCCTACCCACAACAAGAAATTTAGTCAGCCCCTTACTGGTAATTACGATACGGATTTAGCAAATAACAGAACGAAACGGATATTCGATGACAAAACCGGAAGTCGTTGTGGCAGCAATACCTCTACTTTCTTGCTACAAACTTACAAGCGAGATACAGGTGAGGTCATGCATGATCTATCTGCACCGATATATGTGAACGGTAAACATTGGGGAGGGTTTCGTATTGGTTATAAAGCCAAAGAGCAGTAAGTTCTCTGTATTTACGTATAAGCGCTAGCTTCCGTTTTCTCACTTTAACGAATGAAAGTGGTAATGCTCTAGCGCTTAGCAATATCGGCAACAATATTATTCCTTCTTTGCGCTTTTATTTGCTGCTTCGTTACCCTACCATTAGCGAATTCTTTGCAGTTCGTATATTTCTATGCCTTCACTACAAGCTTACAGTACATTTGGCCTTCCAGCGTCGTGTGATTCTATCCAGTCGTTTAGCGACGTTACTTCATTCCTGTCTATCTTCAATACTTCTAAAAACAAGAACAAAGCCATTTACATATTAGGTGGTGGTAGCAACTCAATTTTTACCGACGACTTTGACGGTACAATTCTGGTTAACGAGATAAAGGGCATAAGCCACTTCGATACTGAAAGTCATCATTACTTGCGAGTAGGAGCAGGTGAAAACTGGCACGACTTCGTCACTTTGTGTATGAAAGAGAAGTGGTATGGTTTCGAAAACCTCGCCTTAATACCAGGTTCGGTAGGCGCTAGCCCCATTCAGAATATTGGTGCGTACGGACGAGAAGTGAATACGTTAATCGACAAAGTAGAATGTGTATTTCTTGAAACCGGCGAGCAGATATTGTTAGGCAATGAAGACTGTCAGTTTGGCTATAGAGATAGTGTGTTCAAACGCGCACTAGCGAACAAAGTGCTAATCACTCATGTTAATTTTAAGCTTCCCAAGCACTATGAACTTGAAACCAGCTATGGCGAACTGGCGGCACTCACTGAGCCTACACCAGAAAAGGTGTATAGTAAGGTAATAGAAATCAGAAAAAATAAACTTCCTGACCCGAATGAGCTAGGCAATGCTGGAAGCTTCTTCAAAAATCCAGTGGTTTCAAAAGCAGTGTTTCAAGCGATTGCACAAGAGTATGATTCAGTGCCCCATTTTGTGGTGCACGGAGGTGTTGAGCTGCCAGCCACTGAAAAAGAACAAATAAAAATTCCTGCCGCGTGGCTTATCGACCAGGCAGGTTTTAAAGGCAAGACTTTGAATAAAGTACGATGCCACCCTACACAGCCATTGGTACTTACTAACTTAGGTGGTGCCACCGGAAACGATGTAATAACCATGGCAAAAGATATCATAGCAAGCGTACAGGGTAAGTTTGGCATACAGCTAGAGCCAGAAGTGCGCTTATTAGGAAGCAAAGGACTTATTTCGCTATGAGACAAGCATCAAAAGCTATAAGAAAACATATACTCGCTTTGTTGTCCGACGGCCAGTTTCACTCAGGGGAAACCATTGCACAGCAAGTGTGCCTTTCGCGCACAGCAGTTGCGGGCCATATTTCCCAACTCGCCGATTGGGGATTAGATGTATTTAAAGTAAAAGGTAAAGGCTACCGTTTAGAACGAGGGTTTCCATTGTTAAGCGCCGACAGCATTAAACGTCATTTAGGCAATACAAAACGAGCGGTTATTGATGTGGAGTCGGTATTACCTTCCACCAATACGGAAATGAAGAAGCGTATTGCCAGTAAACGAGAAGATCTTGAAAACGGCGATGTCGTTTTTGCTGAAATTCAGACCGATGGACGCGGCAGACATGGTCGTTCGTGGTTAGCGCCAGTTGGCGGAAGCTTAACTTTTTCTATGTACTGGTCTTTTCCTGACGGTTATCAAAGCATGGCAGGGCTTTCTTTATTGGTGGGCTTGGCTGTTTGCGATGCACTTAAAGAATTTGGCGTAGAAGACGCTGAACTTAAATGGCCGAATGACATTTATTTACAAGGTAAAAAGCTTGCGGGCGTACTTATTGAAGTAGAAGGGCAAATAGGCGCTACGGCGCATAGTGTTATCGGCATAGGTTTAAATGTTTGCGTACCCGATAATCAGTACGATGTTGGTCAACCTCATAGCGATCTTGCTTCTTATTTAGGCACTATCCCAGATAGAAATGCTTTAGCGGCAGAAATTATTAAATCGCTATGGTCTTATTTACCTAAATTTACCCAGCAGGGCTTCGGGCCATTTACTGCATATTGGGAAGCGCTCGACTTATACGCCGATAAGCGCATTGTTTTACAAATGGGTGAGAAGCGTTTTTCCGGAATTGATAGGGGAGTGGACGCCAGCGGCGCGCTTCTTGTTGAAACGCAAGACGGTATTACCCGTTTCCACGGTGGTGAAGTTAGTCTTAGAGGCAATTAACTTTTTATTTTTGTTTTACTTTATAGCTGAGCTACGAAGATTTTGGCCATTATTTATAATAAAAGTACTTCGTAGTTCATCTTTGTGATTTTTAAATAGCATTTTATCCGTTCGTTTTACGCATTGCTTTGCGATTGAAACCAAAAATATGAACAACATTGAAGAAAACCACGTCATATTAGTGGATATCGGTAACACCCGAATAAAATATTCACTGCTTTGTTATGCAGAAGAAGAGCCTAATGCATGTGAAGATGCCAATTCTCTCTTCTCTTTTATCGATTCTCAGAAAAAAATTTCCTATTTGTATATAGCTTCGGTAAGAAATCAGGAGCTGGTTGATGAAATATCCGCCATGTGTAACGAGCGAAATATTGTTTTTGTAGAAAAGCACACAGAGAAAGAAGCCTTCGGCATAAAAAATAGTTACGCGAATGTTCAAAAAATGGGCGTTGATAGATGGCTTGCCATGGTCTGCGGCGCAGAAAAGTCAAAAAAAGCATTTTTTGTTATGGATGTAGGTACGGCAATAACGGTTGATTTTGTCGTAGATGGTCAACATTTAGGCGGTTGGATCATACCTGGATTTCAAGTAATGCGTAATGCATTAGTTGCTTCAACTAAAAAAGTGTTCGCGAATGATGAGATTCCGACCACCTTTGGAGTGGGGACCGATACAGAAGATTGTGTGGCAACAGGGTGTCATGCTGCCCTATATGGTGTTTATTTGAGCGCGGTTGATTACATATCAAGCAAACAAACCGAATTTGACATAATTTTAGGGGGTGGAGACAAAAAAGTGTTTGCATTCTTAAAATCTGCTGATAACATGCGCCTCGCTCATTTGGTGATGCAGGGTCTTGCCCGCTACGCTCGAAGTGAACTTTTAAAGGGAACGTCGACGTAAGTTTTTGATTAGTTGAAAAATTGGTCAAAAAAGAAAATTGAAAAATTTTCAAAAAGACACTTGCACAGAGTTAAACAATACTCTAGAATGCGCACCCACTTGATGTAGTGCCGACTTAGCTCAGTTGGTAGAGCAACTGACTTGTAATCAGTAGGTCGCCAGTTCGATTCCGGCAGTCGGCACCATCAATCTGGAGGGGTACCCAAGCGGTCAACGGGAGCAGACTGTAAATCTGCCGGCTCAGCCTTCGCAGGTTCGAATCCTGCCCCCTCCACCACTTTCTCTATGAGGTGGCCAGAGAATTAGGATTGCGGGCATCGTATAATGGCTATTACCTCAGCCTTCCAAGCTGATGATGCGGGTTCGATTCCCGCTGCCCGCTCCAAATCAGTGCTGATATAGCTCAGTTGGTAGAGCGCACCCTTGGTAAGGGTGAGGTCGGCAGTTCAAATCTGCCTATCAGCACCAGTTTATTTCTCCCCAGCTCATGTAAAATTTCTAAATTTTTTAATGTAACTTTGCTGGGATAATAGAAATGGCAAAAGAAAAGTTTGAACGTACGAAACCCCACGTAAACGTGGGTACAATCGGCCACGTTGACCACGGTAAAACTACCCTAACTGCAGCTATCACTACAGTTCTTTCTAAAACTTACGGCGGTAACGCACAGGCTTTCGATCAAATCGATAACGCGCCTGAAGAGAAAGCACGTGGTATCACCATTTCTACTTCACACGTAGAATATGACACTCCTACTCGTCACTACGCACACGTAGACTGCCCAGGACACGCTGATTACGTTAAAAACATGATCACTGGTGCTGCTCAGATGGACGGTGGTATCCTA
>NZ_JAKRFB010000104.1:0-4918 GCF_022348315.1 Alteromonas sp. MmMcT2-5 | reverse complement strand
AATCCGATCACTTAAGGTAAAACTGGCAAGGACGAAAAAGAAGAAGAAAAAGTGATCGGATAAAACCGAAACGACCGATCGGATTCACCGAAATACGCACCGTTTCAAAACCATCAGAGGGATTTGGTAATGCAAGAGTAGATTTAACGTTTATTTCTATAGTGCATGATGTCGAAATGAAGATAACAATAATGGTATGGGTTCCATCGAGACAGCCAGAAATTCTGCGTTTCAGAACAATCTTGTTTGATAATCGTGAAAGGGATGAAATGAAAAATAACAGTGAATGCTGGGATGAAGTATTTAGACTAGTAGGTACAACGAATGAAAACGCATTTGGATTTTTGTCTTTGTCAAATGCATCAGGGATCACCTTGGATTACAGTTTGACTATTGAGGGGGGAATTGCAAACTCAACTCTGTGTAATACGGCTAAAGAGATAGCAAGAATTGCTCTATTTTGTAAGTCGAATATTTTAGAAGAGATTTCTAGCGATTAAACGTATTTTTAAATTTGAGAAAAATAGTCGCTGTTGAGCATGTGAGGAGTGTAAATGAAATATAATGGTGATGATGATTTTATGTGTATACGTATTGATAGTGGGAACACGATCACCACGTTTAAAAGCGTTACTGTGCTCGCATCAAAGCGCAAGAATAGTGTAGAAAGAAATGATAAAGGGACTGCGAAATCTAAGTCATTGTGGCGCAGACTACTAGGTTGCTAAAATCTGGATTAACTCTGATTGTCTCCGGTGATGTAAAACTGACCTGCTAACGAAATTTTAAAAATAATCCACTTGAGGCGCACTTAACATTTTGAAATTATTTATTTGATATGTATTTTTCTCCCAACTGTTGTAAACGACATGAATAATTATTGGCAATCCAAATTACTCCACCTAATCCTGTAAAAAATAGAGTGATTGCTAATGTTACGAATTCAAGGGTACTCATGATAACCTTTTCACTAAAATAATTAATAAGTTAAAATAAAAATCGATTGGGAAAACTAATTTCCCATAATAAAAAGCTTAGTAGATTTTCGTTATCTATTTCTTCTTATCAACCAATAAAACCCACCAAACAAAACAACCAAGCTTAATATAGCCATTATTGTTCCGAGAAGCTGAATATTACTCATTGCGTTAGCTCTCCTGTGCATTTACATCTATAGTTGTACATTTCTGGTGTATGCGTTCACAAATTCAAAATTAACTGATTTTCGAAGGTATGCCCCCCAAAAGGCTTTATGAATTTTCAATCACCCATATCAAGAGTTTTGAGCAGTTCTACCTTCACACAAAGAAGCTTTTTTGTCATCTTTCTACCCATTAAACCTGCTGCTTAATAATATCTCCTGGCTTACTTGCAATCCTTAGAAGTAATTTGACAAGCATGAAATT
This sequence comes from Alteromonas sp. MmMcT2-5, assembly GCF_022348315.1. Lineage (NCBI taxonomy): Bacteria > Pseudomonadati > Pseudomonadota > Gammaproteobacteria > Alteromonadales > Alteromonadaceae > Alteromonas > Alteromonas sp. MmMcT2-5. The sequence continues at coordinate 3,512 of NZ_JAKRFB010000104.1, read as the reverse complement.
ACGATTTTCGTTTATTTAATTATCAAAATACTTGAGCGTTGTAACCGTGCACTAATCCGGCTCATACTCAATTACATCCTCAATTTTACAATCAAAGAATTTACATAAAGCCTCTAACGTAGTGATGCTGGTGTGATAGCCAGTGTTGTTGGCTATTTTACTCATAGCAGAGCTTTGAATACCTACTTCATTAGCTAAAAACGAAAGCGTTATTTTTCTGCCTTCTTGTTCGGATTTCTGTTTTACCAGCTCTCTTATCTTGTACTTAATCAAAATACAGTTACCAAAAAATACACAAAAATGTCTTGATAAGACGAAAAATGACTTGTATATTTGTCTTGTGAAGACGAAAACAGGTCAAAGGAGGCCTTTATGAAACAAACGTTGCTCACAGCAAAAGAGCTCTCAGCCCGAATTAAATTTAGCGCCAACTATATCAATGCGGAGCTGCGAGACTCTATTTTCATCGAAGGTAAGCATTACATTCGACCGTTTAATGGTAGAAAAATTCTATACATTTGGGAAGAGGTAGAAGCGTATTTGTATGAATCTGCTGTTCGAAATGCCTCATACATTCCTATGGCATCTGGGAGAGTGTGTCATGGGTAGCATAAATGTTCGTGAATCCAAGCTCTATATTGATTTCAGGTATCTAAATACACGATGTAGAGAGCAAACTGCATTGCCTGATACGCGGGCTAACAGGAAGAAACTTGAAAAGCTACTTAAGCAAATAGAGTCAGATATCCGCTTAAAATGCTTTGTGTACAGCGATTATTTTCCCGATTCTAAAAAGGCTTCGAACTTTGTGAAAGAGGATGAACAGGCAAGTCGCATAAAACGAGCGATGCTGGCAACGTACCAAAAAGCGTCTAACGCTCTTCAAGGGCATAATAATACGTCGTTTGAAGACTTTGCCCAGGAGTGGTTTTCTGAAAACGAAGTACGTTGGAAACAGAGCTACGTCAGCAGCATGAGAATTTACGTATTTTCTTATCTCACCAAAGAATTTACGGGTTTTGATGTGAGCGAAATAGACCGCCCGACTATTTTGAAATATCGCGCCAAGCTGATGCAACCAAAAGCTGATGGCACTCAACTTTCGACCGATTTTGTAAACCATATCATGACACCGCTTCGCATGATTTTGCGGGAGGCAGCTGACAGGTTTGGTTTCCGGTGCCAATTTGAAAATATTGCGCCTCTTCGCGTAGACCGACGAGATGTTAATCCATTTTCACTAGAACAAGTGCTTACGTTCTTAAAAACAGTGCGTATCGACTTTCGGAACTACTACACAGTACGCTTTTTTACTGGAATGAGGACAGCTGAAATTGACGGCCTGATGTGGAAATACGTTGATTTTGAATTAGGTACGATAAGTATCAGAGAGACATTTGTTCAAGGCCGAATGGATTCAACAAAAACTCGTGGCTCCATGCGCGACATTCAAATGTCGACATTGGTCAAAGAAGCACTTCAAAATCAGTTTGACGTTTCTGGAGATGGGAAGTTTGTTTTTCCGAACTCCCAAGGTAACCCACTAGATCATGGCAATGTAAGAGACCGGGTTTGGAAACCTACATTGAAAAAAATCGGAATGGAATACCGTAGGCCTTACGAAACTCGTCATACCGCTGCAACGTTGTGGTTAGCATCAGGTGAAGCGCCTGAATGGATAGCGCGTCAAATGGGGCACGCAAACACAAAAATGCTATTTGAGATTTACAGCCGCTACGTACCAAACCTCACTCGTAGAGACGGTTCTGCGTTCGAGCAACTACTTTCAAACGTTCTATGTGAGAACAGCCAGCACTTATAGTTTTAGCATTTAGTACACTGTTAAGGTTAATTAGATTGAAGCTTATACTGGTATCAATAAAGAGGGTAGAACGATGAAAATTGATTCATTGCAGCCGGAGCTTTCAGAAGCGAAAAAACTTGCTCGTTTTAAAGGGTTTTACTGCATGGCTGGACTCGTAGCGAAGTTAAACCAGCATGGTAAGCCGTATTGGGTAATTACGTTAATGGATGCATTTACTGAATTTGAGGTGATAGCCACGCAGATTGATTGCGATATAAAACACTTTTCTCACTTTGGCTTTGTTCACGTTGAAGCAAAAAAAATTAAAACAACCGTTGGTGAGGTACATGTTGCCGATTTTATTTATGCTGTTGATGAAATTCCAGAAAAGTACAGGCATATACGCTTAATTCCTAAAGATGCTTCGGTTAACCATGAAGATATGGCGCGCCTGGTCAAAATTGTCGAGAGTATTGAGTATGACGCATTAAAGCACTTCGTCGCGCACACTTTGCTTCAAAGCAGAATAATGGTGCCGTTCCTTCGAAATCCAGCAAGCTTGAATTACCATCATAACTACGTTGGTGGTTTATTAAAACATAGTATACGCGTAGCAGAGTTATTTGCTGAAAACATGGCTGGTCGAAAAGAGGAAAAAGCTTTAGGCATTGTCGGGGCGCTTCTCCACGATATAGGCAAATCCGTCACATTATCAGAGTCTATGAACTACACCACTACTGGAACAATGGTAAATCATGATTCGTTAACGTTGGAGCTTTGTTCCTTACCACTCTACCTACTTTCCAAAACAAACCCTAGGTATGCCGATATTTTGCGTCATATCTGGACTTGTGAGAAAGAACACTTGAGGTATTCCGCGAAGCTCAATATAGCGACTCAGATACAACGATTCGATAGGGAAGACTCAAAAGAGCAAGCTTAAAGTAGCGAGTTTATGAAATAGCATTATTCTAGGTATGGGCTTTCTCTTCAAAAAGACTCTCATGAGGAGTAGTTTCGGCGTCTAAAGCTGGTATGGCATAGATCTAATATACGTTCGATAATCCTATGCGTCATCTTTTGCCGCATTGTTGTTTCATGCTTACAAGACATTAGTTTTCAAAAGTAAGTACATGCAAGACATTCGAACCGAACGAATTAATATTCACGTTATAGGTGTGGGAGGCTGTGGTGGCAATGCGATAAGCAACATGGCCAGTCTTTGCTCACATGAAAATATCAGGTTTAGCTCTGTTAATACTGATATCGCTGCTTTGCATAGGTGTACAAATCATGAAGTGGTATTGATAGGCGAGGCAAAAACAAAGGGATATGGAGCCGGGGCCGACCCGGATGTAGCAAGCGACGCCGCCATTCAGAGCAAAGATGCCTTAGCGACATTAATAAAAGATGCTGACCTTATTATCATTATCGCTGGCCTGGGAGGTGGCACTGGAAGTGGGGCAACGCCAATCTTGATTGATTTAGCCAAAGAGAGCGATATCGATGTGATGTGTTTTGTGACGCTGCCTTTCAAAGCTGAGGGAGGAAAGCGAAGCGACATTGCTAGAAACGCGCTTGAGACAATACGAAGTAAAGCCAATGCTACTCTTGTTAATTGGCACCGCTATGGATCCATTCCATTGGCGGCGTAATGGACCCACCCCATTTGTGCCGTAATCGATCCACCTGATTGGCGGCGTAATAG